>CAZSWK010000005.1:0-55323 GCA_964610835.1 uncultured Anaerolineaceae bacterium | reverse complement strand
TGCTGCCATGAGCTGACGTAGGCTGCCTGTTCGGCAGTCATCTCATCGATCTTGATCCCCAGCGACGCGAGCTTCAGACGCGCCACCTCGCGGTCGATGTCCTCGGGCACGACATAGACCTGTGGCGTGAGCTCGGCGTGGTGTTGCGCGACGTACTCGGCCGAAAGTGCCTGGTTGGCGAAGCTCATGTCCATGACTGCCGCCGGATGTCCCTCGGCCGCGGCCAGGTTCACCAGCCGGCCCTCGCCCAGCACGTACAGGCGCTTGTCGCCCAGGTCGTACTCCTGCACGCTGCGGCGTGCCTCGCGAATACGGCCGCCGGCCATCTCGTGCAGCGCCGGCAGCTGGAGCTCGGCGTCGAAGTGACCGCTGTTGGCCAGGATTGCGCCATCGTGCATGAGCTTGAAGTGCTCGGCGCGGAAGACGTTGAGGTTGCCGGTGGCCGTCACGAAGACGTCGCCCCAGGCGGCGGCCTCAAGCGAGGTCATCACCAGGAAGCCGTCCATGAGCGCCTCGATGGCGCGCACGGGATCGACCTCGACCACCGTCACCTGCGCACCCATGCCGCGCATCCTTGTAGCTATGCCGCGGCCCACCCAGCCGTAGCCGGCCACCACCACGCGCCGCCCCGCAAGCAGGATATTCGTGGCCCGCAGGATGCCGTCGACAGTGGACTGGCCGGTGCCGTAGCGATTGTCGAAGAGATGCTTGGTGAGCGCCTCGTTGACCGCCACGACCGGGAAGCGCAGCGCGCCGTCGGCGGCCATCGCGCGCAGCCGGATGACCCCAGTCGTCGTCTCCTCGGTGCCGGCCATCACGCCGGCCAGATCGGCGGGTCGCTCCTTGTGCAGCAGCGTGACGAGGTCGCAGCCGTCGTCCATGGTCAGCTGCGGCTGCGTGTCGGCAACGGCGTTCAGGTGAGCGTAGTAGCCATCGCGGTCCACGCCGCGCCGGGCATAGGTACTGATCCCGTACTCCGCCACGAGCGCCGCCGCGGCGTCGTCCTGGGTGGACAGTGGGTTGGACGCGCACAGCGCGACGCTCGCGCCGCCCGCCGCGAGGGTGCGCATCAGGTTCGCCGTCTCCGTGGTCACGTGCAGGCAGGCACCGATGCGCAGGCCGTCGAGTGGGCGTTCACGTTCGAAGCGCTCGCGGATCAGGCGCAGCACAGGCATCTCTCGCTCGGCCCACTCGATCCGCCGCCTGCCCTCACCGGCGAGCGCGAGGTCGGCCACGTCGTGGGCCGGTTGGCCGGTGCCGGGGCGCGCAGCGCCCGCGGTGTCCGCCAGGTTCGTAGTTGTCACAATCACTCCCTATTTCTGAAGCCCCGGCTCCGCGCAGGTACCAGCCGGAGCCGGCTGCGGCCGCGCCATGGTGCCGTCATGTGGGCTGGCGGTTGCGCACCAACAACCGGCCCAGCTGGGCAACGATGCTATCCCAGGGCGCTCCACGACGATGCGCCAGACGTTCCTCGAAGCGGCAGTACTCTCGGTAGCCAAGCGCCTCGTACGCGGCAATGGCCGGCGGGTTGTCGGCACGCACGTTCAGCACCACCTCATCGCACGTGCGCAGCAGTTCGCGCGTCACCTCGCCGGTGGTCAGCTTGGCAAAGCCGCGGTTGCGGAAATCGGCGCTGGTCAGGACATTGCCGACGACGCCGAGGCGTGCCTGTGGACTGATGACGTGCGTACCCGCCGCGGCGACCAGCCGGCCGCCGACGCGCACCCCGTAATACACGCCCTGGGCGATCGACTCGGCCGGCAGCCAGCCCGAGAAGCCGAGGCCGTACAGACGGTTGAGATCGACGATGTCCGCAGGCGCCAGCCGCGCGGCGACGCCCTTAGGCGGCTGGAAGGTGTCGCGGCTGACCCACATGCGCATCATCTGCGGCCCTGGATCTATGCGATACACGCGTCCGATCATGGGCAGGAGCGACTCATCGGCGGCGAGATAGACGATGCGTGGGTGGATCACCTCGCGTAGCACGGCCAGAATCGCTTCGCCATCGCCCATGACAAAGAGCGGCTGGGGAGTCAGCCCGCCGTACTCGAGCGCGACTGCAACCGGCTCGTCGCCATCGAAGGCCACGCCCCATTTGGTCCGCGCGAACTCGCGGTCCTCGAGGTCACACAGCGCGTACGCAGCACGCAGGCGGTCACCCTCAAGGAAGTCGCGCAGCAGCTCGCGATCGCGCGTGGGGCTGATGCGCAGCGTGCGCTGCGCCGTGGCGGTGTCGGAGCGCGTGGTGGCAGACACGGTCAGGCAGGCCCTTCACTGATCAGGCGACCGACCAGCTCCGCCCGCACCACGTCCGAGCGAGGATCAAGCCGCACCCCGAAGATGACCGATGGGCGGCCGTCCGCCAGATCCGTAGCGTCGCCCGCGACGATCTTCTCGGATGCCGACCGCGTCTCGACCGTGAGAGCCGATCCATCGGCCGCTGCCGGATCGAACGCAGAGCGCGGCGCCAGGACGACAACGGGCACCGACGTCGCCGCGGCCAGCTGGGCAACGTTGGCACCACCCACGATCGTGCCGACGTCGCCGTTGGCACATACAACGTCCGCCCGCAGCATGACCGCCGCGACTGGCCGGTTGGCCAGTACCCAACCAACCGCCGAGTCACTGACGATGGTGTGTGGCACATCGAGCTGGGTGAGCTGCAGCGCGGCGATGCGGGCGCCCTCGTTGCCCGGGCCGGCCTCGGTCAGCCAAACGTGCACGCGCCGCCCGGCGCCGATCAGGGTCACCAGCGCGGCGGTCCCGGTGCCAATCAGGCCACAGCTGAGCGGCCCCATGTCGCCATGCATCAATACGTGTAGGACACCGTCCGCGGCGCCGGCCGGCGGCTGAGAGTCGGCGACCAGCTCGACGATCGCGGCGGCAGCACGCTGTCCGATGCGCGCATGCGCGGTGGTCGCCTCGGCGGCGATCTCGTCGGCCTCTTGTTTCAATTCCTCGCGCATCTGCTCGGCGCTGACCTCGTCGCCGGCGTGCGCTCGATAGCGCGCTTCGCTGCGCTCGATGCCATAGGCCAGCGCGTGCACGTCGGCGCGAGCCCCGCGCAGGGTGTTCGCCGCTGCCTTGAAGTGCTGATCCAGGCTTGGCTGAGGCCGTCCGGTCGCCGCCCACGCGGCCACCGCCAGCGTGTAAGCCGCCACCTCGGCGAGCACCGGCCCGCGGTTGACTGCGCCATCGCGGATGGCCGAGGCAACCTGGCTCGCGTCGGCGCACGCGAACGTCGTCACGGCACCGGGCAGGCGTCGCTGGTCAAGGAGGACCAACTCCTGCCCGGTGTAACGGTACGGGCTTCGGAAGGTCGCCTCGCTGGTCGCCGGCAGGCGTTGCTCCTCGACTGCGGGAGTGGCCAGGAGCCGCTCGGCGCTGGCCTCGGGGCGCATGGCGATCGTGCCCATGTCGAGCAGCTCACGGGCCGCGGCGGTGCTGCTCCGGCGCAATTCGGCAGCCGCACCCACGGCCGTGCCCAGGCTGCGCACAGCGTCGCGACTGAACGTCCTGAAGAACTCGCGACGCGAGGGATCGCGCGCCCGATCGTCGTCTGCGGCAGGCATCAGCGATGCACCGGATCAGTACTGGACGACGCTGTGGATCTCGTAGTCGTCCAGCCGTTCACGGCCGTTGAGGAAAAGCAGTTCGACGAGGAACGCCAGGCCCACGACATCCGCCTTGAGCATCTTGACCAGCTCGATCGTGCCCAGCACCGTGCCGCCGGTCGCCAGCAGGTCGTCGACGATCAGCACCTGCTGCCCGGGCTGAAGCGCGTCCTTGTGTATCTCGAGCGTGTTCGTCCCGTACTCCAGTGCGTACTCGACGCTGGCAGTTTCCGCCGGCAGCTTGCCCAGCTTGCGTACCGGCACGAAGGCGGCGTTCAGTTCGATGGCCATCGGCGCGCTGAAGATGAAGCCACGCGATTCCATGCCGACCACCGCATCGATCTTCCGGTCGCGGAAAGGCTCGAGCATCAGCTGAATCGCCTCGCGAAACGCGCCGGCGTCCTTCAGCAGCGTGGTTATGTCGTAGAACAGGATGCCCGGCTTGGGAAAGTCGGGGATCTCACGGATCTTCGCGCGCAGATCGTCTGCAGACACGTGCTGGCTGTCCCTCGTGTAGGGCCCCGGATGCTGGGCGGCCCCGGTCAGTCTAGCGCAGCGTGCCGTTGCCCCAGAACAGCACGGGAGTACCGTGGCACGGCAGCGTGCTTCTGAACGGCGGCTAGGCTGCCGGCTGTTCGAGGCGTGTGGCCAGGCGTTTGACGACGGCCCGGGTGGTCTGCCACGCGGCATCGGGCGAACGGTCGAGGCGGATGCGCATCTGGTTCGAGCCGTAGTGGATGGCGCCGGGGGCGATGCCCGGCACGCGATCGGACAGGGAAGTGGGCGCCATCGCGCGGACGGTGGCGGAGCGTGACCAGTCGGAACCGAACCTGATCACCAGGTCGTGGCCTTCGCGCGTCAACGAGCCGATGCCCGCCGTCTCCGCCGCGATGCGCACCCGCGCGACCTCGAGCAGCCGCTCGACCGGTGCCGGCAGCGCCCCGAAGCGATCGACCAGCTCGGTACGGATCGTCTCGACCTCGGCGTCGGTGGCCGTGCGGCCCAGCCGGCGATACAGCTCCAGCTTCATCGGCTCGTCGGCCACGTAATCGTCGGGCAGGTAGGCGTCGACCGGCAGATCGATGACGGTCTGCGCGCGCGGCCTGACCGGCGAGCGCTGCTCGAGCAGGGCACGTCGCTCTTCGACGGCCTCCGCCAGCAGGCGCGTGTACAGGTCGAAGCCGACCGCCGCAAGGTGACCGTGCTGCTCGGCGCCAAGGATGTTGCCGGCGCCACGAATCTCGAGATCGGACAGGGCGATCTGGAAGCCGGCGCCCAATTCGCTCGCGTTGAAGATGGCCTGCAGCCGCTTGCGCGCGATGTCCGAGAGCTGGCCGCGGCGCCGATAGAGCAGGTACGCGTATGCCCGCCGGCTCGCGCGACCCACGCGACCGCGCAGCTGGTAGAGCTGCGCCAGGCCGAGTGCGTCGGCGCGGTCGATGACGATCGTGTTGGCGTTGGGGATGTCCAGCCCCGACTCGATAATCGTGGTGCACACCAGCACGTCGAATTCACCGCGCGCGAAGGCGAGCATCACGCGCTCGAGGGCGCCCTCGGCCATCTGGCCGTGAGCCACCGCGACCCGCGCGTGCGGCAGCAACTGGCGCAGCTGCTCGGCCTGTGCCTCGATCGTCTCGACCCGATTGTGGACGAAGAACGCCTGGCCGCCGCGGTCGATCTCGCGCAGCAGCGCGTCGCGCACCAGTCCGGCGCTGGCCTCCGCGACACGTGTCTGGATGGGCAGCCGGTCCTCGGGCGGCGTCTCGATGACGCTCATGTCGCGCACCCCGGCAAGAGCCAGGTTGAGCGTGCGCGGGATGGGCGTCGCCGACAGGGTCAGCACGTGCACCTCCGTGCGCAGCTGCTTGAGCCGCTCCTTGTGCGCCACGCCGAAACGCTGCTCCTCATCGACCACGACCAGGCCAAGGTTGCGGAAGCGGACGTCCTTCGACAACAGCCGGTGCGTGCCGATCACCAGGTCCACCGACCCCGCTGCCAGCCCGGCGAGGATCTCGCGCTGATGACCGGGATCAACAAACCGGCTGAGCATGCGCACCGTGAACGGGTAGGCGGCAAAACGCTGGCGGAACGTCTCATGGTGCTGCGCCGCGAGCACGGTCGTGGGCACCAGGACGGCCACCTGCATCCCGTCGGCGATGACCTTGAACGCCGCCCGCAACGCGACCTCGGTCTTGCCGTAGCCCACGTCGCCGACCACCAGGCGGTCCATCGGCCGGCCGCGCTCGAGGTCCGACTTCGCCTCGGCCGTGGCGCGTAGCTGGTCGAGCGTCTCCTCGTACGGGAACGCCGCCTCCAGCTCCTGCTGCCAGGGGGTGTCTTCACTGACGGGGCGGCCCTCGGCTCGCTCGCGTGCCGTGTAGAGCGCCAGCAGTTCCTCGGCCAGGTCGTTGACCGCCTTGCGCACACGCGTCTTGGTGCGCAGCCACTCGCCACCGCCGAGCCGCGACAGGTGTGGGTTCTCGCCGCCGGCGTAACGCGACACGCGCTCGATCTGCTCGACCGGCACCCACATCCGCCCGCCCTCGGCAAAGTGCAGCTCCAGGAAGTCGCGCTCCTCGGCACCGTCGCCGCCCGCCGAGCGGCGCGTCATACCCGCGTAGCGGGCGATGCCGTGGTCGATATGGACCACCAGCTCGCCCGGTTGCAGTCGCTCGAGCACGTCGCGCGGCACGGCCCGGCGCAGGACGCGCGGGCGGCGCACGCGGACCGCACCGAAGAGCTCACGATCGGTCACCAGGACGACGCCCTCCGGACCGCCGGCGAAGCCCGAGTTGAGGCTACGATCGATCAGCGCCAGCCCACCCGGGGGTGGTGCCTCGCCCAGCGTGACGATGGGCGCGGCGATGATGTCCGCCTCGCCCAGCAGCTCCGACAGGCGCGCCGACTGGTCCGACGCCAGGACAACCCGCGCGCCCTCGCGTCGCCAGCGCGCGATTGTCTCGGCCAGGTCGCGGATCGCCTGCGGCGGCAGCACCGGCTCGTGCCAGCCAAACGGGTTGCCGCCGGGTGGCGCCCCGGCTGCCTCGCTCTCCCAGGTGAGCTCCAGTGTCCTGGCTGCGTTGAGGTGTTGCTTCCACTCGCGGCGCGCCGGATACGGTTCCGGCCAGCCGCGCGGCAGCACCCCCGACTTCTCGAGCTCGGCGCGCCGCTCGTCGGCCTGCGACCACAGGAATTCGGCGGCCGCGTTGATGTCCTCCGGCTCATCGATGACCCAGATCTCGTCGGCAAGGTGGTCGAGGCCGGTAGTCGGCGCGAGGTGGCCGGCCCAAATCTCGGCGGCATCGGCCAGCTGGCCGTTCTCGAGGTGGGCGAGGTCGGCCGACAGTTCTGCCGACAGCCTGCCGGACGCTCTGCCCAGCCGCTCGCGCAGGCGGTCGCCCGCGCCCGGGCCGAGCAGGAACTCGCTCGCCGGCAGCAGGCTGACCGTCGTGATCGGCCGGACGCCACGCTGGTTGGCCGGGTCGAATGCGCGCAGCGACTCGATCTCATCGCCGAACCACTCGAGCCGGATGGGCAGCTGCTGGCCGGCCGGAAAGACGTCGACGATGCCGCCGCGGCGGGCGAACTCGCCGCGCCCGGCCACTTCCGGCAGGGCCTCGTAGCCGAGTCCAACGAGCTCGCGCAATACGCGCTCCTGGGCGACACGCTGGCCGGCGCTCAGCGTCAGGGGCTGGGCGGGCAATGCATCCGGTGCCAGAGTGTGCTGGAAGAGTGCCTGGACGCTGGCCACGAGCACTCTCGGCGACCCGGAGCGCCACGCGGCGAGGGCGGCAACTCGCGCGGCGCTCTCGTCGCGCACCAGTTCCGAGCGCTCATACGCGAGCGCCGTCCGTGGCTCGAGCACGACTACCGACTCGGCGTCGCCCAGCCACGCGGCGAGCTCCTCGGCCACGCGGGCGGCGATCTCGGCATCGCGGGCGATCCAAATCAGGCGCTCGGCGCTCGCGACAGCCAGGCCCGCAGCCAGGAACGACTTCGCGCCGTGGGGCATCGCTGCGTAGGTGACATGGCGCAGCGCCTGGCCGACGCGGCCCTCGCGCACCGTCCGGTAGCGCTGCGCAAGATCCTGCAGCTCGGCTGAGCGCGCCAGCATGTCGGGCAGTGGCGACAGGTTGGGCAGCCGGCCGCGGGGATTGGCCCCCTCCGCCTGCGCGTGCCCCCGCTGAGCGTGCTCGGTTGCGACCTGCTCGGCCAGCCGCCGTTCACGCGTGGTCCGGCCGCGCGCGCGAACTGATGGCTCAGCCACGACGCAGCAACCTCCGCCAGCCGGTCGCGTGACGGACGATCTGCGGCTCGGCGGGCTGGCGGTCGGCGGGTTGGCGGCCGACGGGCCGGCCTGCGGAACGAAGGTCGTCGGGCGGCGCCGGCGGCACCTGTTCCGGCGCCTGATCGGCGGACCACGCGTTCCAGCGGTTGGCGGCGCGCGCCGGCCCCTCGCGCGCCCACTCTTCGACGGCGTCCGCGGCAGCCTCGAGGACCTGGTCGAGCACCTTCTGTTCGGCCGCCGTGAAGCCGCTGAGCACATGGTCGATGGCCGCCCGGGAGGGTTCGCCAATGCCCACGCGCAACCGTGCGAACTTCTGGGTGCTCAGCTCGCCGACGATCGAACGCAGCCCATTGTGCGTGCCGGCACTCCCCTCGGCGCGCAGCCGGATGCGACCGAGTGGCAGGTCGAAGTCGTCGACCACGACGAGCAGATCGGCAAGTGGCGCGCGCTGACGAGCGAGCACCTTGCGCACGGCGATGCCCGACATGTTCATGTAGGTGGTCGGCTTGACCAGCATCAGGTCAAGCCCCCGGTAACGGCCGTGCACGCTCGCCGCGGCGTCCCGAGCGCGGGCACGCCCGGTCGAGCCGGCCCGCTCGGCCAGCCGGTCGAGCACCATCCAGCCCACGTTATGGCGTGTGTGTTCGTACTGCTTGCCTGGGTTCCCCAGGCCCACCACGATCTTCATCTCGAGTCCCTAATCGGCGGCGGCGCACGCCAATAGGCCGGTCGCAACCTCGACCGGCCGGCGCTCAGATGCTACCGCGCCGCCTGCGCGCGGTTGGGCTCAGTGGGCGAGGTCGCCCTCGAACGGCAGCTTCTCACCGGCCGTCACCGGGATCGCCAGGCGGTTGGCGGGCGGCGGGTAGGGACAGTCGTAGGCCGGCGAGTAGGCGCATGACGGGTTGTAGGCGAAATTGAAGTCGAGCTCGAAATCGTCCATGTCGGGTTCGTAGGGCACCTCGACATAGCGGCCGGCGCCGTACGTCTCGTTGCCCGACGTCTCGTCGCGGAAGGGCACGAACAGCACCTCGTACCCACGTGCATCGTGACTCAGGAAGGCCGTCAGCCGCTGCTCACCGCCACCGGCCTCGAACACCAGCTGGCCTGCGACCGCCATATCGCGCAGCTGCCCGGTCGAGGTTGCCAACCGGACCGCCTGACCGGTGCCCGGCACGTCGCGGTCCAGCCGCGAGGTCAGGCGCCAATCCTCGGCAGGTGGGTAGTAGCGCGGCCCATCCCAGCCGTCCGGCGGCAAATGGCCGTGATAGTCGAACTGGTGACGATAGTAGTGGCTGGCGGCCTCGCGCAGCGCGAGCAGGTCGGCGCTCCAGTCGTACGGCTGGTGGTGATGCTCGTGCTCTTCGTGGTGATGGTCGTGTTCGTCGTTCACGTGTCGGTCCCAGTCCGCTTGGGCGTCGATGGTACTAGAGCAGTCGGGCCGCGCCGTGAACGAACGCGCCGGGCGACGACGTCAATCCTGTGCATGTGGTGTGGCTGGCCGAGCGCCATCGTGGTGTCCTCCTGGAGATCAACCCAATGCTCGACCTCGAACTCCGGCTCGAGAGAGGCGCGGAATGCCGGTGGGCTGACGAAGGTCATCTGGGCATCACCCACGCCCTCGTCGCGGTCGCCGAAGACCATCGCCGAGACGCGACCGCCGGGCTGAATGGCCGCCAGAAGCCGCTGCCATACCCGCCAGAACTGCTGCTCGGGAAGGAACGGCAAGCTCAGGCTTGCGTTGACGAGGTCGGCTGCCGGAACCTCAAAGCTGACCAGCTCGGCGGCGTGGGTGGCCAGAAGTTCACGCATCTCGGCGGGCGTGCGCTCCTCGAGAATGCGCAAGCCGCTCAATTCCCGGTCGACCGCGAGCACACGCCAGCCAGCACGCAGCAGCTCGCCGGCATCGCGTCCGGCGCCGCAGCCCAGATCGACTGCAAATCGACCGGCCGATGGTTCCTCAAGGGCGAAGTTGGCGATCGCGATCCGGACGGTCTCCCAAGCGGGCCGGTCGACGGTCACTTCGTAATAGCGACGCCAGTGCTCGGAGTCGGGCGTTTCTGAGGTCATGACCCCGCTGATACCTCGTCCATGAGGGCGTCCTCCAGTGCGCGCATCGCATCGCGCTCGTCGACGTCGGCGTGGTCCCACCCGCAGATGTGGAGAGTGCCGTGCACCACCAGCAGCCGCAGCTCGTGGCGCGCCGACCAGGCCACGTCTCCTGTCTGCCCGCCACGGCCTTCGCCCGCCTGGTCGATCGCCCGCTCGACCGAGACGATCACGTCACCCAGGTGCGTGCGCCGGCCCGGTGGCAGACGAAATTGCCGCCCGGGTATGACCGACGCGCCCTGGCGGTGAGCGTCTGGGTCCTGGCCACCGTGGGGCGGAAAGGCGGCCGGTGGCAGCATCGGGAAGGAAAGGACATCGGTCGGGCCCTGGTGGCCCAGGTGCGCAAGATTGAGCTCGGCCAGCTCACGATCGTCGGACAGGATCAGCCCCAGTGACGCGGGCGGCGGTGCCCCGGCGGCAGCCAGGGCAGCGGCCGCGCGACGGGCCAGCTCAGCACGGGCGACGGGAAGCAAGCGCGCGACACCGGGCCGCACGGTGACGTCGATGCGCCAGGGCGGCAGGTAGATCGACGCTACTTGCCGGGCCCTCGCTGCTGCTCGGCGTTGGTTGTCGGCTGGCCGGGCTCGGACGGCTGGTCCTGGCCGGACGCGCCGGCCGACCGTTCCAGTTGCGCGAGGATCGCCTGAATCTGCTCGATCTGGTCGGATTCGTCGCGGCTCAGCGCCGCCTCGAGCAGGCCCAGGCCCTCCCGGACCAGCTCGAGCTGGGTTTCCGTCAACAGCAGCTCGTGCCTTTCGTCTTCGTGTGCACTCATATGTCAGCCGCTACGCCCTTAGCCGGCGGCGCGCCGCGACTCGATCTCCACGATCTTGTTCTGTGGATACTCGATGCGGCGGTGGTACATGCCCAGCAACTGGGCCACGAACGCCTCGCGGATCCGTTCCAGGTCGCGCAGCGTCAGGTCGCACTCGTCGAACTGACCGTCCTCGAGTCGCTCGCGAATGATGCGCGCGACCATGGCCCTGATCGAAGCTTCGTCGTGCGCACTCAGCGAGCGGACCGATGCCTCGACACTGTCAGCCAGCATGAGGATGGCGGCCTCGCGGGACTGCGGCTTTGGCCCCGAGTGACGGTAACGCGCCTCATCGACCTTTTCGTCCGCGCCTGCCTGCTCCTTCGCACGATGGTAGAAGTAGCTCATCAGCGCGGTGCCGTGGTGCTGGGGTATGAACGCGATGATCGGCTTGGGCAGCTTGTACTGGTAGGCGAGGTCGATGCCGTTGGCCACGTGGGCCTTCAGCAGCGACACCGACTGCTCGGGCGTCAGCTCGTCGTGGATGTTCTCGCCGGTCTGGTTCTCGATGTACGCGAGCGGGTTGGCCAGCTTGCCAACGTCGTGGTAGTAGGCCGCGACGCGCGCCACCAGCGGATCGGCGCCGATCGCCTCCGCGGCCCGCTCAGCCAGGTTGCCGACCATCAGTGAGTGGTGGTAGGTACCGGGCGCCTCGAGCAGCAGTCGGCGCAACAGCGTCTGTGACGGATTGGCGAGCTCGAGCAGCTGGAATGAGGTGGTGATGCCGAACACGTTGCCGACGAGCAGGAACGAGCCGACCGCCGCCAGGGCCGAGCCGGTGCCGGCGGCAAGGCTGGCGCCCGCGAGCTCCAGCAGACCGGTCATGTCGCGGTCCCCAAGCAGGGTGAATATGCCGACCACCGCCACTTCCGCGGCGGCGATTGCGACCGCTGCCTGGACGAAGTTGCTGAAGCGTTCGCCGCGACGGACGGCGATGATGCCGGCCGCCCCGCCGAGCAGGACGTAGGCCGCGAACTCAACGGAACCCACGATCGCGCCGGCCATCAGCGCGAGGACGGCGGTGACCATCAGCGCGACGCCGGCATCGAGCAGCACCGCCAGCAGCAGGCCGGCTGCGGCCGTGGGCACGACAAACGGCAGGACCGAACGGTCGCCGGTCACCTTCAGCGCGAGTGCCACGCCGACCATCAGCAGCGCGATCAGCAGCAGCGCCGTATTGCGATGCCAGATGTTGGGCCGGAAGCGCCACAGCCAGGCGAGCAGGAGCACGACGGCCAGAGCGGCCAGGGCCAGCCAGCCAGCAGCACGCGCCGCATCAGGCTGCGGGTTGAGCAGGCCGAACTGATCGAGCTTCTCGCGTGCAACAGCATCGAGGCGCTCACCCGCCTGGACGATGATCTCGCCCTTCCGGAAGCTGAAGAGCACGGGCGCGACGGCGTTGGCAGCCTCGAGCTTCGCCGTGGCGGTGGCCTGTGCATCGAATGTCGAGTTGGCCACCAGCAGCGGGGCGATTATCTCGGCCGCCAGCACGCGCTGGGCCGCAGGAAACGTCGTGCTTACCCGATCGCCGATGCCGCTACGCACGTCGGAGAGCAGCGTGTCGCGCACCTCCTGCCGTTCGACGGTCCCGAGCACGTTCACGATCTCGGCGCGCAGCGCATCCCATTCGTCCGACGTGAGGCTCGCAAGCGTCGACTTAGCGCCATTGGTGAGGGTCGGAATGGCGAGCCGCAGCGCCTGCTGACGTTCGGCGTCGGTGAGCACGGCGGCGAACGCCGCGTCGACGGGAGCAAGCTTGTCCTGCAGCACATTGAGTTGCTGCTGCGCGATCAGCTGGGCACGGTCGCTGTTGTAGTTGTACTGCGGCGGTACCTGGGCGCTCGCCTCGTCGCGCGCCGCCTGGGTGGCCGCCGTGCTCTCGTAGGTGAGTGCCCGCGGCGCGCGGATGTCGACCGTGGCCACGCCGTTGACGACCGGGTTGCCACCGCTGAAGGGCACCGGCAGAGCACCCAGCGCGAGAACTGCTCCCAGCGCGAGCGACAGGCCCAGGCCGAACAGCACGAAGCGGCGCAAGTCGGGCCGGTTGAAGTGATGGAGCGGCGCAGAACGCGCAAGCATGCGGACGGCCTCCGCTCAGTGCTGGTGCAGCGCGAGATCGCGCTGCGCCAGCTGGCGCGCTACCAGCGCGCTGACCTGCTTGCCGTCCGCTCGGCCGCGAACCAGCGGCATTAAAGCGGCCATGACCTTGCCCATGTCGCGGGGCGACTCGGCGGAAACCTGGGCGATGGCCTGCGCCACCATCTGGCCGAGCTCGGCCTCGTCGAGCTGTTCGGGCATGTAACCAGCCAGGATCTCGGCCTCGGCCTGTTCGCGTTCGGCGGCGTCCTCGCGGCCTGCCCCGCGATATGCGTCGATTGCCTCGCGACGCTTCTTGATCTCGCGGCCCAGGACCTGCACCACCTCGTCGTCGGTCAGTTCACGACCGGCCTGCTTCTGCGTGTTGTAGGCAGCAGCAATCGCCATGCGCAGCGTTTCGCGGCGCAACTCGTCGCGACTGCGCATGGCGTCGGTGAGATCCTGCTGGAGCCTACTTGAGAGCGACACCGGTTTAGCGTTCCTCGGGGCCTGCTGGGCCCGGGGCCGGGCCGGCTGGGAGTGGAGCCCGCTGACTGACCACTGGCCAATCGGCGCGACGACTACTCCGAGCGGGCGGCCTTCTTGCGCTTTGCTTCCTTGCGCTTGCGCTTGACGCTGGGCTTCTCGTAGTGCTCGCGTCGGCGAGCCTCCGCGAGAATGCCGCTCTGCTGGATCTTCTTATTGAAGCGTCGCAGGGCGCTCTCGAAGGACTCGTTTTCGCCTACGCGGACTTCAGCCAATTCCGGTATCACCTCCCGCCGGCACGACTGCACGCCCATCTTCTATGTCTCGGCGCCGGATCCCGATCCATGGTCTGCGCGGAGCGAAGTCGAGATAGACGTCGCCATCACCCGCGCCACGGGCCGCCGCAGTCTACCGCGAGTAGGCGTCAAACCGCAATCGCCCGTACTTCGCGCGTGGCCGCGACGAGGACCCGCCACTTGCGCCAGGCGCACCACGTGTCCCACTTTGCGATGTGATCAGACCCGAAAGACACGTGGTGGGCCGGCGCAGGGCTCACGCCACGAGGCGAATCGGTGGTGCCATTGCACCGAGCCTCCTGCACGCCCGCTGGAAACGTTGCTCCGGCAGCAGGATGCCGCTTTTCAAGCCCTGGATGGCCGGTATGCGGACGAGGCGTGCGTTTGGCGCAACGACAGCCGGCGAAGTTGAACGTGATGGACAGACCACGGCTACTTCGGCTAACTGCGCCGTGGGCACCGTTGTCCGACTGGGCAGCGGAGGATAGCCGTGCGCCAAGCGTGAGACGGCCGCGGCAACTGGCCTTACTGGCGAAATACACCGAGTTAGCTGAGAAAGGCAGGCGCGCCACCTAGATAACGGTGCCCTGACTGTAGTTAGCACAGATAGTCGGCGGCGGAGTGTCCAGCCGGCGTCTTGGCTGGAAGCCCCGGCCGGCGTCTTGGCTGGAAGCCCCGGCCGGTTCAGCGCGGGCCAAGGGCAGCCGGACGTGGCAGGCTGCCGCCCGGAGCAGGCCCGCGCGGCAATAGACTCGCCGGCAATGGCCTGGCCGGTACCCGACCCGCACAAGTTCGACTCGCTGCTCGACCTGATCGAGGACGCGGCGCAGCGGTGGCACGGTCGCGAGCAGATGGTCCTGCATACGGACGAGGGGAGCCAGCTGCCATGGGCGGCGCAGGACGTGGTCTATCACTCGAAGCTGGTCGCCTGGCGGCTACGCGAGCTGGGCTTGAAGAATGGCGACCGGCTGCTCACCTGGAGCCCCTCGACGCCCGCGCTGCCGGCCGTCTACTTCGGGGCGATGCGCGCGGGCGTCGTCATCGTTCCGCTCGACCTGCGCATGGCGCCCGAGGTCCTCAAACGCATCGCCGACAGCGCCGGCGCGCGCTTTCTGGCGATCGGCACCGGGTTCGACGCTCCGGAAGCGCAGGGCTCGGGCCTCGAACACCTGAGCATCCACACCGTCGAGTGGCTCGCCTCGGAACCGTCGCACGAGAACGCAGCAGGCACCGACGAAGGCGCCCCGGCCTCTTTCCCGGCCGACTGGGAGTCCCAGGTCGATGCCTGGCCGCAGCCCACCCGCGAGAGTCTGTTCGAGGTCATCTACACGTCGGGCACGACCGGTGTGCCGAAGGGCGTGATGCTGACCCACGGCAATATCCTGGCCACCCTCGAGGCGATCGATAAGATCCTGCCGCCGCGCGAGCACCGCACGGTGAGCCTGCTGCCCGCCTCGCACCTCTTCGAGCAGGCGCCGATCATCATGTACGGGACGATGATCGGGGCCCACATCAGGTGGGTTCGCTCGCGCACTCCGCGCGTGATCTTCGATGCGCTGCGCGAGGAGCGCGTGACCACGATGGTCCTCGTGCCCCAACTGCTCGAGATCTTCTGGCTGGGCCTCGAGCGCGAAGTCAAGCGCCAGGGCCGCGAGAAGACCTTCCGGCGTGCCCTCAATATCGCCCGCTGGCTGCCCTACTGGGCGCGGCGGCTGCTGTTTCGCCAGGTGCATCGCCAACTTGGTGGCGCGCTGCGGCTGATGGTGAGTGCCGGCGCCTACCTGCCGCCCGCGCTGCAGGAGAACTGGCAGGCGCTCGGCGTGGTCGTGCTCCAGGGCTACGGGGCCACCGAGTGCGGGCCGGTCGCGGCGACGCGCGAGAGCGACCACCCGACCGACACCGTGGGCAAAGTCACCGAGCCGGTCCAGCTGCGCCTCGCCCCGGAGACGGGCGAGATACTGATCGGCGGCGCCACGATCTTCCAGGGCTATTGGCAGGACGAGGCGGCCACTGCCGCGGCCAAGACCGATGACGGCTGGTACCGGACCGGCGACGTGGGTCGCTTCAACGAGCGCGGCAACCTCGTCCTGCTCGGACGGACGAAGAACATCATCGTGCTGCCCAGCGGCCTGAACGTGTACCCCGAGGACATCGAAAACGTCCTGGCCGATGCCGGTCTCGAGCAGGCCGTCGTCATCGAGACATCACCCGGGCGCATCGAGGTCGTCGTGCTGTCACCGGACGCCCCGCCGCTGATCACGCCCAACTCACCGGCGCCTCCACCTCCAGCGACGCCCGAGGAGGAGGCCGCGCTGAGAGCACGGATCGAGCCGCTCATTCGCTCAGCCAACGCTCGCCTGGCCGTCCACCAGCGCGTAGCCGACTTCCGGATCTGGCCGGAGGCCGACTTCCCGCGCACGCACACGCTCAAGATCAGGCGCTCCGAAATCCAGCGCTGGGCCGACGTGCAGGCGCCCCTCGCGCTGGTCGAGCAGGATGGTTAGCCGGGTGGCCAGCCCATCGATCGGCCGCCCATCAGGTGGAAGTGCAGGTGCGGCACCGTCTGACCCGCAGCGGGCCCGGAATTGGTGACCAGCCGGTAGCCGTGCTCGGCGACGCCCGCGTCGCGCGCGATCTGTGCGGCGACCGCGAACAGGCGACCGAGCAGCGGACCTTCCGCTTCGGTGAGCTCGGCCGCGGACTCGATGTGACGGATCGGCACGATCAGGATGTGCGTGGGTGCCCGCGGGTTGATGTCGCGAAACGCAACGACGTCGTCGTCGCGATGCACCACGTCGGCCGGGATCTCGCCCCGGGCGATAAGGCAGAAGAGGCAATCCGTGTCGGCCATGGCGCGATCTTAAGGCCGGCGAGCGGGCTGGGCGCTACAGCTGGGGCTTGGCCATCATCAGCATGGCGATGACACCGACCAGCAGCGCCATCAGGTAGCTCACGTAGCGCTGCCGGCGCGCCCAGCCCAGCCAGCGCTCCCTGTCGGCCTGGCTCGTTCCCGGGCGCAGGCCCAACAGGCGGGCCAGCGCCGGGCGCTGGATGAAAAGCGCCACCAGCAGATCGATCGCGTACAGGACCAGCGCCAGCAGCAGCCAGGGCTGGGCCAGAACGTGCTCGCCGATGGCGAGCACCAGCAGGCCGCCGGTGACGGCCAGCCCACCGCCGATCCACAGCGACGCGTGGCGCTGAAGCCGGTACAGGGCGCGCGAGATCCGGCCCGGTTCGATCGGCGTCGACGATGCACGCCGGAGCCGCATGCCGAAGGGCAGCAGGATGCTCGGCAGAACGAGCGACACGGCCAGCAGCACGTGCGCGGCGATCAACGCCGGCAGCAGGTCAGCCAGCATCGGCTTCGCCAGCGGTGCAGTCGAGCGCGACCCAATCGTCCTCGACGAAACGCGCCACCACCTGCAGTCCCGCGCCGTCGAACGCAGACCGCACGTCCGCTTCGCGCTCGTGAAAGATGCCGCCGGCCAGCAGCCGACCGCCCGGCGCGACGACCTTTGCCAGTTCGGAAGCGAGGTCGACCAACAGGCCGGCGATCAGGTTGGCGAGGACCAGCCTGAACGTCGCCGGCTCGGCCAAGGGCAGACTGCCGCGTCGGACCTGGACGACGTGGCCCAGTCGATTGAGCTCCGCGTTGCGCCGGCCGATCTCGACCGCCAGCGGGTCGGTGTCGACCGCCAGCACTGATGACGCCCCGAACAAGCCCGCGGCGATGGCCAGGATGCCCGATCCGCTGCCCACGTCGAGCACCTGCGCGCCGGCCACCAGGCCGGCGTCGGCCCACGTCTCCAGGCCGGCCAGGCACAGGCGCGTGGTGGGATGCAAGCCGGTGCCAAAGGCCATGCCCGGATCAAGCGAGATGACCACTTCGCCGTGGTGCGCCTGGTGTTCCCGCCAAGTCGGCCGGATGACCAACCGACGACCGACGCGCAGCACCGGGAAGTGCCCCTTCCACGCCTCTGCCCAGTCTTCCTCGTGGACCACTCGCGTTTGCAGTTCACCGATCGGCCGCAGCTCAAATGCCTGCAGATGGCCCAGGGCGCGGCGCACCTCGTCAACCGCCGCGTCTGCTGCACGGCGGTCGAGCGCCGGCACGTAGCCGCGGACGACTGCGGGCCGGGTCGTGTCGACACGCGCCGCGAGGCCCTCCTCAATCGTTTCGAAGGGCGCCTCGACCGCCACCCCGCCGGAGCACACGCGGGCGACGATCTCGCTCACCTGTTCGACCGCCTCGCTGTCGGCGCTGACCGAGAGCTCGATCCAGCTGCCGCCGGCGCTCGCGCCCTCTTCGCTCAGCTGATCGCGTCCCGCAGGCGATCGCGGATACCCGGTCCCCGACCGCGCCGGTTCGTGGCCCGCTTGCGGCGAGCGGCACCCGCGGCGCCGTCCCCCGGCGCCTTCCCGTCGGCCGTCTCGTCGGCCTCGCCCATCTCCGCGGCCAGCTGCTCGAGCAGCTCCCGCTGGCGGCTGGACAGGCGGGTGGGCACCCGGACATCGACCAGCACGTGGACATCGCCACGCACGCCCGCCCGGCGGAGGTGCGGGACGCCGCGACCACGCAGCCGTATCTCACTGCCGGCCTGGGTACCCGGTCGAATATCGACGGTCTCCTCGCCGTCGGCGGTGGGTACGCGTACGCTCGCACCCAGGGCGGCCTGGGTGATGGACAGCGACAGCTCGTAGTACAGCTCCGTATCCTGCCGGCGCAGCGCCGGGTGCGCGGCAACATGGGCGACCACGTACAGGTTGCCGGGAACTCCGCCGCGCGGGGCAGCCTCGCCCTCGCCGGTGAGGCGGATCTGGTGCCCATCGTCGATACCCGCGGGCACGGTTACGCGCAGGTGTCGCTTGCGTTCGACGCGGCCGTCGCCGCGGCAGGTATGGCAGGGGGTCTCGACCAACTTGCCCGTCCCGTGGCAGCGGTCGCACACGGTCACGTTGACGATCTGGCCGAGCATCGTCGAACGCACCGCCCGCAGTTCGCCGCTGCCGCCGCAGCGCGTGCAGGTGACCGGCTGGGTGCCGGGCTCGGCGCCGCTGCCGTCGCACGTCTCGCAGCGCGCCAGGGCGGTGAACTCGATCTCCTTCTCCGCGCCGTTGATCGACTCGGCAAAGGTCAGGCGCAGGTCGTAACGCAGGTCCGCGCCGGTGGGGACGCGTTGACGGCGGCCCATGCCACCGGCGGCGCCGCCAAAGAACGCGTCGAACAGGTCACCGAAGCCACCGAAGCCGGCCTGGCCGCCGAATCCGCCGAAAGGATCAAAGCCCTCGCCGGCACCGCCCACGCCGGCATGCCCGAACATGTCGTAGGCCTGCCGGCGCTGCGGGTCGGACAGCACCTGGTAGGCCTCGTTGATCTCCTTGAACCGCACGTCCGCCTCGGTCGAGGTGTTCACGTCGGGATGCCATTGCTGGGCCAGCTTGCGGAAGGAGCGCTTGATCTCTTCGTCGGTCGCACCGCGAGCCACGCCCAGGATTTCGTAGTAGTCGCGCGTGGTTGCCATTCGTAATCGAGTATAGGTAAGGATGGACGCGTCACCCGCCAGGCAGGCCGAACAGATCGCGCAGATCGACCGCGCAACCGCGCGCCGCTTCATGGTCCTGCGTCACGGCCTGGCACCGGCACGCGCGCTGCCCGCGCAGCCCGGCAGCGTGCTCGCCGCCATTGCGCGGCTGGGCCTGCTCCAGTTCGATCCGCTCGAAGTGACGGGCGCGCGCAACCATGACCTGGCCCTCCACGCGCGCATCGCCGGCTACCGGCGCGAGTGGTGCGAGCGCTGGCTGTACGGCGATGAGCGGCGGCTGTTCGAGATCTACAACAAGAGCCTCAACATCGTGCCGCTCGACGAGTTGCCGCACTACCGCATCAGCTGGCAGCACTACGCCGAGCGCTACGCCGACGGCATCCTGCGCGAGCAGGCGGAGGTGGCGCATTCGATCTTGCAGCGCATCGCCGCCGAGGGGCCACTGTCGACGGCCGCATTCGCAGAGCACGACCACGCCATCGACTGGTGGTGGGCGCCCACCCGCGTCGCCCGTGCGGTGCTCGAGGCACTGTTCGTGTCCGGCCGCGTCGGCGTGGCGCGGCGCGAGGGCAATCGCCGCTTCTACGACCTGATCGAGCGGCTCGTGCCGGAAGAGGTGCTGCTGCGCCGCGAGAGCGAAGAGGACGCCACGCTGCACCGGCTCCTTTCGCGTTTCCGCGCGGCCGGACTGACGTCACCGTCGGCACCGGCCGAGCTCATGTACGGCACCGGCAACGCCGCCGAGCGCCGCCGCCGGACGGCGGAGCTGGTCGAACGCGGTGAGCTGGTGCCCGTCGAGGTCGAAGGCCTGCGCAACGGTCGGTATGTCCTGGCCAGCGACCTTCCTCACCTGGCCCGGGCGGCCGACCCGTCGTATGCCGCCTTCGCCCACCCGTCGGTGGCCTTCATCGCCCCGCTCGATCCGCTGATGTGGGACCGGCGGCTGCTCAGAGAACTCTGGGACTTCGAGTACATCTGGGAGGTCTACGTACCCGAACCCAGGCGCCGCTGGGGCTACTACGTGCTGCCGATCCTATTCGGCGAGCGGCTGGTCGGGCGCATCGAACCGCGCCTCGACCGCAAGGCGAAGGTGCTGCATGTGTTGAGCATGTCCTGGGAGAACGGCTTTGCGCCCCGGCGGGCGGAGGGCTTCGTGAGCGCGCTGCGCGAGGCGCTGCGCGAGTACCTGATATTCGTTGGCGCGCAGTCGATCGAGTGGGCACCGGCCGCGGCGCCGGCTGGCCGACTCGTCGGTCGGCTGCGAGCGACGATAAGCAAAGGAGGGTGACCCATGGCCGACGGATTCCGTGCGGCAGTGCTGGCCAGCGGCTCCCAGTCCTGGAGCGTGTTCGGTAAGTCGGGCAGTGCACCGACGCCGTTCGACGCGGTCGACGGCGGTCGCCTCGCAGGCCCACAGAACAGCCACCCGCTGGCGGCGATCGACGTGGGTGAGCTGGTGCGCACGACAACCGGTGGACTCGCTGGAGAGATCACCATCAACGGTCCGGTGCGCATCGGTGAGGGGCTGGGCGGACACATCCGGGTGACGGCGCGGCGTGACATAAACGCGCGCTCAGCTAACCTGCGCCTGGTTGGCGCATTGCTGGCCGAGCGCGCCAAGTCACGGGAGGATCGTGACGGCCAGGGCCGTGTCACGAACCGGGAGGACTGGGTCGAGGTCAGCGGCAAATTGTTCGAGGAACTGCCGTTCACCGAGCCGGTCCTGCCGGCCACGCTGGCCGCAGGACAGGTATTCGAGTCCGACTTCAACCTGCCAGCCCCGCGCCTGGGACCGGTGACCGCCCACCTCGGCAGCGCCATCCTCGCCTGGGCACTCGACGCTCGCTGGGACATCGCGATGCACGGCGACGAGCGGGTCGCGGCGCTGGTCGACGTCAGGCAGAACATCGACTACCTGCGCTCGGGCGCAGTTCGACTGGACTCCGGTGCCCTGTTCGATGTCTGGCAGGCCGGCGATGCCACGATCGCCGTCAAGCCGCTGCCGCCCGTCGTCGCCGGGGCAGAGACTGAGGTGACGGTGACCTGGCCGAGCGCCGGGTCTGGTCGCGCAGCGCGGCTCGAGCTCCAGGCAGACATCAAGGCGCCGGTGAGCCTGAACGACCTCGTCCTGTTTTCGACGACGCTCGACCCGGAGGCCTTCCGCGAAGGCGTCACGGTTCGGGTTCCGATTCCGGGAGACGCGCCGGCCACGCTCGACGACAAGGGCGTAGCGGTCGCGTATCGGATTCGTGCGCTGGTTGATCGCGCGTTCCGCGCGGACCTGGCCGTCGAGCGCGCGCTGGCGGTGATGTAGTGAGTCAGCGCAGCAGCAGGCGATCGAGGCGGCGCGAGACGACTGCCAGGCCGGCGATGCCCATGATCGTCAGGTAGGCGATGTGGACCAGCGTCGCCGGGCCGACGATGCCCAGTGACAGGCCGCGCAACAGATCGACGCCCTGGTACAGGGGGGTGAATTCGACCAGCAAACGCACCGCGTCCGGGTAGCGCTCGAGCGGGAAGAAGGTGCCGCTGAACAGGAACATGGGCAGCACCACCAGCTGGATCAGGTCGAAATCCTGCCAGGTGCGCATGAACGAGGTCGCAGCCATGCCCACCGAGGCGAAGGCAAAACCGATCAGCAACGCGCCCGGGACGGTCAGGATGACCAGCGGCGAGCGGACCAGGCCGAGCATGACGATGACGACCAGGAAGCCGATCACGTACAGCAGGCCGCGGATGAGCGCCCAGACCAGCTCGCCGATCGAGATGTCGGCCGGCGACATGGGCGTGGTCAGGATCGAGGCGAACGTCTTGTCGTAGTTCAGCTTGAAGAAGAAGTTGAAGGTGCTCTCGGTGATGGCGCCGTTCATCGACGAGGCGGCGAGCAGGGCCGGCGCGATGAACAGCGCGTACGAGATGGGGTTGCCATCGGGCCCGGGCACGGTGCCGACCATCTGGCCGAGGCCAAAGCCGATGCCCAGCAGGTAGAAGAGCGGCTCGAAGAAGCCCGAGAAGAGCACCAGCCAGCCGTGCTTGTAGACGAGCAGGTTGCGTTCGACCATGCGCGGCCAGCGGCTGCCGATCAGGATCGGCGTCAGACGTAGGGCGGTCATCCGCGCACCCGGACGGTCATCCGCGCACCAGCCGCGCGGTCATCGTGTGTACCGCCACCCGCGCGCCGACGACGGCGATCGTCGACAGCACCGCCACGTGGATGAGCGCCAGCAGTGGATCGGCGCCAATCGTCCCGAGCATCAACGCGCGGCACAGGTCAACCCCATGCCACAACGGCGAGAGCCAGGCGATGGGCTGGATGATGGGCGGCAGGTTGGAGATCGGGAAGAACGTGCCGCTGAACAGGAACAGCGGCGTGATGCCGAAGCGGAAGATGCTCGAAAACGTGTCCGGCCGCCGCTGGGTCGCGGAGAACGCGATGATGGGTGTCGAGAAGGCCATGCCGGTCAGCACGGCCGCAGGCACGGCCAGCACGATCAACGGCGAGGTGGCGGCGCCGAAGGCCACGATGACCGCGGCGAACACCGTGCCCACGAGCGTCAGGCGCAGCACGATCCACGCGATGTTGCCGAACGCGATGTCGCGCGGCCGAATGGGCGTCGCGTACATGGCGTGGAAAATGCGGTTCCACTGCAGCCCGCCCAGGATCGGGAACATCGACTCGAAGGACGCGGTCTGCATCAGCGACGCGGCCAGCAGCCCCGGCGCCAGGAACTGGAGGTAGCTTGCGCCGCCCAGCGCGGCAGTCGCACCCTGGTTGACATACGCGCCCAGGCCCACGCCCATGGCCGTCAGGAATAGGGCCGGGGTCACGAACGAGCCGAAGATCGAGGCGCGAAAGGTTCGCCGGTACTGCAGGGCGCGATGCTCGAGAACGCGCGCCATGGTCCACCAGGTGGGCGCCTCTGCGGCCGGCGGCACCGGCAGCAGTCGTTCACGAGCGAGCGTTGCCACTGGCCGTCCCTACTCGATCAGCGAGCGACCGGTCAGACGCAGGAAGACATCCTCGAGAGTCGAACGGCGCACGAGCACGGTCAGCGGCTGGAGGCCCCGGTCGCGTGAGGCCGCCACCACGCGGTCACCATCTTCGGCGTAGAGCAGGACGCGATCGGGCAGCCATTCAACGCGATCGGCCAGCCCGTCGAAGCTGCCGTCGAGCGTGTCCTGGACGCCGGGCGGGAAGCGCAACTCCGCCACCTCGCGCGACGAGTACTGCGCGATGAGCTCGAGCGGCGTGCCCTCGGCCACGATGCGCGCCTTGTCCATGACCACCAGCCGGTCACACAGCTGCTCCGCCTCGTCCATGTAGTGCGTGGTGAGCACCAGTGTCACGCCACGCTGCTTCAGGCGGTAGAGGCGGTCCCAGAGCAGGTGGCGCGCCTGCGGATCGAGGCCGGTGGTCGGCTCGTCGAGGAGCATCAGGTCGGGCTCGTTGATCAGCGAGCGGGCGATGGTCAGGCGCCGCTTCATGCCACCGGACAGGGGCTCGACCAGGTCGCGGCCGCGATCGGTCAGCTGGACGAACTCGAGCAGTTCGTCCGCTCGCTTACCGCACTCAGCCCGCGACAGCCCGAAGTAGCGCCCGTAGATGAGCAGGTTCTCGCGCACCGTCAGCTCGTTGTCGAGCGTGTCCTCCTGGGGCACGACGCCGAGCCGCGAGCGGATGCGCGCTCCATCGTGACGTGGGTCCATGCCCAGCACGTCGAGCGCGCCATCGGTCACCGGCGAGGTGCAGCCGATCATGCGCATCGTCGAGGTCTTGCCGGCCCCGTTCGGCCCCAGGAAGCCGAACGACTCGCCGCGCGCCACGTCGAAGTCGACGGCGTCGACGGCCGTGAACGTGCCGAAGCGCTTGGTCAGCTGGCGGGCATGGATGAGCGGCTGGTCGCCGTAGGGATCGGGCACCCGGCGATGTTAGCGGCGGACCATCGGAGCCGCCGCCGGAGTCCTCGATCGGCGGGTCTAGGCGTGCTCGCCGAGCGTCACGCTGAGCGTCTCTTGCTTGCCGTTGCGCACGATCGTAACCGAGATCGTGTCCCCGGCAGTGTGCTGACGGAGCAGGGTGAGCAGGTCTTCCACCTGGTACATCGACTGGCCGTCGACCTGCACGATCACGTCTCCCGGCATGAGGCCCGCCGCGGCCGCCGGGCTACCGGACGAGACGTCGACCACGTACAGGCCGTGATCAACCGCCAGGCCGTACTGCTGGGCCACCTGCGTCGTTACCGCGCCGTAGCGAATGCCCAGGTACGTGTGCTGGACCGGCTGGCCGGCGATCAGCTCGTCGGCGACGCTGGTGACCGTCGACGCCGGAATGGCGAAGCCGAGCGATACGGCCCCGGTACTGGGCGGAATATAGGCCTCGTTCATGCCCACGACCTTCTCGGCCGCGTCGACCAGCGCCCCGCCCGAATTGCCGGGCGAGATGGCCGCGTCGGTCTGGATGAGGTCGACCAGCGGCGTGCCCTGCGAGGCCGACCCGGGGATCTCGCGCCCGACCCCGGAGATGACGCCGGCGGTGACGGTTTCCTGGAAGCCAAGCGGGCTGCCGATGGCCACGGCGAGTGAACCAACCGGCGGCAGGCTGGTCGCAAACGTCGCCGCGGGCAAGCCGGTGCGGTTGACATGCAGGACGGCAATGTCGGTCTGCGGGTCGGTGCCGACGAGAGTAGCCGTGAGCCGCGCGCCGGTGGTGAGCGCGACGGTGTAGTGCAGGCTGCCGGCAACCACGTGATTGTTGGTCACGATGTCGCCGTTGCTGTCGTAGATGATGCCGCTGCCCAGCCCGTTGTCGACCAGCACGGTGACGACCGACGGCTGGACGTTGTTGACGATATCGACCACGCTGGCGAACGGATCCGGGTACGCCGTCGTGGCCGGCGACGGGCTGAGCATGGGCGACGATGACGGCGGCGGTGCGGTCGACGCAACAGGCGCACTCGAGGCAAGCGGCGAGGCGGAGCTGACGAGCGGCGCGGTCGGCGTTGGCGTGGCGCTCGCACCGCTACCGCACGCCGCTGCGGCCAGAGCAAGCACGCTGAATACTGTCACCGCGAATATGCCGCGCGGCCGTCGGCGGGAGGTTGCCTTGTCGTCCATGACGCCACTTTCGCTCGCGTCTCGTGCACGACTGATCAAGAGATTTCACGCGGACTATCGATCGGGTGACAACTCGTCAAAACGGGCGCTGCCGATAACCGACAATGAGCCCATGCGCGTCTCCGCCAAGGCCGACTACGCCGTCCGCGCAGCCGCCGAGCTGGCTGCCTCACCCGACGGCCGGCCGCTCAAGCGCGACCAGATCTCCGACGCGCAGAGCATTCCCTCCAAGTTCCTCGAGACGATCATGCTCGACCTCAAGCACACGGGCATCGTCAAGAGCACGCGCGGTGCCGAGGGAGGTTATGCGTTGGCGCGGCCCGCGACTGACATCAGCGTGGCCGACGTCATCCGTGCCGTCGACGGCCCGCTCGCGTACGTTCGCGGCGAGCGCGTCGAGAACGTCGAGTACGTGGGCGCCGCGCAGGCCTTGCGCGATGTCTGGGTAGCCGTGCGCGCGAGCCTGCGCGAGGTGCTCGAAGGGACCAGCCTGCAGGACCTGGTCGACGACACGCTGCCCGACGCAGTGCGGCGGTTGACGGCCGACCCCGAGGCATGGACCTCGCTCAGCCGCGTTCGGGGCGCCGGCCGCACGACCTGATCAGCCTTCGATCAGCCCCCAGCGCCGCCGGATGGCCCGGTCGAGCGTCCCGAAGAAGACCAGGTCGACCACGATGCCGACGAACAGAATGACGATCATCGTCGCCAGCAGCGCGGGCGCATTTGACATCTCGCGAGCGTAGTTCAGCTTCACCCCGATCGACGGTTGGTTGGCGATGATGACCAGCAGTTCACCGGCCATCAGGCTGCGCCAGGCGAACGCCCAACCCTGCTTGAGCCCGCCCACGAACGCGGGCAGGGCCGCCGGCATGACGACATGGCGGTAGCGCGCGAGGCCGTGCGCACCCATCACCTGGCCGGCGCGCAGCAGGATGCGCGGGATCTGGTCGACGCCGGCAATCAGGCCGTTGGCGATCGACGGCGCAGCGCCCAGGATCACCACAAACAGGATGGCCGCCTCGTTGAGGCCGAAGATGAGGATCGCCAGCGGGAACCAGGCGATCGAGGGCATGGTCTGCAGCCCGGTGATCAGCGAGGCGACGGCCGTGCGCAGCAGGCGCGAACGGACGATCGCCAGGCCGAGCAGCGAGCCGATGGCGAGCGCCAGGCCAAAGCCGAGAGCAGCGCGCTGCAGCGTGATCAGCGTCGCGTCGGGCAGGTCCCTGACGAAGACCTGGTCGCCGAACTGGCCGAAGACCGTCAGCGGCCCGGGAAGGATGTAGTCGGGCCGGAACTTCGCCCAGACCGCGAGCTGCCAGATGAGCAGCACGATGCCAACCGCGGCCAGCTTGGGCCACAGGCCGGACCAGATCGAGCGCAGCCGATCGGCCGCGGGGCGGAGCGGCAGGTCGAGTGCGTCGAGACCGCGCAGCTCGTCTTCGAGCCGCCGCCCGGGCAGGCGCGCGATGTCAGCCATCGGCGTGCCGCCTGACTTCCTCGCGCAGCCGCTCGGTGACTGTGTAGGCCAGCTCGGCCACGTCAGGCCCCGAGATGTTCCGTGGCCGCGGCAGGTCCACCCGGAACTCCCCGGCTACCCTGCCCGGCCGGCTGGTGAGCACGACGATGCGGTCGCCCAGGCGCACCGCCTCGCGCACGTTGTGGGTGACGAAGACGATGGTCACGCGTGTTTCGCGCCAGATCCGCTCGAGCTCGTCGTGGAGCAGGTCGCGCGTCATGGCGTCGAGGGCCCCGAACGGCTCGTCCATGAGCAGCACGTCGGCGTGCTGCGCGAAGGCACGCGCAAGGGCCACGCGTTGACGCATGCCGCCCGAGAGCTCGTGCGGGCGCTTGTCGCCGAAGCCGTCGAGGTGCACCAGCCGGAGCAGCTGCTCCACCTCGGCGCGGCGCTCGCTCTTCGGCGCCCTGGCGAGAGTAAGCGGCAGCTCGATGTTCGCGGCGGCGGTGAGCCACGGAAAGAGCGCGGCTTCCTGGAAGAGCAGCGTCGTGCGGCCGTTGATCGCGATCTCACCGCGCGTCTGTCCGTCGAGGCCGCTGACCAGGTTGAGCAGCGTCGTCTTGCCACAGCCGGACGCGCCGACCAGGCACACGAACTCGCCGCGAGACACGTCCAGCGAGATGCCATCGAGTGCCAGCACGTTGTTGCCGGCCGGGCCGTAGGACTTCCGCACGTCGCGTACGGACAACACGGTGTCCGCGACGAGCGGCTCGGCGTTACCTGACGGCCGCGGAAGGGCGACCGCGCTCACGGCAGCGCCACCGTGGGCCGGCCGGCCTCGCTCAATACCTCGTTGAGCACCGACAGATCGAAGATGCCGGTCAGGTCAGACGAGTCGAGAAAGCCAAGCGCCTGGGCCTCGTCGGCCGACGTCTGGAGCGACGCGGCGATCGGGTCCATGGTGAAGGTCAGGTTGCCCCATGCGCTTCCGAGGACGCCGCCCGGCAGCAACGTGCCCGTGAGCTGCGTCAACTGAGTGCCGACCGTGACCTGCGCGTCGGCCGGCTGATCGTTGACGTAGTCGGTTGCCTTCAGCAGGCCCTCGATGAGGTGCTTGACCACGTCGCGGTGCTGAGCCAGGAAATCGGTGCGGACCATCAGCAAGGTGGTCACGTACTGGCCGTCCGGCCACAGGTCACGCTCGTCGACGAGCACGTGCGCGCCACCCTCGGTGATCATGCGCGTGGCCCACGGCTCGGGCACCCACGCGCCGTCGATCTCGCCGGACTGGAACGTCTGCAGCGTCTGCGAGTTGGACTGCGGCACGATGGAGACATCGCCGCCGCCCTGAGCGTCGGCGGTCAACCCGTTGGCGCTCAGCCAGGCGCGCAGCGCCACGTCCTGGGTATTGCCCAGCTGCGGCGTGGCGATCTTCTTGCCCTTGAGGTCCTCGACGCAATTGATGCCGTCGCGAACGACGAAAAAGGCGCCGCCGGAAGTCGCGCCGGACACTATGCGGATTGCCTCGCCGCGCGATTTGACGAAGGCATTGACGGCCGGGTTGGGCCCGACAAAGCTGGCATCAAGGCTGCCGGCCAGGATCGCGGTCACCGCGTCGGGGCCGGCGTTGAACGTCAGCGTCTCGATATCCGACATGCCCTGCTGGGCATCTGCGAAGTAGCCCTTCTCCACGCCGACGATCGCCGCTGCATGGGTGATGTTGGGGAAGTAACCCAGGTGCGTCACCACCGGTGCCGACGTCGGGGCCGCAGCCGCGCTGCAGCCGACAACCATCGCCACGACCACCGCCGCTAGACCGGGCCACCACGCGCGCGCCATTTCGCCACCACTTCGCTACTAATTCCACTAAGTTACCGGACTTAGTAGATATGGTGGGTATCAGGCCTGTCAAGGGCCATTCGTCGCGTGACGCCTCGCGGCCAGACGTTCGGTCCCGAGTCCGCACCGGGTGCGGTCACTGGGCGCTAACTGGGCGGGGTGACACACCGGACGCGACGAGCCAGCTGCAAACTGCGGCACACGACACGTGCGCAGTGCGGAATCGGCGGCAAACGTCGTTGCGCCACGCTCCTCTCCGGCCAACGCAGCGATTTCCGGCTGACTGCCGCACCTGGCGCGGCATCGCTCCGGGTCAGACGCGGGTCCGGACTGCTCGTTCCCGGAGATCGTCGTCAGCCACCGCTCCGCTTGCGGCTAGTCGTGCGGCGCCCTGTCAGTGTGGTGGCGGGACATTCATTTCGGCGCGTGCGGCGGTGACCGGCGGTCGCCGCGCCGCAGGAGGGTGGCTTTGCGCGCAGCGCAGTCGCCACCCGGCGGAGGTCGCGACCGCCGGGCAGGACCCGCCGCTACCCGTCGCGGCTACCAGCCCCAGCTCGAGGCGGAGTTGTTCTGGCTGATGCGTGCCGCCGTCGCGGCCATGCCGGCGAAATCGGCCACGTCGCGATTGCCAGGGAAGTAGGTGGGCAGCGATTCGGCCTGCGATGCCACGTCAGCAAGGTTGAACTCAGTCGCGTAGGGACTGTCGCGCAACAGCTCGGCCAGGCCGGCGACGGTTGCCGCCAGGTGGAAGCCGGCGCTGGTGCTGCGGTAGTCGGCGCTGAGATTGCCCAGGTCGATCGTGCGCGTCAGCTCGCGCCGAGCGCCCGTGTCGGGATCGATCCAGTGCAGGCTGACCGTGCCCAGGGTCGGCGCCCGGTTCCAGTCGGGCTCGACCTCGTAGAGCGCGGTGACGCTGTGCCCGGCGCCGACCTCGCCCGCGTCCGCCGCCGGGTTGTTGAAGTCGGAGTCGGCCATCTGCCGGTTCTCGTAGCCCAGTAGCCGGTAGCGCGACACGGCTGCGGGGTCAAAGGTGACCTGCACGCGCGCGTCCTGCGCCACCGTGACCAGGGTCCCCGTCAGTTGCGAACCGAACACCCGCTCCGCGTCCGACCGATCATTGATGTACGCGTAGAAGCCGTTGCCGCGGTCGGCCAGCTGCTCGAGCAGGACGTCGTTGAAATTGCCCATGCCCACGCCGATCGACACCAGCTCCACGCCGGCGTCGACCTGGCGGTCGATGCGCGCCAGGATGGAGTTGGCATCGGTCAGCCCGACGTTGGCCACGCCGTCCGACGCGAGGACAACGCGATCCGTCGCGCGCGGGCGGCGAGCCGCGGCGGCGAGGTCATAGCCAAGCTCGAGGCCCGCCTGGGCGTTGGTCGAGCCGCCGGGTGACAGCTGTGCGATGGCGTCCTCGATGACCTGCGGTTCGGCCGCCGACGTGGGCGGCAGGACCACGCTGGCGTCAGACCCAAAACGAACGATGGCTACCGAGTCGTCGGGCTGGAGACGCGACACGAGCAGATCGAGGGCCGCCTTGACCAGCCCGAGCCGGTTGTCGATGCCCATCGATCCGGAGGTGTCGATGACGAACGTGAGCGACACCGGCGGTCGTGCCTCGCTCGAGACGAGGCGCGCCTGGATACCGATGCGCAGCTCGAGCGCGCGCCGGCCGACGAAGGGCGACGGGCCGCCGTCGATGCTGATCGCGAACGTGTCGTTGACTGGCGCCGGGTAGCCGTAGTCGAAGGCGTTGACGAACTCCTCGACACGCACGCTGTTGCGGTCGGGGAGGTTGCCGTCGGCCAGGTAGCTGCGAGCAACCGAGTACGAAGCTGTGTCAACGTCCATGGCGAACGTCGAGTAGGGATCGCTGGCCGGATCGATGAACGGGTTGACGCCGCTGTCCTGGAAGTTGGTGCCCGGATAGGGCGCGCTGGTCGGCGCCGCCCAACTCTGGCCGGGCCAGGGTGCCGATGTCGGCGCCGGTGGCACGCGAGCCGGCGGTGGCGTCCAGCCACCGTGCTGTGGGGGCTGGACCGGACCACCGGTTGGTCCGGCAACACCCGAGCAGGCCACCAGGAGCAGACACGAGCACAGTGCGACGAACGCTCGGACGGGCGCGAACATGACCCACCTCCTCGGGTCACGCCGCGGGCCGCCGCCCCCGGTACGCCGGCTCTGCCCTCCGGCGTAGCTCAGCTCCCCTGGCGCGAACCCCTGCTGGGTGGCCGCGCCGTCTCCCCGACGCGTGCCGGGGATGACCATATGGGCGGTCGGTTATGAGCCCGCTGAGAGGTTGATGAAGAAACCAGCGCCTGGGTTAAGTCGCTTTACCCGGGCCATAACCGCGGCCCACGCGACTCCGACCCCGATTCCGCACCCGGTGCGGTCACTGAGCGCCAATCGGCGAACGGCACTTCCCCGGCCAGGCGGATCACTGGCCAGCTGCGGCCAGAAGCACGCGCCTGATGCGAAATCGGCAGGAAAGGGCACCGCGCGGCCGGCTCCGACGGCCGAATAATGCGATTCCCGGCTCACTGCCGCACCTGGCGCGGCATGCGGCCGTGGGCGCGGCGGGTGACGGCGAGTGGCCGCGCCGGGGCGAGTGGCCGTCAGGACGCGCAGCGGCAGGCCCGAGCCTCGGCCGACACCCGCCGGCAGGACCCGCCGCTGAGTGCGGCTATACCTCCTTGAACTCGCCCTCGACCGCCTCTTCGGCTTCGCCCTCGCCGGCCGGTTTGGGCTCGCCCGCGGCACCATCGCCACTGCCGGTGGAACCGTCGCCGTCGCCGCTGCCGCCGGTCGCCTCGTAGGCGGCCGTGCCGACCTTCTGCAGCGAGGCTGCCAGCTCCGTCGAACGCGAGCGGATGGCGTCCAGATCGTCGCCCTTCAGTGCTTCGCGCAGCGACTCGACCTTGGCCTCGACGTCGGCTTTGTCTTCCGACTTGACCTTGTCGCCCAGGTCGCGCAGCGTCCGCTCGGCCTGGAAGGCCAGTGCATCCGCCTGGTTGCGCGTCTCGACTGTCTCACGCCGCTGGCGGTCTTCCTCCGCGTGCTCCTGCGCGTCCTTGACCATCTTGTCGACGTCGTCCTTGGACAGCATCGATGAGGCGGTGATGCGCACCGTCTGCTCGCGCGACGTGGCGCGGTCCTTGGCTTTCACGTCGAGGATGCCGTTCGCGTCGATGTCGAACGTGACCTCGATCTGGGGGATGCCGCGCGGCGCCGCCGGGATGCCGTCGAGGATGAAGCGGCCGAGCGTCTTGTTGTCGCCGGCCATCTCGCGCTCGCCCTGCAGCACGTGGATCTCGACCTGTGGCTGGTTGTCGGACGCCGTCGAGAACACCTGCGACTTGCTGGTGGGGATCGTCGTGTTGCGATCAATCAGCTTGGTCATCACGCCGCCGAGCGTCTCGATGCCCAGCGAAAGCGGTGTGACGTCGAGCAACAGCACGTCCTTGACATCGCCCGCCAGCACACCGGCCTGAATGGCGGCACCGACTGCGACTACCTCGTCGGGGTTGACCCCCTTGTGCGGCTCCTTGCCGTTGAACATGGACTTGACCGTCTCGACCACGGCCGGCATGCGCGTCTGGCCGCCGACCAGGATCACCTCGTCGATGTCACCGGGCTTCAGCCCAGCGTCCTTGAGCGCGGACTGGACCGGGCCCTTGGTGCGCGCGATGAGGTCCGACACCAGGTCCTCGAGCTTGGCGCGGGTGAGAGTCATCACCAGGTGCTTGGGGCCCGACTGATCGGCCGTTATGTAGGGCAGGTTGATCTCGGTCTGGGCGGTCGAGGACAGCTCGATCTTGGCCTTCTCGGCAGCCTCCTTGAGCCGCTGGAGGGCCTGCTGGTCCTTCGACAGGTCGATGCCCTGGTCCTTCTTGAACTCGGCCAGCAGCCATTCGATCACGCGCTGGTCGAAGTCGTCGCCGCCGAGGTGCGTGTCGCCATTGGTCGACTTGACCTCGAAGACGCCGTCGCCCAGCTCGAGGATCGAGATGTCGAACGTGCCGCCGCCCAGGTCATAGACGGCGATCTGCTCGTCCTTCTTCTTGTCGAGGCCGTAGGCCAGCGCCGATGCGGTGGGCTCGTTGATGATGCGCTTGACGTCGAGCCCGGCGATGCGCCCGGCGTCCTTGGTGGCCTGGCGCTGAGTGTCGTCGAAGTAGGCGGGCACGGTGATCACCGCCTCGGTGATCTTCTCGCCGAGGTAGGCCTCCGCGTCGGCCTTCATCTTCTGCAGGATCATCGCGCTGATCTCGGGCGGCGTGTAACTCTTACCGTCCGACAGCGCCACGCGCACGCCGTCGCTCTTGGAATCCTTCTCGACCTTGTAAGGGACCAGGTCGCGCGTGCGGTTGACTTCCGGGTCATCCCAGCGGCGACCCATGAAACGCTTGATCGAGTAGACGGTGTTGGCGGGATTGGTGATCGCCTGGCGCTTGGCCACCTGGCCCACCAGGCGCTCCCCGCCCTTGGTGAAGGCGACGACCGACGGAACGGTCCGTCCGCCCTCCGCGCTGGGGATGACGGTCGGCTCGCCGCCCTCCATCACGGCCACGACCGAGTTGGTCGTGCCCAGGTCGATGCCGATAATTCTGCCCATTGTCAGTTCGTTCCTCCGGGATTGGTTGGGTTCGAGTGGCCGGGACTCTTGGCCACGGCGACCATGGCTGGCCGCAGGACCCGGTCCCTGATGCGGTAACCGCGCTGGAGCTCCGCCGTCACCGTGCCTTCCGGCACGTTGGTCGTCTCCTCCTGCACGACCGCTTCGTGCTCATGTGGATTGAACGGCTGGCCGAGCGCGTCGATCGGCGTCAGGCCCTCCGAGTCGAGCAGCTGGCGCAGCTTGCGATCGATGGCGACGATGCCATCGAGCCAGGCAGCATGCTGGGTCTCGGCGGGCATGTTCGCCAGGGCGCGGTCGAAGTCGTCGACGATGGTCAGCAGCTTGGCCAGCAGCGCCTCGCTCGCCAGTCCGAGCGTTTGCTCGCGGTCCTGCTCGGTGCGCCGGCGAAAGTTGGCGAAATCGGCCGCAATTCGCTGCCAGCCCGCCTTGCTCTCGGCAGCCTCCTGCTGCGCCTCGGCAAGTTGCGCGCGCATCTCCTCGACCTCTGCTGCCAATTTCTGTGGCGATACGTCGAGTCCTGCTATGCGCTCCTCCGCGCGCGTCCGGCGCCGGTGTTCGGTCATCGATACAGCTGCTCCACGAGTTCATTCATCAGCCCGCTCACGTAGCGAACGGTCCCGATGGCCTGCGGGTAGGCCATCCGCGTCGGGCCCAGCACGCCCACCACGCCCACGGCCCGGCCGGGGTGGCCGTACGAGGCGAGGACGAGCGAAACGTCGTGCATCTCCGGTGGCTCGTTCTCCGCCCCGATGAGCACCTGGACGTCGGTTGCACTGGCAAGCTGCCGCACCAGCGAGCCCAGGTAATCACGGTTCTGGAGCACACCGAACACGCGGCGGAGCTTCTCGCTTTGCTCGAACTCGGGCTCGTCCATCACGTTCAGCAGCCCGTCGGAGAAGATGTCCTCGACGGTCGCCGCGTCCGTTTCATGCAGGATGTGCGCAACCCGCTGCGCGACGCGTACGGCCAGCGCCGGTGCCCCCGCATCGTCTTCGAGCTCTCCGACGCGGCGGGCAATCTGCCGCGCCGAGCAACCGTCGAGATGCTCGTTGAGCAAGCGCGAAACGTCATCCAGCTCACCCTGGTCATAGCCGTCATCGAGCGGCACGAGTTCCTGCTTGACCGCGCCCTCGGCGAGCACCACCACCAGGCTTGCCGTACTCGGGCTGGTGGCCACCAGGTCGAGGTGGCGCAGGCGGCAGGCGCGTGGCTTGGCCGGCGTGGCCAAGCCGGCGCCGTGCGTCAGTCCGGCGATCGTCGTTGCCGCCAGCCGGAACCATTGCTCGCTGGCAAACTCGACCTGTCCGAACTGGTGGCGAATCATCAGGCGCTCGACCGGCGCGATGTTCATCCGCGGCGCGATGGCCTCGACGTACAGTCGGTAGCCCGCGTCGGTCGGCACACGGCCGGCGGACGTGTGCGGATGGGTCAGATAGCCGGCCAGCTCCAACTCGGCCATCACGTTGCGCACCGTGGCCGAACTGACATCGAACCGATAGCGGTCGACCAGCGCCTGGCTGCCGACCGGCTCGGCGGATGCGACATATTCCTCGATCACTGCCCGCAGGATCGCCTGAGAACGGGGGTCCAGCGGGCCGGCAGGTCGATCCTTGCGACGCGCCATCAGCCTCACTTCGTGTGCGGGTTGGTTAGCACTCTCCCAGCCGGAGTGCTAACGCCGTGGAGCCGATGGTAGCAGTCGAGGCTCGACTGGTCAACGAGGGCGCGGGCAGGCCGACCGACTGCTCCTACTGGAAGATGCCGGGCGGCAGGACGTCGAGCCCGTCGGGCACGTAGAGGTAGCCGTCGGCCGCGGAAGGCTGACCCGTGTGGCCGTACTGCCACACGATCCGCTTGGTGGCCGGGTCGATGACCACGACCCGATCTCGCTGGTCGTCGCTCACGACAATCATGCCGTTGGCCAGCGGCAGGGCGATGCTCGGATGATTGAGCCGGCCGGGGCCCCGGCGGCGCCGGTAGCGAAACACGACCGCGTCCGTTGTGGGGTCGACGATCACAATCGCCCCGGGTCTGTACCAGTCGACCACCAGGACGTCGCCGTTGGGCATCAACTGCGCGTCCGAGGGGTAATGCACGGGGACGTGTATGTCGAATACCACGTCACCGGTGGCGGACAGGCGCACCACGCGCGACCGGTTGATCTCGGTCACCAGCATGCCCCCGTCGGGCAGCGGCGTGTCTCCGTTCGGATGCCCGAGGTAGGTGGGCGGCTGGTCTTTGCACACGCCGGTGGTTCCCCACTGCTGCACGATGTCCTTGCTCGGCGCGATCTCGAGGATGCGGCAATTGCGGATGTCGGCGACCAGGATGTTGCCGTTGGCCAGTGGGTACGCATCATCGGGGTGCGATAGCTGGCCGGGGCCGGAGCCCGCCACGCCATAGGTGCCGTACTCCCAGACGATCTGTTGCGTGGCTATGTCGATGCGCACGATGACCTGCTTCCCCTCCTCGCTGGCGACGATCGACTTGCCATCGGGGGAGACGAACGCGTCGTCGGCGGCGAATGTCTGGGCCAGCGGCTGGCTGCCGCTGGCCGGGAAGCGCCACAGGATATTTCCGGCATCGTCGACCACGATCAGCCGTCGGTTGCGCCGGTCGGCGATGAGCAGGCCGCCGGGAAAGTACCCGCCGGCGACGGCCGACACGGATCCCGGCGAAACCGATCCACCGGCAACGTCGAGCGGCGACCCGAACGCGGACCGCGGAGGCGTCGGCGGCCCCAGAGGGGGCCGGCTCGCCGCGGCTGCCGGAGGGGACAGCAGCGTGGTCAGGAGCAGCACCACGGCAAGAACGAGCGGGCGACTGGTCATCGAATTGCGCGTCATATCCACCTGCCTCAACGCGGCCTCGCACGGTTAACACGGCCTCGGCGTGGCGTCCACGGCATGACCACCACGTGGCGAGACGCTTACCTTAGCGACACTGCAGACTTCGTCCCGGGGGCTGGACCCCGGCCGGCCGCGTGCGCGATCACGTGGGCAACAGGCGCCCCATGATCTCGTTGGCCAGCAGTCTTCCGCGCAGCGACAGGCGGACGAGGTCAGGTGCGTCCTCGATCAGTCCGTTGCCGCGCGCCCAGCGCAGTGCGGGTGCCAGATCGGCCCGGCGCGCCAATCGGGCCGACAGCCCCGCGGCGGTGCGCAAACGAAGCATCGCCAGCTCGGCACGCGCGGTGCCCGCGTCACTCACCTCCCGGCCACCGGGTGGCAGGTGGCCGGACTCGAGCGCGGCCAGGTAGCCGGCCAGGCGCGCTGCATTCCAGCTGCGGGTGCGGACGCCGTCGTAGCGATGGGCGCCCGGTCCCACCGCCTCCCATGCCCGGCCCTGCCAGTAGGCGAGGTTGTGGCGGCTCTCCCTGCCGGGCCGTGCCCAGTTGGAGATCTCGTACCAGTGCAGCCCGGCGCGCGCGAGCTCATCCTCGGCCAGCTCGTACATGGCCGCCGCACGGTCGGGATCCTGTTCGGCCCGAGCTCGCGCGCGCCACTGCCGCGCTCCGTGCCGCACGGGCAGGTGATCGCCGCGCGGGCCGGTCAGGCCCTCGGCGTCGGGGTCGTCGAGCGTCAGCGAATAGGCCGACACATGGTCGAGTGGCAGGCTCAGGGCGGCGTGCAGCGTGGCACGCCAGGAATCGAGCGTCTGCCCCGGCACGTCGTAGAGCAGGTCCAGGCTGACGTTGTCGAAGCCGGCCAAGCGCGCCAGCGCGACAGCCGCACGGTTGTCGTCAGGAGTGTGTCTGCGACCGAGCCGGCGCAGTTGCCCGGCATCGAAGCTCTGGGCGCCCACGCTGACGCGATTCACACCGGCAGCCCGGAAGCCGGCCAGGTCGCCGTGCTCTTGGGGCCCTGGATTGACCTCGATCGTCACTTCTGCATCGCGGGCCAGGCCGAACGCCCCGTCCGCGGCCGCCAGCAGGCGGGCGACCTGGCCCGCCGACAGCAACGCCGGGGTTCCGCCCCCGAGATAGACGCTGGCCAAGCTCGATCGCCGGCCGCGCAAAGTGATTTCGGTGACGAGCGCATCGACGAGGCGAGCGATGCCATTGCCGGGGCCACGTGCGGCGTGGCCGGCGTAGACGACGAAGTCGCAGTACGGGCAGATCGACAGGCAGAACGGCAAGTGGATGTACAGGCCCGCGGGCGTGAATCTCAATGCGGCGCCTGCGGGAGGCTCGGCTCGTGATCGGGGACGACCTCCCAGCCAGCCGGCGCCAGCGCCGCGGGCTCGGCCAGCCGGGCCTCCTCCTGCGCGGGCGATGTGCGCATCGCCCCCGCGTGGCCCGTCGAAACGAAGACCGCCAGGCGCGTCAGGCCATGGCCCAGCAACGCAGCGCCGATGCCGGCGGTCTGCACGGTCAGCCAGCCCGCGACCAGACCCAGACCAAGGGTCATGAACATCGGCCCGCGTGGCCGGCCGGTTGCCGCGATGCGCGTCGCCAGCGTGTAGAGCACCGCCTGAAAGACGATCGCCAGGTCGGTCGGCCATTCGGCTGCCAGCAGCAGTCCGAGCACGATGCCGCGGAAGGCAGCCTCGTCGATGAACGCGGTCAGGACACTGTTCAGCAGGCCCGCCGGATACCGTCGCGCGCTGGGCAGCTGCGCCCCGCCAAGATGCAGCCAGGCGTAAGCGAAGGCGGCCGCAGTGCCGATGGTGCCCAGGGCCAGGCCGGCGAGCAGGGCCGTCCCACGTGCGTCGCCAACCTGCAGGTGGAGGACCGTCAGGGGCTGCGGATACAGGAAGTACACCAGGACGATGAGCAGCAACCCGAACAGATACCAGGACAGTCGGCGTGCCCACGCTCCAACGCCGCCGGGCGCTTCCTCATCGTCGTACTCGGCCGCCCCAAAACGGCGCGCGTCCAGGCGCAGCAGGATGAGCAGCGCCACGGCGCCGAGCAGGACCAGCGTCGCCAGCGGGTCGGCCATGGGCTAGCCGACCTCGCTCGAGCGCAGCACGGCCAGGAAGGCCTCCTGCGGAATCTCGACGCTGCCGACGCGCTTCATACGCGCCTTGCCCGCCCGCTGCTTCTCAAGCAGCTTGCGCTTGCGCGTCACGTCGCCGCCGTAACACTTGGCCAGGACGTTCTTGCGCATGGCGCGGATAGTTTCGCGGGCGATCACGTTCGAGCCAATAGCCGCCTGTAGCGGCACCTCGAACATCTGTCGCGGGATGAGCTGCTTGAGCCGCTCGACGAGCGCCCTGCCCTCCCCCTGCGCACGCGAGCGATGAGTGATCAGCGACAGGGCATCGACCGGCTCGCCGGCAACCAGCACGTCCAGCTTGACCAGGTCGCCCGGCCGGTAGCCGACCTCCTCGTAGTCGAGCGAGGCGTAGCCCTGACTGCGACTCTTGAGCTGATCGTAGAAGTCGACGATCACCTCGGCGAGGGGCAGCTCGAAGGTGAGCAGCACGCGGTCGGGATCGAGATACTCCATCGTTTGGAACGTGCCGCGCCGGCCGGTTGCGAGCTCGATCAGCGTGCCAATGTAGCGGCCCGGGGTCACCACACTCGCCTTGACCCACGGCTCGGCAATCGACTCGAACTCGCCGGCCGGCGGGAGGCGTGCCGGATTGTCGACCTTCACCCGCCCGCGCCCGGCCAGCAGCGTGACCTCGTACTCGACCGACGGCGCCGAGGCGATCAGGTCCAGGTCGAACTCGCGCTCTAGCCGTTCCTGGACGATCTCCATGTGCAGCAGGCCCAGGAAGCCGCAGCGGAATCCGGTCCCCAGGGCAACCGAGGTTTCCGGCTGGAAAGTGATCGAGGCATCGTTCAGGTGGAGCTTCTCGAGGGCATCGCGCAACTCCGGGTACTGCTCGCCGAGAACCGGGTAGATGCCTGCGAACACCAGTGGCTTGGCGGGTTTGTAGCCGGGCAGCGGGTGTTCCGCGGGTCGCTCGGCACTGCTCAGCGTGTCGCCCACCTGGCAGTCGCGCACGCTCTTCAAGCCGGTGGCCACGTAGCCGACCTCGCCCGCCACGAGCTCGGACACGGGCACCTGCTGGGGGCGGAAGACACCCAGCTCGAGGATCTCGCTCTGCGCGCCCGAGGCCATCAGTCGCACCTGTTCGTGCTGGCGCAGCCGGCCCGCGAAGAGTCGGACATAGGCGACAACGCCCTTGTAGGAGTCGTAATGCGAGTCGAAGATCAGGCCCTGGAGCGGCGCGTCGGGATCGCCCTTCGGTGGCGGGATGCGCGTGACGATGGCCTCCAGCACGTCCGGCACTCCGGTGCCGTCCTTGGCCGATACCAGGACCACCTCCTCGCGCGGGATGGCCAGCACACTCTCCAGCTCCTCGATGACGACCTGCGGCTGTGCCGAGGGAAGGTCGATCTTGTTGATCACGGGCACGATGATCAGGCCCTGGGCAAGTGCCAGATGGACGTTGGCCAGCGTCTGTGCCTCGATGCCCTGGGCGGCGTCGACGACCAGGATCGCGCCGTCACATGCCTGCAGGCTGCGGCTGACCTCGTACGAGAAGTCGACGTGGCCGGGGGTGTCGATCAGGTTCAGCCCGTAGCGCTGGCCGTCTTGCGCGTCGTATTCGAGGCGCACGGCACGTGCCTTGATGGTGATGCCGTGCTCACGCTCGAGCTCCATCGAATCGAGCACCTGGCTGGTCATCTGCCGCGCGTCGATGGTGTGTGTCAGCTCGAGCAGGCGGTCGGCGAGCGTGGACTTGCCGTGGTCGACGTGGGCGATGATCGAGAAGTTGCGGATGCGCGCCTGCGGTATTGCCACGCGGTGAGGATATGTCGCCTAGCCGAGCACCAGCTTGCGCGCGTAGAAGGCCTCGGCGTGGCCGGTAGCCGCATTGCACTCCATACCGCGCAGCCGCATCAGCGCTCGGAACAGGTCCTCCGTGAACCAGCGCTTCGCGCGCTGGCTCGCAAAGTGCGCCATGAGCGCTTCGATCTTGCGGCTGACGAACGTCTCGTCGAGCGGGACGAACACGTTCGGCGAGCCCATGTCGCCGTCGTACTTGGGGATCTCGTACTCGAGCACAAGATGGTCACGGAAGGTATTCCAGGTCAGCTCGGCAAGCGCCCGGTGATCCTGGTGACGGTCATCGCCGTAGTGGGTGAATACCAGGTCCGGCGCGAGTTCGGCCTTGAGTTGCTCAAACGTCTCCTTGATGCGCGGCCATTCATGCGGGAAGAAGCCATCGCGGAACTCGTGGATGTGCACCGTGCGGCTGCCGGCACCCGCCAGGAAGCTCGCTGCGCTCTGCCGCGCCTCGTCCGCTCGCTCCCCGGAGGCGCTGAAGACGACCCAGGTCACCGACAGCGAAGGGTGCGCGGCGAGCAGCGCAAGTAGTGTGCCGCCACAGCCGATCTCGATGTCGTCGGCGTGCGCACCAAGGCACAGCACGTGCGCCAGCGGCGGCCGCGCGTGGCCCAGGTCGAAGGTGAGCATGGCTAGCCGCCCGCGTCCGAAGAAACCGGCCGTGGCTTCTGCCCGCGCGGGCCCTTCCACACCTCCCACGGCGGGTCGCCGAGCGAGTAGAGGTCCTCGAGGGCCTCGCGGTCGCGGAACGTGTCCATGCACTGCCACCAGGCGGGCGCGCGATACGCGAGCAGGCGATCTTCCGCGATCAGGCGCTGGAACGGCTCATCCACCAGGTCCTCGCCATCGCGGATGTAGTCGAAGATGTTCCGCTGGAACGCGAAAAAGCCGCCATTGATCCAGAAGTCGGCCTTCGAGACGTGGCGAATGTCACGCACGATGCCGCCATCGTCGGTCGAGACAATGTGGAACGTCTGGCTGGGACGCACGCACAGGAAGCTGGCCACGCACTTGTGTTGCCGGAACGCGTGGAGGTACTCGTTCAGATCCATGTCGGTCAGCCCGTCGGCATAGTTCGCCAGGAACATCTCGTCGTCGCCCAGGTAGCCCTCAACGGCCTTGAGTCGCTGGCCGATGTTGGAATGCAGCCCGGTCTCGACGAAGGTGATGCGCCAATCGTCCATGTCGCGGCTGTAGAGCTCGATCGAGCGACCGCCGTCGGACAGGGAGAAGTCGTTCGTCAGGGTTTCCTCGTACTCGAGGAAATACTTCTTGATCACGTCGCCGCGGTAACCCAGGCAGAGGATGAAGTCGCGGTGGCCAAAGTGCGCGTAGTACTTCATCAGGTGCCACAGGATCGGTCGGTAGCCGATGGGCACCATGGGCTTGGGAATGCTGTCGGAGTAGTCGCGAATCCGGGTTCCCAGGCCCCCGCAGAACAGCACGACCTTCATCTCGACGTCAACCTTACTCGGCGCCGACGTGCAGGAAAGCCAAACGATCGGCTATGCCGCGTGCCGCTGATGGTCGCGGATAGTTTCACCGTGGTTTCAACGCGGGCCGGATGTTGATGTCAGTCACCTCCCCGGTACGCGGCAGGCGAATGGCCGCCAGGATGACTGCGGCCACGTCATCGGGTTGCAGGAGCCTCTCGGGTTCGTACTCCCTTCCCTCGATGGCACTGAGCCGCTGCTGCAGCGGAGTGGCAACGCGCCCGGGATACACGCTCGTCACGCGCACGCCATCTTCATTCACCTCGTCCCTCAGGTTGTCTGCCAGCGCGCGTAACGCGTGTTTGGTTGAGGCGTAGAAGCCGTTCGCGCGCCCCACGCGATGACCGGCGCTCGAGTTCACGAAAACGACGTCCCCCTGGCTCGCGCGCAGCATCGGCAGCAGCGCCTGCGTCAGCCGGACCGGCGCACGCACGTTGACCCGGTACTGGGCGTCGAGGTCCTGGACGTCGCTCTGGGCCAAAGCACCAATCCGGATGAGACCCGCTGCGTGCACCAGCACGTCGATCCGTGGCAGGTTTCCCACCAGACGGCGGGCGAGGTCGTCCACGCTCGCATCCGACTCGAAGTCGGCCTGCTCGATGGTCGTCCGCGGCGACGTGCTCGCGGCCTGCCGGGCAGTCTCTTCGAGCCGCGGCCGATCTCGTCCGACCAGGCAGATTGCAGCTCCCTGCCCGGCCAACGCGAAAGCGACGGCCCGCCCGATTCCGCTGCTCGCGCCGGTAACGACGGCGACGTTGCCGGCCAGCGGCTGGTCGGTCGTAGTGTCCTGCTCCTGGGCGCTGTGACGCGCAGGAGGCGAAACGGCACGGCCGCTCACTCGGTGGCCTCAGCGAGGAGGCCGTTCTCGATCAGCATCGCGACCGTGCTCTCGATCGCCTCGAGCGGATATCCGGACCGCTCGGCGATCTCGAGAATGCCGTGCCGCCCGTCCGAAAGGTTTAGCACCCAGAGCATGGCCATCTCATCCACGCCGGCATCCTTCAGCCCGCCCAGGCTGCGGTACAGGCCCCGCCGGCCGAGTTGTGGCTCGCCATTCGGGCTCAGGTTGAGATACGTCCGGTCGGCCTCGAGCGCGGCGACGATCTCGAGCACGAGCGCCAGCGAGTTGGCCAGCGCCTCCGGGCGCACGAGATCCAGGTCGTCGGCCGAGGTGTGGTACTCGGGGAACTCGGCGTGTGGCGTCCGCGAGAGACTGCCTACCGGCAGATCGAAACCAGGCGAGCAGTACTGGCGCTCGTCATAGCCGTAGGGAGTGAACTCGCGCAGGCGCGGCTCGCCGCCACGGGCGCGCAGCACGCGTTCGGCGGCCCTGTCGATCAGCGTGTCGCCGCGGCGGCTGCGCTTGTAGGTCGGCGGCCCAGGGTCGCCGAGGCAGGCCAGCACAAGTCCGGCCCGGATCCGCTGGACGTCATCCTGATGCGAGGCGAGCCAGGTAATCGAGCCGATCGTTCCCGGGATGAACAGGAAGCGATACGAATTGCGCAGCTCGAGCCCGCGCAGCATCTGCGCCAGGAAGAGGGCGACCACCACGCCCGACAGGTTGTCGTTGGCGAGCGACGGATGGCAGACGTGGGACGAGAGCAGGACCTCGCCTCGCGTCCGACCCGGGAGCAGATATTCACCGTAGGTGAGGTGCCCCGGCTCGAGCGTCGAATCGACGCGAACCTCGTACTCACCCTCGGGCAGCTCGTCGAGTTCGCGCTGGCGCATGCAGAAGCCCCACCGTTCCTGGTAGTACGACGTGCGATACGGGATCCAGTCGGGATGATCGGGCAGGGTATAGAGGTGCGGCCGCAACTCGTCGAGGGTCATGCGCGCATGCACCGGGACGCTGTAGTTGAGAACGTGCAGGTTCGACTCCCCGAAGTCAACGACCCGCTCCCCCGCCGCGTTCTTCACCCACGCGTCGCGGATGTTCCATTCGGGCGGGACCGTCCAGTCGAGGACCGCCGTGCCACTCGGCACCTCGTGCACTTCGAGCGGCACCTGGCGCCGCAGCCGCGCCAGCGTATCGCGCACGCCGGCGCCGGTGATGCTTCGGCAGATTGGATAAAGCTCGGCGACGAGGCCATGCATCTCGTGGCCGATGGCTGCGGCGTCGAAGTTGCGACGGACGTCGGCGAGCGTCAAGAGCGCCTCGCCGGGCCGGCGTAGTCCGGGTAGAGGCGGTCGCGGTCGTTCATGATCCGTTCGCCAGGGGGCCAGGGCAGCCCAAACGCCGGGTCGTCCCAGCGGACACCGCGTGCGTGGTCCGCCGAGTAGACCTGGGTCATCTGGTAGAAGACCTCGGTATCGTCGGCCAGCGTCTGGAACCCGTGGGCGCAGCCTTCGGGCACGTACAGCATGCGCCGGTTGGCGGCGCTCAACTCGATTGCCAGGTGCTGCAGGTAGGCGGGTGAGTCTGGCCGCAGATCCAGCACGACATCATGGATTGCGCCAGCGGTGCAGCGCACCAGCTTTGCCTCCTCGAATGGCGCCGACTGCCAGTGCATGCCGCGCAGCGTTCCCGTGCGGCTGTTGAAGGAGGTGCTGCACTGGACCAGGCGGGCGTTCAGGCCGTGTGCCGCGAATTCCTGCGCGCTCCACGTGCGGGCGAAGAATCCGCGCTCGTCCTCCGTCTTCTCGAGTTCGATGACGAACGCCCCGGGCAGGGCGGTCGGCACGAAGATCATTCGTAGACTCGCAGTTCTGGGATGGGCACCACGAACCGTCCGCCCCAGGCACGAATGCCCGCCATCTGCTCGATGATCTCGTCCTTGAGGTTCCACGGCAGGATGAACAGGTAATCGGGCTTCGTCTCGAAAATGCGCTCGGGCGGGTAGATGGGGATGTGCGTGCCGGGCGTAAAGCGACCGTGCTTGTACGGGTTGCGATCGACCGTGTAGTCGAGGAAATCGGTGCGGATGCCGCAGTAGTTGAGCAGCGTGTTGCCCTTGCCCGGCGCCCCGTAACCGGCGACAGATTTACCGCCCCGACGAGCGTCGATGAGGAACTCGAGCACCCGCCGCTTGGTCTCGCGGACCTGCTCGGTGAACGAGGCGTAGCGTGCCGGATCGCGAAAGCCGGCCGCTTCCTCACGGGCGCGCAGCTCGTGCACGCGGGGGCCAACCGGCCTGCTGCCGTCCTCGGCGTGACGCGCCCAGATACGCAAGGAGCCGCCGTGTGTCGGTATCTCCTCGACATCGAACAGCACCAGCCCGTGCGCGGCGAAGACCTGTTCCACGGTGAGCAGCGAGAAATACGAAAAGTGCTCGTGGTAGATGGTGTCGAACTGGTTCTCATCCATTAGGCGCTGCAGGTGGGGGAACTCCATGGTCACCACGCCGTGTGGCGCAAGCAGGATCTTCATGCCGGCGACGAAACCGTTCAGGTCGGGCACCTGCGCCAGCACGTTGTTGCCGATGAGGAGGTCGGCGTGGCCATGCTCGGCCACCACCTCTGGCGCAGTGTCGCGCCCGAACATGATGGTCAGCGTCTCGACCCCCTTCGCCAGTGCTGCCTCGGCGCAGTTGAGCGCGGGATCGATGCCCAGCGTGGGAATGCCCTTCTGGACGAAGTACTGCAGCAGGTAGCCATCGTTGCTGGCCAGCTCCACGACCTTGCTCGACGGACCGAGGGATAGGCGGTCCGTGACCATGTCGACGTAGCGCCTGGCGTGCGCCAGCCAGCTGTCGGAGAAGGACGAGAAGTAGGCGTACTCGGTGAAGATGTTGTCGGGGCGGACGAATTCGTCGACCTGCACCAGGAAGCACACGTCGCAGACGCGGGCGTGCAGCGGGTAGAAGGCCTCCACCTTGTTCTCGTCCTCGGGCGCCACGAAGCTCTCGCACAGTGGCGACATGCCGAGATCGACCAGGGTGCGGGTCAGCGGCGCGCTACAGAATCGACAGGCACTCATCGGACCTCAGGCCACCTGCTTGTGCCGCCAGCGCAGGTTCGCATCGATCTCGCCTTCGGCCATCATGCGTTCCAGGTGCGCGATGCGCTTGTAGCGCGGGCCTTCATATTCGTCCCGGCCCAGGCCGATCGACCGATAGGCATCGACCAGCTCGCGGGCACCGCGGCGGGCGGTCCACTGCGGCTGGAAGCCTGGCAGCAGCTTCTCGATTTTCGCGAAATCCACGCGGTAGTTGCGCGGGTCGGGGCTGGCGCCCTCGGCGAGCTCCACGCTCGAGCCGGGGACGGTTTCGCGCACTATCTCGGCCAGCTGGCGAATCTGGTAGTTCTCGGCCGTCGAGCCCACATTGAGCGCCTGGTTGTGCGTGACCTCGCGTGGAGCGTCGAGCACGGCCAGAAATGCGCGGCCGATGTCCTCGATGTGGACGATGGGCCGCCACGGAGTGCCATCGCTCTTGAGCAGTACACGGCCGGTGGTGTAGGCCCACGCAACCAGGTTGTTGAGCACGATGTCGAAGCGCATTCGGGGCGACACGCCGTAGGCCGTCGCGTTGCGCAGGAAGACCGGACTGAAGTTGTCGTCGGCCAGCTTCGCGACGTCGCGTTCGACCCGAACCTTCGATACCGCGTAGGGCGTCAACGGCGCCAGCTCGGACTCCTCGGTGCGGTAGGCGACGCCTGCCGCACCGTAGTTGCTGCATGACGAGGAGAACAGGTAACGCCTCACGCCCGCCTGCTTGGCGAGCTCGGCCAGGCGCACCGAAGCATGGTGGTTGATCTCGTACGTGAGTGCCGGGTTCAGGTCACCCAGCGGGTCATTCGAGAGGCCGGCGAGGTGCAGCACGGCGTCGAAACCGCGCAGGTCCGCGGCGACGACGTCGCGCACGTCCTTGGCCAGCGAGGGGATGGGCCTGGGCTCTTGGCCGAACGTGCACTGGGCGAACAGGCCACTGTCGAGTCCCACCACATCGTGCCCGGCCGCCTCGAGCTGTGGCGCCATCACGGCACCGATATAGCCCTCGTGTCCTGTCAGCAGTATCCGCATGCTCGTTCGATCGCCTCGCTGGTTAGAAGGAGGATGCACCTCATTGCATGCCCGGCGTCGCCCACCGGTCCTCCGCACCATAGCCTCAAGGCGCGCGGCAGGTTAGCACATGGAATGCTCCGCCCGTGACACGAAGAAGGGCGGCCGTCCGGCACGGGTGTTACCATCACTCGTCGCGCCCGGTCCAGGGCCTGATCCTGTGAAACCGGCGCTTTCAGGCAACAGCGACTTCACCCGAGGACTGACGAACTTGGCTCATTCACCGCGCGGTTGGACCGGCGCCCGCACTCCATCGGCCATCAAGAACGTCCGCCAGGCGCAGCGGCGGCGCGCCATCAACCAGCCACGGCGCACTGCGGCCAAGACACTCGTCGCTCGAGCGTTGGCCAGCGCAGCGGAGGCAGCCAGCAATGGCGGCGACGCGCAGGAGGTACAGGCTTCCGTACAGCGTGCCGTTTCGGCTCTCGACCGCGCCGCCAAGATCGGTGCGATTCACGCCAACGCAGCCAGTCGCCGCAAGAGCCGGCTGATGCTCAAGGTCAATGCCGCGCTCGGCGGCGAGATCGCGGCGGTGCCGGCCCAGGCGCGCTCCACGAGCAAGGCTCAGTCGGCCAAGCAGGCGCGCGCACGGATCGCCGCCTCGAAGGCGAGCAAGGCCAAGGGCGAGCAGACCGCTGCCGGCAAGGCACGTGCCGCCCTCGCCCGCAGCACCCGCGCCGCTGCGGCCAAGCCGCGCGCGGCCGCGGCGGCCAAAGCCGAGCCTGCGGTCGAAGAGAAGCCGCGCACGCGCGCCAGCAGCGCCAAATCGGCGGCGAAGGCCACCGGCAAGCCGGCAGCCAAGACTGCTGCCCGCAAGAAGGCCGCCACGGCCGACCAGGAGAAGGCCCCCAAGGCATCGCGCTCGCGCGCCAAGTAGTTCCTTTTGCGCCAAGCAGTGCCCCGCGCCATCGGCGGGCGCCGCGTACCTGCGCGGCGGTGATCCGCTACGGGCGCGGAGTATTCAGCGTGGGGCGGGCGGCAGCAACTCGTTGACGGGGCGCGCTGGCAGTGCGGGCAGCACCACCGATCAGCGCTCCGGCGACGGTCAGCACGACCATGCCGGTGCCGGTGGCAATCAGATCGCGCCACACGGCGGCCTCGAGCGTTGCGGCATCGGTGATGCCGTCGGCCGCCAGCTCGCTCGCCTGTCCGGTGGCGACGTAGCGTTGGTAGATGCACGCGGGCCCGGTCTGGCAATCGAGTGAGGTGCCGTCGGGCAGCGCACCCGTGTCGGCATAGACAAAGACCAACCGGATGGCGACATAGAAGACGGCCAGGCCGACGCCGCTGACGATGCCCGCCCAGGCAGCGTTGGCCAGCACGCGCAGCAGTGGACGGTGGCGTTCGGCGCGCACGTTCGCGTAGACACCGATGACGACGCCGACCACCGGCGCAAGCAGAAACACGACCGCCTGAACCGGAATTATCAGCTCGAAGGCGATGGCCACGACGAGGCCCACCCCCAGGCCGACCCAGCCGGCGAAAATTGCCCCCGAATCGATGAGGCGGTCGATCACCGGCTGCGGGCCAGCACACTCGTGCCGGGAAAGCGCGCCGTCGGACCGAGCTCGTTCTCGATACGCAACAGGCGGTTGTACTTGGCCACCCGCTCGGTGCGCGATGGGGCGCCGCTCTTCATCTGGCCGACGCCCGTGGCGACAGCCAGGTCGGCGATCGTGGTGTCCTCCGTCTCGCCGCTGCGGTGGCTGATGACGGCGCCCCAGCCATGACGCATGGTCATGTCGATTACCGACAGCGTCTCGGTCAGCGTGCCGATCTGGTTGAGCTTGATCAGCACCGCGTTGACTGAGTCCTCGTCGATGGCGCGCTGCACGCGTTCGGGGTTGGTCACCAGCAGATCATCGCCTACCAGCTGGACCTTTGCCCCCAGCCGCTGGTTGAGCTCGTGCCAGCCGGCCCAGTCGTCCTCGGCCAGACCGTCCTCGAGCGACACGATCGGGTAGCGCGCGATCCAGTCGGCCCAGAAATCGATCAGCTCACCGGTCTTGAGCGCGCGGCCCTCCTTGGCCAGACGGTAGGTCAGCTCGCCGTTGGCGTCGGCCGGGGCATCCAGGTCGACCAGCTCGCTGACGGCCGGGTCGAGCGCGATGGCCACCTCGTCGCCGGGCTTGTAGCCGGCTCGTTCGATGGCCTTCAGGACGACCTCGATGGCCGCCTCGTTCGACTCGAGCGACGGCGCAAAGCCACCTTCGTCGCCCTGGCCGGTGGTGAATCCGCGCTCGTGCAGTTCGGCTTTGAGCGCGTGAAAGACCTCCGCACCGGCACGCAGTGCCTCGCCAAAGCTCGGCGCGCCGACGGGCATGACCATGAATTCCTGGAAGTCGGTCGAATCGGCCGCGTGCTTGCCCCCGTTGAGGATGTTGAACTGGGGCACGGGGAGCGTCGTCGCACGTGCGCCGCCGATGTAGCGGTAGAGCGGCACGCCCAGCTCGCTGGCCATCGCGTGCGCGCATGCGAGCGAGGCACCCAGAATCGCGTTGGCGCCCAGCTTGCTCTTGTTCGGCGTGCCGTCGAGGTCGATCAGCAGCTGGTCGACGGCGGCCTGGTCGGCGGCATCCTGATCGAGCAGTGCGGGGGCGATGATCTCGGTGACGTTAGCGACCGCCTTGCGGACGCCTTTTCCCCCGTAGCGCTCCTTCTCGCCGTCGCGCAACTCGACCGCCTCGTGCGAGCCGGTCGAGGCGCCGGACGGAACGGCCGCCCGGCCGACCACGCCCGACTCGAGAACGACCACCGCCTCGAGCGTGGGGTTGCCGCGCGAGTCGAGAATCTCGTGGGCGTCGACGAGTTCGATTGCGCTCATGCCACACCAGCCGTTTCGCGCGTCTCCGCCTTGTCCTTGAGTACCGCGATGCCCGGCAGCTCGCGTCCTTCCAGGAACTCGAGCGAGGCGCCGCCCCCGGTCGAGACGTGCGTCATCTTGGCCGACAGATCCAGCTCCTCGATGGCCGCCACCGAATCGCCGCCACCGATGACCACGGTTACGTCCTTGTCCGCCAGGACGGCCAGATCACGGGCCATCGCCCGCGTGCCGTCGCCGAAAGTGGGCACTTCGAAAACACCCAGCGGCCCGTTCCAGAACACCGTACGTGCCGGTTCGAGAGCCGCGCCGAACGCCGCGATGGTGTCGGGCCCAATGTCGACCACCGACCACGAGTTGGGGATCTTGTGTACCGGGACGATCTTGTGCTCCGCGCCGCGGGTGACCTCCTTGGCCACGACCACGTCGGTCGGCAGCAGGATCTCCACTCCGCGCCTGTGCGCGTTGTCGAGGATCCGCCGCGCGTCGTCGACCAGGTCGCGCTCGAGCAGGCTCTTGCCGACGGTGTGCCCCATGGCGACCAGGAATGTGTTGGCCATGCCGCCCCCGATCAGGAAGCAGTCGACCTTGCCCATCAGGTTGTCGAGCACGCCCAGCTTGCCCGAAACCTTGGCCCCGCCGATGACCGCCACGAACGGGTGCTCGACCGACTCGAGCAGCCGCGACAGCGCGTTGATCTCAGCCTCCATCAACAGCCCGGCGTAAGCCGGCAAATACTTGGCCACACCGACCGTTGAGGCATGCGCGCGGTGCGCCGTACCGAACGCGTCGTTGACGTAGACGTCGCCGTACGAAGCAAGCGTCTTTGCGTACTCATCGTCGTTGGCCTCTTCCTGCGCGTGGAAACGCAGGTTCTCGAGCATCAGCACCTGGCCCGGCTTGAGCCGCGCGACCGCGTCGCGAGTGCCCACCCCGAGCGCATCGCCGGTGATCGGAACAGGCAGACGGAGGAGCGCCGAAAGACGCTGCGCGACGGGTCGCAGGCGAGCTGACTCGATCACCTTGCCATGCGGGCGGCCCAGGTGACTCATCAGCACCACCACGGCCCCGCGCTCGAGCAGGTAGCGGATGGTCGGCAGCGCCGCGCGGATGCGCGAATCGTCCTTGACCTTGCCGTCCTCGATGGGCACGTTGAAGTCCACGCGGACCAGGACCCGCTTGCCCTGCGGGTCGAAGTCGCGAACCGTCATCTTTTCCATTGCACCCTGCCTTCGTGGTTTGTCGGCGGACGCCCGGCGGCCGGGCGCCCGCGGCTGGAACTCGCTCTTGAGTGGCCTGGCAGCGAGCGGGTCAGGCGCCCGCCGAAGCCATCTCGCGTTCGGGCAGTCGTTCGCCGACATAGGCGGTCAGGTCCGCCACGCGGCAGCTGTAGCCCCACTCGTTGTCGTACCAGGCAATGACCTTGACCAGGTCGCCGATGACCATCGTCGAGCGCGCATCGACGATCGAGGAGCGGCTGTCGCCCTTGAAGTCCATCGACACGAGCGGCTCATCGGTGACGCCCAGGACGCCCTCCATCGCCCCTGCCGCGACGCTGCGGAAAGCGTCGTTCAGCGCCTCGACGGTCGCCTCGCGCTGGAGCTGGGCGGTGAAGTCGACGACGCTCACCGTGGGCGTCGGAACACGCAGGGAAAAGCCGTCGAACTTGCCCTTGAGCTCGGGGATCACGAGGGCCAGCGCGCGCGCCGCGCCGGTGGTCGTGGGGATGATGTTCTGGCCGGCCGATCTCGCTCGCCGCGGGTCCTTGTGGACCACGTCCAGCACGCGCTGGTCGTTGGTGTACGAGTGAATTGTCGTCATCAGGCCGCGCACGATGCCGAACTCGTCCTGGACCACCTTGGCGACCGGCGCCAGGCAGTTAGTCGTGCAGCTCGCGTTGCTGATCACGTCGTGCTTGTCGGGGTCATACATCTTCTCGTTGACCCCGAGCACGATGGTCACGTCCTCGTGCTTGGCTGGCGCGCTGATGATCACCTTGCGCGCACCGGCCTGTAGATGTGCGCGCGCCTTGTCGGCATCGGTGAACAGGCCCGTCGACTCGATCACCACGTCGACCCCCAGTTCCTTCCACGGGAGTGCGGCGGGGTCCTTCTCCTTGAGCACCTTGATCTGGCGGCCGTCGATGATCAGCGAGTCATCCGTGTGCTCGACGGTGCCGGAGTAGCGGCCGTACGTGGAGTCGTAGCGGAAGAGGAGCGCGTTCATCTCGGTGTCGACGAGATCGTTGATGGCAACGACGTCGATGCCCGTAGTGCGCTCGAGAATTGCCTTGAGCGATTGCCGGCCGATACGCCCGAAGCCGTTGATGCCCACACGAACAGTCATTGCCAACTCCTTGTCGTCGATTCGCGGCTGGTCAACGCACGGCCCTCAGAAGGAGCCGCAGCGTGTGATCGATCGTTCTCTATACCGGGTCATCGTCCGCAGCAGACGGTGCTGCTGGTAGGGCCACATGGCCCGCTCCCGATACAACCTCCTGACTTCTTCCATGATCGCCCACGGGATCAAGATCGGCGATCGCCAGCGTGCCGATCAGCCCGACGTCGTCACCGAGCGCGGCCGGAACGACCTCGACCCGCTGGGCCTGGCGCCGATAGGCGACCCTGCGCACAGCCTCGCGGGCGGGCTCCAGCAACCGATCGCCCTGCCCCAGCGCGATGCCACCGCCAACGATCACGCGCTGCGGATTGAAGACGTCGACGATCGTTATCAGTGCCGCGGCGAACGCGTCGCGCGCGCGTCCCATGATCCGCTCGGCAATGGCATCACCGCGCTCCTCAGCCGCCGCGACCGCGGCGGCGTCGATATCACCAAGGCCGAGCTCGCGCGCGGCTCTGGCGATGCCCGTCCCCGACGCGATGGCCTCGAGATGGCCGCGCGCGCCGCAGCCGCATGGCGGTCCGTCGATGTCGATCGTCAGGTGACCGAGCTCGCCGGCTACGCCGTCCGGACCGCGCATCAGCCGCCCGCCGGTGACCACAGCGCCGCCCACGCCGGTCGAAATCGTCAGGTAGACGTAGTCAGTCAGGCCGCGCGCGGCTCCAAAACGTCCCTCGGCAAGAGCCGCGGCATGCACATCGAGCGCCATCACCGCGGTCAGCTCGAGCGCCGCGCCCAGGCGCGACGCCAGCGGAAAGTCCCACAGGCTGCGATCGAGGTTTGGCGGGTCGAGCAGCACTCCGGAAAAAGGATCGAGCGGCCCGGGGGCCGAGATGCCGAGAGCGCGCGGCGGTCCGGCGCCCGCTGCGGCCGCCTGATGCAGCGTCGCCGACAGGGCGTCGACGCAGGCGGCGGTGATTGCCTCGGCATCGGCACGCGGTGTCGCGACGGCGCGGCGAGCGACGAGGCGCCCGTCGGCCAGCACCAGCGCGGTGCGCAGCTGGGTACCGCCCAGGTCGAGCGCCAGGACCGGCCGGGCGAGGTCGCCGGGGTCAGGCGCGACGGTCACAGAATCGATTGTATTGATGACCGGCAGGGCTCCCGACGGGTAGCGAAAAGGCCCCGGCGTGGGCCGGGGCCTTTGTCAGGAACCTGACTTCGATGCCGTCAGGCGCCGATGCGGAAGACGCTGTTACCGCACTTCGGACACGTGCCTTTAATGGCCGGCTTGCCATTCTTCATCGTGATCTTCTGCGGGTTCTGGATCTCCACCTTCATCTTGTCCCTGACGCAATAGGCTTCAGCCACCTCTCCTCCTTCCCCTAGGGTCGGGTTTTGCCGGCGAGTCGGGCTGGTGCCGCTCCACCGTCATACATCAGGATGCCATTACCGGCACCCACAGTGAGGGCCGCCAGTGCAACTCACCAGCGGCGCGCACCGCGTCTTCCATCTCCGCCAGGAGGCTGAGAGCCTCCAGGCCGACCTCGACGCACGCAGTATCGGCTTGCTCGCGCTGCTCTTGCGAGGCGAACGCACCACTCACGCGTTGAGCGTACGCGGAACAGACGACTCCCGCACGGCATCTTGCCAACGTGGCGAGCACGAGCAGGGCTGAAGCTTCCATTTCGAAGTTGAGCACGCCCTGGCGCGCCATCTCGTCGGCGAGCCCGGGAAACCGGATGGGCAGTTGCGGGATCGGCCTCGCCTGCGCCCCGTAGAACCCGGGCGCCGTGGCGGTGATGCCGAGGTGCGCGCGCCGGCCCAGTCTGTGCGCCGCCTCCACCAGCGCGGCCACGGCCTCGTAGTGGGCGACCGCCGGGTAGCCCTCGTGGACGAAGTAGTTGGTCGTCGTCTCCAGACGCACCGCACCGGTCGTGATAACCAGGTCCCCCAGCCCGATGTCGTCGCGCAGGACACCGGACGATCCGACGCGGATGAGCGTCGGATGGCTGGTGAGCGCGAGGATCTCGGCCAGAACGATTTCGATGTTGTCGGCGCCGATGCCGGTGGAAACGACGGACATGCGCCGGCCGTGGAAGCTGCCGGTGGCCGAGGCGAATTCGCGGTGGCGCTTCTCGAACTCCACCTCGTCGAAGCGTGCGGCGACCCTGGCCGTCCGGTCTGGATCGCCGGGCAGCAGGATGTACTCGGCCAACTCGCCCGGCCCGAGATCGATGTGGTACTGCCGGTCGGTATCGGGCACTGCCATGCGGCGGTCGGCGGTCGGCACAGGCCCTCCTCGCTGAACGCTCCACGCCGGAGCGAAGGTGCGCGCGACCATAGGCCGTGCGTGGCGCGAGCGTCAACCGTGCCGGGGGATAAGAGATAAGGGGTACCCAAATGTCGCACCCTGCCGCCCCCGGCCCAGTGTGATCAGAACGCCGGCTTTCTTTGTCCCGTCAACCGGAGTCACGTTTCGGGTGCGGCCTGCGCGGCATGGAAAGGTGCACCCGGGTGCCGGTCACGCGCCGCACAGCGGCGGCTCGGACTCGCGGATGGGCAATGGCCATTAGCCCGGCGCCGCCGAGCATAAGCGCGACGAGCAGCACCAGCGACAGCGGTCCGGGCGAGTCAGGGGAGTCCACGGCGGGCCCGGAGGCCACTGCGACCGGCCACGAAGACGGCGCTGGCGACTGCGTGGGGACTGGCAATGTTGCGGCCACCTGCACAAGGCGCGTGATGGCAGCCGGGTCGGCGACCGCGATCGCCGGCAATCCGTCCGGCCCGTCGACGACGATGCCCGTCGCGTTCAGGAGATCGCCCGGGATGAAGGCGGCGGCCAGATCGGCAGCCGGCCCGCCGAGCAGCAGCGTGGCGCTGCCGCTCTCGTCGCTGATCATGATCGCGTCGCGGCCCACCGCCACGACTCGGCCGCCCACCGTGACCGTGTCACCCAGGTACGCGCCCAGATCGGCAAGTGCGATGTCGGTCAGCCCGCCCGTGCCGGTGGCGGTGTCCAGTGGAGCTGGCGAATCGCTCGATTGAGGCGGAGCGTCGCCCGGCGGCGCCGCGGACGGCGAAGGCGAACCCTGCGGCGCCACGGCTTCTCCGAGCACGACGTCGCTCGGCCCACGCGGCACCAGTGCGAAGCGCTGGTCGCTCGCGGTTGGATAGGCGCGCTTCACCAGGCCGGTGACGGTTGCGCTCCGGCCCTCCTCCACGGCCGTCGCCGGGATGCCGCTGCGACTCAGGCCGCTCACCGGGATCGAGCCGCCGTCAAGCATGAGTTCGGCGTGCCAGGTGTCGCCGTCGCGGCTGACCGAGCCGATCTCCCCCGTGACCGTCACCAGCCGCCACTCGAGCGCGGTCGTCAGCGGAGCCGAGCGCACGACGAGGGCGCTGAGCTTCGTGCGCGAGAGGCCGCGCAGGCTGTCGGCGGCGAGCTGCGGCGCGCCGTAGTAGGTGCCCACGACGCCGCTCACCCGGATCCGGTCACCGACCGCCGTCGACTCGTTGTCCGGCAGCCGGACCAGGATGGCGCCGCTCGAGTCCTGGATTGTCACGCGCCGGCCGTCTGAGTCGAGCAG
>CAZSWK010000004.1:33658-56335 GCA_964610835.1 uncultured Anaerolineaceae bacterium | reverse complement strand
GGTGGCGAGCTCCGGCAATACGTTCGCCAACCAGATTCAGGCGGACTACAGCGGTGTCATGGGAACGCCGGCGCATTCGGGCCTGACGGATTGCTCCACCGACCCGTACCACAACGCCTGGTACACCCTAAGTACCGGGCTGCCGGCGGGGCGCTACCGGGTCAACGTCAACACCAGCAGCAGCAGCAACGACAACACCAACGCCGAGAACATGTTCTCGCTGTGGGTCACGTCGTCCGGTGCCAACCCTCAGGTGTACGGCGAGGGCAAGATGGCTGCCTACACCAACCTGGTGTCCGGCAACCAGCTCTTCTACCTGGCCCAGATCGGCCAGGAGAATGCCGGCAAGACGATGGAAATCACGCTCTTCGACCCCGGCGACGTGAGCGGCAACGCCTATCTGCGCATCATGTCGCCCGACGGCAATGCGTACAAGTACGCAACGTTCTCGTGGACGGCCGACAACGGGACGTCGGGCACCAACGTGACCACGATTCAGACCGCCTCATCGGGGGGTAGCTACTTCAACGACCGGGTCATCACCATCGACGTCAACCTGCCCAGCACGTACGGCTCGAGCGGCCTGACGCCACCCGGCGAAACCCAGCCGGGCTGGTGGAAGATCGAGTACCAGGTCAGCGGCGGCAACGACACCACGACCTGGCAGGTCGCCATTCGCGGCAGCCCGGTTCACCTCGTGGTTGGCCACTGAGAGCGCGGGCGAAGCCGTCGAGCCCAGGCGAGAATCAGCCCAGCAGCGGCTCCAGCGCATCGGCCAGCGCGTCCTCGACCAGTGCGCGGGTCGCCACGAGCGAGCCCTCGGTAGAGAGGCGACGCACGACGACGCCAGCCTCGTCACTCAGCTGAAGCGCCAGCCGATCTACCAGGTCGTCGCCCTGCGCCGCCATACGCTGGTCGGCGTCTGTTTCGCTCAGGCCGCGCGAGAGCAACCGCTGTCGCTGGGTCGCGGGCGAGCAATCGATCAGCCAGATCACGTCGCAGCGCCGTGCCAGGCCGCCCTCGACCAGCTTGATCGCCTCGACGGCCACGAACGGCACCCGATCTCGCCGAGCGTTCTCGAGGCGCTCGTCGACCAGCCGGCGCACGAGTGGGTGAGTGAGGGCTTCGAGGTCGGCCAGCGCCGCCGGGTCGCTGAACACGAGTCCTGCCAGCGCCGCACGGTCGAGCGAGCCGTCGGCGGCGACGACGGAGTCGCCGAAGCGCTGGCGGATGTCGGCCAACACGGGAGCGCCGGGAGCAGTCACCTGGCGCGCCAGCTCGTCGGCGTCGATGACTTCACCGCCCAGCTCGCGCAGCATGGCCACGATCGCGGACTTGCCGCAGCCAATCGGCCCGGTCAGGCCGATCAGCAGTGGGCGATCGCGGTCCGCGTGCGCCTGACTCATCGCCGCGGCGCCTGCTCGGCCAGCACCAGCCAGGCATCCTCGGCCTGGGCCAGCGCGGCGTCCACGTCGGCCAGTTCGCTGGTCACGCGCCGCAGCTCCACGAAGTTCGCCTGGATCGACGGGTCACCCATTGCCAGTTCGAGCTGGCTCTTGCGCAGGCCCAGCCGCGTGAGGTCGTCCTCGACCACTCGCTTGCGGCGCTGATAGGCATCCTTCGAGAGCCGCACCTGCCGCTGGCCGCTGCGCTTGCGCTGCGCGGGTGTCGGCGCCCGATCACGTGTGGCGCCCCCGTGAGCGCTGGCCGCGGACTCCGTGCGCGACGGTGCCGACCTGCGCTCCAGCGCACCGGCCACGTTCCAGCCGTCGGCAAGCGCCGCGCGCCAGCCGCGATAGCCGCCGTCGAAACGGACCACCGCCGACCGGCCAGCAGTCGAGCCGCCCGCAGCGACCTCGCCCACCACCCACATCTCCTCACAGACGCCCTCGAGCAGGCGCCGATCGTGCGAAACCACGATCACCGTCGCGGGCGTTTCGCGCAGGAAGGTCTCGAGCGCCTCACGCGCCGGGATGTCGAGATGGTTGGTCGGCTCATCGAGCAGCAGCAGATTGGCACTGCCCACACCGGCCAGTGCCAGCTCGAGCCTCGATCGCTCGCCGCCTGAGAGCACGTTGACTTCCTTCAGGACCTCGTCGCCGCGGAACAGGAAACGAGCCAGGTAGCTGCGTGCCGGACCGGCATCCAGGCCGCTGCTGTTCATGAGCGCCTCGAGCACCGTGGTCCCCGGCAGCGGCGCCCCGCGGATCTGGGCCAGGTACGCGACGTGGACGCCGCTGCCCAGGCGCAGGTAGCCCGAGAGCGGCGCCAGTCCGCCGGCCAGCGTCCGCAGCAGCGTCGTCTTGCCGCTCCCGTTGGGGCCCACGAGGCCGATACGCGCGGCTCGCCGCGCCTCGAGCCGCGCGACGCCGACGATCGGGGTGTGATCGTAGCCACACACGAGGTCCTCCAGCGAGACGGCCACGTCGCCATGCCGGGTCACGCCCGTGCCGTTGCCGCCCAGGGCGATCGCGCGCCGCCGCCCAGCCGGACGCTCATCGACCACTTCGGCGCGCAGCGCTTCCAGACGCCGTTCGTGCTCGTGCATCTTGGAGAATTTGCGGTGGCTGCGGTAGCGCCCGACCAGTTCCTCCTCGCGCTCGATCTGGCCCTGGCGGGTGACGGCTTCCTTGCGCGTGCGTGCGTCGCGCTCCTCACGCTGCGCGATATACGCCGAATAGTTGCCGCGGAAGACCTTGAGGCGCCGGTCGCGCAATTCCCAGACGCGTCCCGCGACGCCATCGAGGAAGGCGCGATCGTGCGAGGCCACCACGAGCGCCCCGTGACGTGCCGCGAGCGCCGCCTCGAGCCACTCGATGGCGGCGACGTCGAGGTGGTTGGTCGGCTCATCGAGCAGCAACAGCTCTGCATCGGCCACGAGCGCGCGTGCCAGGGCCGCACGGGTCTGTTGCCCGCCCGACAGTTGCGTCGGCGAACGATCCCACTCATCGGCCGCGAAGCCGAGTCCGGACAGTGCCGCCTTGACGCGGAGGTCGAGCTCGTAGCCACCGCGCGCCTCGAACTCGTCGCGCAGGCGGGCGTATTCGGCCGACTGAACCGTCGCCGGACCGGCCGCCTCCAGCCCATGCAAGTAGCGCTCGAGCTCCTCGAGACCCTGCGCACCCGCCCGAACGGCGCTGCGCAGCGTCGGCGCCGTGACGAAGCGCTCATCGAGGTTGGCCTCCTGCACGAGCATGTCCACCCGTAACGAGCGCTTGCGCAGCACTTCGCCGCCATCGAGCTCGTCGATACCAGCCATGATGCGCAGCAGCGTGGTCTTGCCGGCACCGTTCACTCCCACCAGGCCGATGTGCTCGCCCTGGGCTATCGCGGCACTGACCGAGTCGAGGATGACCAGGCTGCCGATCTCGCGCCGCACGGCAGCCAGCCGCAGAAGGGACATGCCGGCTATTCCGCGCGAGCCAGCAGCGCCTGTGCCTGGGGCGTGCGCTCGCGTGCGGGGAGCCGCTGGCACCACGAGCAGAAGTGGCTGCTGCGCGCGCCGATGACCATGCGCCGCGTCGGCCGGCCGCAGCGCGGACAGGGCTTGCCGGTGCGCCCGTAGACGTTCAGCCGGTGCTGCATCTGGCCAATGCCGCCCGGCGCGCGGTAATCGTCGACCGAGCTGCCACGGTGCTCGATCGCCTCGCTGAGTACGTCGCGCAGCGCCCGGTACAGGGCACTTTCCTGGTCGGCGCGCAATCCGTTCGCGCTGCGCAGAGGATGCAGGCGCGCGCGCCAGAGCGCCTCGTCGGCATAGATGTTGCCCACCCCCGCCAGGAATGCCTGGTCCATCAGCAACGGCTTGAGGCGCGCCTTGCGGCGGCGGAGCAGATGCCGGAACTCGGCGACCGTGAACGCCTCGGCCAGCGGCTCCGGCCCGAGCGCGCCGAGCACTCGCTCCGCTTCAGATGGCGAGTAGACCGCCAATCGCCCGAACTTGCGCGTGTCGCGCATGCGCAATTCGTTCCCGTCGTCGAGTGCCAGAACGGCATGGACATGCCCGTCGCGCGGCATGCCGAGCGGGATCACGTCGAGCTGGCCCGTCATCTTGACCTGGATGGCGAGAACGGCGGGCGCCGGCTCGCCGTACGGCGCGTCCTGCGGGCCGAGCGACATGATCACCCACTTGCCACGGCGTTCGACGGCCATGATCTCGCGATCGCGCGCCCGTGCAGCGAAGTCAGCAGGCGCCGGGTGCTTGATCTGGTTGGGCCAGTCGAACCAGACATCACGGATCGTGCGCCCCACCACCAGCGGGCGCAGCTCGCGCACGATCGTTTCGACTTCCGGCAATTCCGGCATGTTTCGAGTGTATGGGCAGGAACGTCTGCGCTCGCCGCGCCGGCACTTGCATTACTACGCCGGCCGTTATATCGTGCCGCGATATATGGACCCGACACTGCTGATCCTTGCCAGCCTCGCGGCCGGCCCGCGCCACGGCTACGCCATGATCGAGGACATCGAGCGCTCCACGGGGACCCGGCTTGGCCCGGGCACCCTCTACGGCGCGCTCGCGCGGCTTGAGGAACGCGGCCTGATCGAGGCGCTCGACAGCAGCGATCGCCGTCGCCCGTATCGCCTGACGCCAGCCGGCGCAGAACTGCTTGCCGGCGAAGTGGACACCCTCGAGCGGGCGGTGCGCATGGCGCGCAGCCGGATGGCGAATGAATGAGCCGCGGGGCACGCGCTTCCTGTTGCGCCTGTTCCCGGCCGACTGGCGCGCCCGCTACGGAGAGGAGTTCGTGGCCCTTCTCGTCCAGACCGGCATCTCGATGGGCATCGTCTTCGACGTGCTGCTCGCCGCGGTCGACGCGCACCTTCACCCCCATACAAAGCGGAGATGGCCGCCCATGATCCAACGAATGCGCCGCTCGGAGCTCGTGATCTTCCTCGCCTGGGTCGTCTTCGCCGTAGCCGGCAGTGGCTTCGGCTGGATGACCAAGGACGAACCGTTCGTGTACCTGCGCGACAGCAACCCGGCGGTCGGCCTCGCCCACGCTGCGGTGCTCATCGGCGCGATCGTCAGCGCCGTTGCACTGGCCGTGGCCGGGATCCCCATCGCACTCGCGATCGCGGGCGATGGCCTGCGCCGCGGACGATTCGGCCAGCTCGTGCTCCTGGGCGTGCCGTTCATCGCCGTGGCGCTCTGGATTGGCCTGACGCTGCTGCTCGTTGCGTTCGCCGGGCCGCCCGTCGACGACGTCGTACGCATTGCCATCGCCCTCCTGTGGCTGGGTGCCTTCCTCGTCGCTGTCGCGGTCGGCGCCGTCAGCCTTGGCGTCGCGGCGCTCAACGCGGAGATCGACGCGGCGCTCTATCGCCGCGCGGTGTGGCCGGCGACCGTCACCGTGCTCGCCATGCTCGCCGTCACCCTGACGGTGCTCGCGTGGGGGGTGGCCCTGGTGGCTGCTGACGCGTCGGTTTTCTGGGGCTCGTACGGCTTCCTCGCCACGAGCCTGCCGCTCAACTGGCTCGCCATCGTGCTGACCATGGGCGGAGCGTGCCTCGTCGCCGTCCGTGCGGGCCGGCGCCTCCGCCGCGAGGCCCCACCGCAGGCCGCCTAGGTCGAACGGCCTGTGAGCTATGGGACCCCACCTCGGGCGCCCCACGCTCTGGCTGGCACGAGCAGGGCCTTTCTCTCAGCCCGTGCGGCAGCGTGCCTCGCAATGCCGCACGCAGTGCGGTCACTGGGTGACGTTTCGGCACCAGCACGGGCGCGGCCATCGAGATTGCGACGCGGCGTACGGGCTGGGTGCGGTAACGGGGGCAAACGAGCCCGCACCAGCGGGATCCCATGGCACAACCGCCCCAAGCGTGGTCGACTGCCGCAAATGCAGCGTAGATAGGGGCCGACACTCCTGCCACAAGGGCTGCAGACAATCGGCCAGCCGGACGGGCCTCGTGGATGGGCAGCCGGACAGCTGCACCGCAGTGGTCGCATCGGCGCGCACATGGCGCCACATCTCAGTGATAGCGGAGGCTAAATCGGCGTCATCGACTCCCAGTCGTCGCCGCTCTTCATCTCGACGGTGAGCGGCACATCGAGCTTGACCGCGCCCTCCATTTCCTCGCGCACGATCGGCACCAGCGCGGCGAGCTCGTCGCGCGGCACCTCGAGCAGCAGCTCGTCGTGCACCTGCAGCAGCATGCGTGCGCGCGTGCCCTCGCTAATCAGCCTGTCGCGCAGGCGGATCATGGCGATCTTGACGATGTCGGCGGCGGTGCCCTGGATGGGCATGTTGATGGCCATGCGCTCCCCTGCCCCGCGCAGCGCAGAGTTGCGCGCCGACAGCTCCGGAATCCAGCGCCGCCGACCGAACAGGGTCGACACGTAGCCCTGCTCGCGGGCGACTTCCTTGATGTGCATCATGTAGTAGCTGATGCCCGAGTAGGCCGCGAAGTAGGAGTTGATGAACTCCTGCGCCTCGGCACGCGGAATGTTGGCGCGGCTCGACAGGCCGAAGTCGCTCATGCCGTAGGCGAGGCCGAAGTTGACCATCTTGGCCATCGACCGCTCGTCGTGCGTGATGTCGGCCGGATCCTTCTTGAGCACCCGCGCGGCCGTCTCGCGATGGATGTCCGCACCGCGTGCGAAGGCCTCGCGCAGGTGCACATCACCCGACACGTGGGCCAGGATGCGCAGCTCGATCTGGCTGTAATCGCCGGCCAGCAGGACCAGCTCGGGAGAGCCGGCCACGAAAGCGTGGCGGATCTTGCGACCGAGCTCCGAGCGGACCGGGATGTTCTGCAGGTTGGGGTCGGTCGAGCTCAGGCGCCCGGTCGATGCGACGGCCTGGTGGAAGGTCGTGTGCAGCCGGCCGGTGGTCGGGTCGAGCAGGGCAGGCAGCGCCTCGACGTAGGTGCTGCGCAGCTTGGTGTACATGCGCCAGTCGAGGATCTTGTCGATCGCCGGATGCGCCGGTCGTAGCTCCTCGAGAACCGTGGCGTCGGTCGAGTAGCCGGTCTTGGTGCGTCGCCCGCGCGGCAGGTTGAGCTCGTAGAACAGGACCTGTTCGAGCTGCTTGGGGCTGCCGATGGTGAACTGGTGGCCGACGTCGTCGTAGATCTCCTGCTCCAGCCGGGCGATCTCGGCGGCGAAGGTCTCCGATAGCCGCTGAAGAGCGGCGCGGTCGATCGCCACGCCGGCAGCCTCCATCGACGCCAGCACCGGGATGAGCGGCAGTTCGATCTCGCGCAACAGGCGCGCGAGCTGGTCGTTGGCCGCCAGGTCGGCTTCGAGCGGGTCGCGCACGGCGGCCACTGCGGCCGCCTGGACCGCGGCGAACTCGGCGCCGCCCAGCACGCCGGGCGCGGGCAACTCCATCGCGAGCCGCTCGGCACAGATATCGGCCAGGCTCTGGCTGCGCAACGCGGCGTTGAGGATGTAGGCCGCGATCTGCGTGTCCATGGCCACGTCCGGCAGTCCACGTGCCGCGCCCAGGGCGTCGCCCACCGCGTGCGGATCGCGCCGGACCAGCTCCCACACGAGCAGTTGCTTGACTTCATGCCCGACCAGCGGCCGGCCGCTCTCGACCACCAGGCGCGCCAACTCGACAGCTGCATCGCCGCCCGCCGTGACCACGCGCCCGGTCCTGTCTCCAACGGCGAGGCCGAGCAACTCGCCGCGCCGCGGCCGCATGTCGGTCAGTGCCACACCAACCGTCAGATCCGCCTGGTCAGTCAGCCAGGCCGCGACGTCACCGGCAGCGCTGAAGTCGGTCGCATGCGACGGATCCGCCAGGATCGCGGCCAGCTCTTCACGCGCGTTCGTTCGCGACGGCGGGCCGGCTGAGTCAGAGGTCGCAGCGGCTGGGACAGGCGCCGGGCCGGCTGGGGCAGGCGGCGGCGGATGGCCATTGCCACTGGGTTTGGCGGCCTCGAAATCCAGGCTGAGTTGCATCCCACCGCCGCCGGCCGCCGCCCGCTGCGCCGCGGAGGGCCGGCCCGCGACCAGCGCCGCCGGCACGGGCGCGGTCCGGTCGGCCTCGCGCAGCAGCTCCCCCGGCGCGCGCACGTCCTCACCCGACACGGCGGGCAGGCGCTCGACCAGGGTTCGGAACTCGTACTCGCGGAACAACCGCAGGACCTCGTCGCGGTCGTAATCACCAAGCCGGCCCGCACTCAGGTCGAGCTGGATGGGCACTTCGCGCTCGATCGTCACCAGGTCGCGCCAGAGGAGCACGTCGTCGTGCGCCTGACGCAGTACGTCCTGGAAGCGCACGGGCTTGACCTCATCGAGGTGCTCGTACAGTCCCTCGAGCGATCCGAACTCACGCAGCCAGCCCGATGCTGTCTTGTCGCCCACCCCGGCGATACCGGGGATGTTGTCCGTTGGGTCGCCCTTGAGCGCCTTGAAGTCGATCATCTGGTGGGGCGCCAGCCCGTAACGCTTTTCGATCTCAGGCGGGCCGTAGATGACGGTGGACTGGACCCCCATGCGGGTGGTCATCAGGCGAGTTTCGGGACTGACCAGCTGGAGCATGTCCAGGTCGCCCGACACGATCATCGACTCGTGCCCCCGCTCTTCGGCCTGCCGGGTAAGCGTGCCTATGAGGTCGTCGGCCTCGAAACCCTCGAGCTCGTGGACCGGGATGTGGAACGCGGCGAGGATCTCGCGGATGATCGGGAACTGGTCGCGCAGATCGTCCGGCGTGGGTCGGCGGGTGGCCTTGTACTCGGTGAAGCGGTCGTGGCGGAAGGTGCGCCCGACGTCGAAGCAGGCGATCACGTAGTCGGGCTTAACGTCCTGGAACCCACGCAGCACAATGCTCCAGAAGCCGAATACGGCATTGACGAGCTGCCCGCGGCTGGTGGTAAGCGGCGTCTCGATGAGGGCGAAATAGGCCCGGTAGATCAGGCTGTGGGCGTCGATCAGCATGATCCGGTCCATGGCATCGAGTGTACGCGCGGCTCGTTCTGCGCCCCGGTGTGTCCGGTGTGTCCGGTGTGTCCGGCCTGTCCGGCGTGTCCGGCACCTAAGCGGGCTTGCGCGTGCGTGCGATGCTTGGCCCGGGAGGGTCCGAATGCCACGCCAAGCCCACGGTGGCCGTCGGAGTCGCGGAGCCTCGCGTCACTGGTGGTTAGTCGTTCTCGCTGCACTCGCCATCGCGGTCGCGCTTGCGCCTGCCGCGCAGGCCGCGCGACGGACTGCCCAGCAACCGTCGAACACCGCGCTCCAGGCCGAGGGCGACCGGCTCTCCAGCGGCGATCCGTCGATCAACCTGATGCAGGCGCTGCTCGAGTCGTTCGGGATCCCCGCGACGCAGCAGTTCATCACCGATAACGCGCGTGCCGATGTTTCCCAGGACCTGTTCTCACCGTATGGCTCGAAGGTCAAGAACCAACCCGCCGGCATCGATCTGCAGGCGACGCTCACGACCATGGTCCACATTCCCACTGAGGGGATCGAACCCTGGTACACGACCTACGGACCATGCGCCGGCTCGCATTTCGTCTGCGCGGGCAACGCACCGACCTGGGGCGACTACTACGGCTATGAGGTAGCCACCAGGGGGCCGCTCGCACCGAGTCCCGGAGCTTACGTCGAGGTTGGCGTGTCCGGATTCACGACGAGCAACCCCGACGGCAAGCCGCCGGTGCGCTGGAAACCGGGAAGTTTCGCGCCGAAGGACATCTACAAGGGCGCCAACATCGCCTGGTCCTTCAAGCTCGACCACAGCAGCAATCGGAACAAGGTCGTGGCCAGCGCCACGCGGCAGTTCTACGGGCAGGGCCAGGCGTCGTTCGTGACGGAGCCGTCGAACGCGTTCATGCTGCTCGACGAGAGCGCCGCCATGGTCTTCATCCCGTACGACGAGTGGGCGGGCGTGACGGAGATGCGCATCTTCGCCTTCCGCGGCACCGCCAGGCAGGCGCTCGCCGACACCTACCCGGACATCACTGAGCCGGCCACGCCGTATTACGCGGCAGGCGGCCCATCCCTGGTGGTCGGTGAGACCCCCGCTGCGAGCTCTACGCCGGCGGCATCGGTGAGCGAAACTCCGGCGCCGACCGCCAGCGAGGCAGTCCCGGTCGTTACCGAGGGGGCGAGCGCGGCACCCTCGCCGACCGAAGTGGCGGTGGTGGGGCCGCCGGGGCCCAGCCCGGGCCCGACTCCGCCGGGCGCGATCGCAGTCAGCACGAGCAGCGGCGGCATCGATCTCTACGGCCTGATCCTGTTGAGGGCGTCGGGCCTGTTCCTGTTGCTGTTGGGAGGCTTCCTCGTGCTGCGGCCAGGGAAGACTGCCCCTGCGCCGGTGCCGGCCGCGGTGGGCGGAGGTCAACCCGCGGCCGGCGGCGGAGTCGCCGCGGGGTTTCCGCTGGCGGCGTTTGAGAGCGACCCGTGTCCCGAGCTGGCCAGGCAACTGGCCATCGCCCGCCATGCGTGCGAGGAGGCCCGCGCAGCGGCGGCCGCGGCGCAGACGAAGGCCGACACAGCGCGCGCCGCCGCGACCAACGCCCGCACGGCAGCCCGCCACGCGCTGCACGAGCGCCAGCGCCAGGCGCGCCTGGTAAGTGCCCTCGAGCAGCCGCCCGATCCCGGAAGCGACAGCGTCTCGAGCCACGGCGAGACGCTCACTGAGTACGACCTTCAGCTTCGGGCCGAGAATGACGCGGCTGCCAACGCCTGGTACCAGGACGCCCGCGCGAGCGCAGTGACGGCAGGCGCGGACGCAGCTGCCCTACAGCAACTCGCGGACGAGTGGGGCACGAGACTCAACACGCCGATCGCAGATCTCCGCTCCAGGGACGCCACGCAGCGCGCACAACGCCTCGCGCAGGCAAGGGCCGACCTTCAGGCCGCGCAGGCGGCCGAGCAGAAGGCCGACACAAAAGCCCAGCAAGCCGAACAGAACGCCGAGCAGGCGGACGCCGCGGCCGGCGAGGCACGACGCCGCGCTGACCAGGCCTGTGCACAGGTCGACAGGGCGGAGCGTGACCACGCGGCCTGTGTGGAGAAGAAGAAGGCAGCGGCGGCGGCCGCAGCGGAAGCCGCGCGCAGGAAGCGGGAGGCGACACCACCGCCCGCGCCCACGTCCGCACCGGCGGAGGCTCCGCCGCCGGTGCCGTCCGGTAAGCCCTGTCCGCCACCCGACGAGGAGTGGCGTCACGAAAGATCTGCCGGGCACTTCGTTGTACCCGTGGAGGGGGCGCGTATCACCTGGACGGCAGAACCCTCGCTGCGCGGTCTCGACGAGTGGATAAGCGGGCAGGCGTGGGACGGACCGGCACCTGACGACCAGGATCCGGACGAGCCTGTCGAGCGACAGGACGCGTCCGTGTCCCGCGCGCAGTTCAAGACCCTGAACCCGGCGGTGATTCGCCGCCGCTTCAGCGATCTTGCCCACCCCTCGCAGCCAATCGAGCTGCACATGCGGGTCACGATCCCCATCCACACGGTGTACGTCGACTGCGAGCGCAAGTGGGAGTGCCGGGGCGGGCACCTTGTCCGCACGTCACACACGCGGACCGTCCTCAGGGACGAGACGGCACCGGCGCACGCGGGCACATGGGACTTTCACATGACGGCCCCCCAGCCGAACGATGTCGGGCGATTCATCATCCAGGTGCAGCGTGCCCTGGCCCACCTCGAGAAGTCCGAATACGACTTCGATAACGCCCGCCTCAGTTGCAGCGAGTAGGAGGCCTCACGTGACCGGTCGGCGCGGGCTGGGGCTCACGTTGATGATCGCCGGCGCGCTACTGATCGTGGTCGGCGGCCTCGGCTTGCTCCGACGCGGCCCCGAGCCAGTGTCCAGCGTGCCTCTCGCCGCGGCCACGACGAGGACGCCCGCGGCAACGGCGACGCTCGCGGCAACGGCGACGCTCGCGGCGAGCGCGACTGGCAGGGCGGAGACGACAACACCCACGGCCCCTCCCCCCACACCGCGCGCATCAGCGCCATCCGGTACGGCGAGCCCACCCAGCCTGGAGCCCTCCCAGCCACCTCCCTCAGGGGTCGGCACGCTGGACGAGGCCGCGATCCGCGCATTCCTGTCCGGCTTGAGTGCCAACGTTCGTCACGGCGCTGCAGACGCCCTGTTCGACGCGTTGCATCCCGCCGTGCTCCAGGTCTACGGCGCTGACGCGTGCCGGGCGTATCTGGGCACCCTCAGCGACTCGACTTTTGCAATCGAGGCCGGCTCCATTTCCGGTCCACTGGACTGGACCTGGCAGACCGACGGCAAAGCCGTCGCCGTAACTGATGCCTACGCGATATCCGGGATGGTTACCAGCGCCGGCAAGACGTCCGCCTCCACCTTCCACGTCGCGATCGCGCAGGGCGCAACGCGATGGTTTACCGACTGTGGCGATCCGCTGGCGAACTGAGAATGGCTGCCCCCACACGGAACTTCCGCCGCGCGTAACTGATCAACAGGAGCAGCGCCAACCCCAACGCGGCGACGGCCAGTCCGCCGATGATCAGCGCCTGGCGCACCAGCGTGGACGGTGAAGGCGGTCCCCCCACCTCGGCTGGCGGAACGGCATTCATCTGTGCTGCGCGCGTGCCCACCGCGGTGTGCTCGGCTGCGCTGGCAGCCGGCTCTGGCGCCTGGCTGGCCGGCACAAACCCTGACTCTCCGCCGCTCGAGCCGCCGGCCGACGGGGGTCCAGAGTCCACATCGGTGTAGTTCTCGGCCTGGTTGGCCGGCGAGGGCAGCGGGGGCACGGATGACGCGACAGCCGGCCCACTGGTCGCGCCTGAAAGCGTCTGCGTACCGCCGGGCGCGGCCGTCGGCGCGGCCACGGCCGATGCCCCCGGTGCGACCGGTACCGGGGTGCCTTCCTGACTGATGGCCCCCGCCTCGGGGATGCCCTGATCAAAGGCCGGCACGCCGGCCGAACCAGGTGCGTAGGCCGACAAAGTGGTGCCGAACACGGCCAGGACAATGCCGAGTGCCATCGCGGCGCCAGCGAGTGGTCGCGCCACCGTCCACCGCGGCGCGGCCAGGGCGCGCAGCAGGCGCCGCACAAAGCCACCGCGCAACCGATCGGCCTGGGCCGGTGTCAGATGGAAGTCGCGCGGTCGCGCCACCTGTGGCAGCCGGCGCATGCTCGAGGCGACGAGACGCAGGTCATCCGCCAGTGCCGCGCACTGCGAGCAATGCTCCACCAGAGCCTGAGCCGCGCTCAGCTCATCACTGCCGGCATCGCCCGCGGCGAAACGCGCCACGAGCAGCGCATCGTGGTGGCCATGTTCAGGATTAATTGAAGTCTGGGGCACGGGCCCAGTGACGTTGTCACTCACGGAGCAGTTCCAGGTCGTCGGCCAGCAGTTCGCGCAGCGCCAGCCGCCCGCGGTGAATGCGCGATTTGACGGTGCCCAGCGAGACTCCGGTCATGTCGGCGATCTCCTGGTAATCGAAGCCCTCGACGTCGTACAGGACGATGGCCGTGCGCTGGTCGGAGTTGATCTGCGCCAGCGCCGCGTGCAGCACGCGGCCCGCGTTGCGGCGCAGGGCCTGGCGCTCGGGCGACGCGTCCTCGCTGGCCGGCGGCTGCCACGAGTCATCCTCCCATTCCGGAAACGGATCGGCAGGCCTGCGCTTGCGGTAGCGCAGCACGTCCGTCGCCGTGTTGAGTGCAATGCGGGTCAACCATGACCTGAAGGAATCGCCATGGAAGCTGTCGAGGTGCCGATAGCAGTTGAAGAAGGCCTCCTGGACGGCATCGGCCGCGGCTTCGCGATCGCTCACCATGCGCACGACAAGCGCGAAGAGGTAGTCCTGGTAGAGACGCACGAGCTCGTTGAAAGCCTCGAGTTGGCCGGCGAGCGCCTGTTCCACGAGCGCTCGGTCACGGACGCGCTGCCGTTGCAGGGCCAACTGGCGCGCGTCCGGCTGCGCGGAGTCATGCGCCACCGAGTCGCCGGGCGGCGGCGTGCGTGAGGTCTCCTCCACCAACCTTGAGACTCCCTGCCGACCTGCCGCTTGAATGACAACTGGTGCGGCGGGTGGGAGTCGAACCCACAAGTCCTCTCGGACAATGGATTTTGAGGCCATCGCGTTTCCCGTTTCGCCACCGCCGCGCGGCGTCAATATATCTTCGCGGACGCAGCGACTACCCTTTCGCGGTCACATACACGCTGGGAGGTGATGGTGTTTCAGCTGTCGAGCATGGAGTTCCTGCGATTCGAGCACGCGCACGGTAAGGACGACTGGCATCCGATGCACGAAGTGACGCCGGCCCATGATCCGGCCGCGTCCGATCCGGAGCGGAAGTGGGGCCGTCAGCGCATCTTCCGCTGCGACAGCTGCGCCGAGGAGATTCGCGTGGACGTCGCAGAGGACGAGCAGCGAGGCTGAACGCCGCCGGCTACTCGAGGCTGAGGCGAACGCGGCCCTCGCCCAGCGTTCGATCCAGGAGCGCGACCAGCTCGCCGTCGTAGGCGACACCGACGCGCAACTCCATGCGCTGATCGCGGCCCGGCCCGCTGGGTACGTGGAGTACGACGCGGGTGTCACCCGGCCGGTCGTGGATGAGCGCGCGCAGGTGCTGGAACGCATCGACTATGCGCTCCTGCTCGATACGCGCGAAGCGGATGTGCAGCGAACGACCGGCCGCGTCCACGGGCAGCGTCGGCGCCTGCGCGCGTGACAGCTCGCGCGCGGCCAGCTCAGTGGGCAATGGCGGTTCGTCGTCGAATGGCTGATCGAGCACCGGTGCCGGCGCGGCGGCGGCTCGCCGCATTCCCGCAGCGGCCGGGTAATACACGTCGAGCGTGCCACTCACGCCGCCGCCACGCAGCGGCGAGACGAGTGGCACCTGTCTGATGAGGCGGCCTGGTCCCACCGCCACCGGTTCGCGCGCCTGGGCGGCCGGCGGCATCGGCTCGGCCCGGCTCGGGTAGCCGCCGTTCACCTGGCCACGTCCGTTCACTGAGCCGTTGCCCATGGGGCGCCGCCCGTTCCGCCGGCCGCGGTCGCCACGCGCCACCTGCTGTTCGAAGCCGGCTGCGCCCAGGCGCTGTGCATCCTCCCAGGTCCACACCGAGTCGGCCAGCAGGACGGTCGCGTCGCCCTTGTGGTCGACGCGGCCGGCCACCAGCAGGATGGCGTCCTCAACCCACGTCGGCTCGGTCTGCTCGAGCACCTTGGGAAAGACGATCACCTCGATCGTGCCCTGCAGGTCTTCAAGGGTCGCCACTCCCATCGTCGCGCGCGCCTTGGTGATCACCCGGCGAACCTCGGTCACCACGCCTCCGACCACCACGCGTTGCTGGTCGAGTTCCTCGCCCAGCTCGCCACTGTACGTGGTGACGTATTCGCCGATTGCGCCCGCGAGTTCACCGAGCGGGTGGTCAGAGAGGTACAGCCCGAGCAATTCCTTCTCCCAGCGCAGCCGCTCGCGGGCGGGGGCCTCGCTGATGTTCTGCGGCAACGGTCGCTCGAGCGGCGCCGAGTCACTGCCACTGTCGAACAGCGATACCTGTCCGGTCAGCCGGTCGCGCTGCGTTGCCTGTCCGGCAGCCAGCGCATCGTCGAGACCCATCAGTAGCTGGGCCGGATGGCCGAGCGAGTTGAAGGCGCCGACGCGGATGAGCGACTCGAGCACGCGCCGGTTGACGAGGCGCAGGTCGACGCGCGCACAGAAGTCGGCCAGCGACCTGAACGGGCCCGCCTCCTCGCGCGCGGCGACTATCGATTCGATCGCCGCCTGGCCGACATTCTTGATGGCCAGCATGCCGAAGCGGATTGCCGCGCCCTCGACCGTGAAATCAACTCCGCTGCGATGGACGTCAGGCGGCAACACATCGATCCCCAGCCGCCGGCACTCGGCGATCGCGGCAGCCACCTTTTCGCTCGAGTCGCGCACGGCGGTGAGCACGCTGGTCATGTACTCGACCGTGTAGTTCGCCTTGAGGTAGGCCGTCTGGTATGCGATCAGCCCGTAACACGTTGCGTGCGCCTTGTTGAAGCCATAGCGCTCGAACGGCTCGAACGCCTTGAAGACGGCATCGATGACATGCGGCTCAACGCCGCGCTCGGCCGCACGCTCGACGAACTTCGCCTTCTGCGCGTGCAGCACGTCCGACTTCTTCTTGCGGATGGCGTAGCCCAGCGTGTCTGCCTCCGGCCCGGTGAAACCGCCCAGCGCCATCGAGGCAGCCATGATGTCTTCCTGGTAGACGAAGATGCCGTAAGTCTTCTTGAGATACGGCTCGAGCAGCGGGTGCAGGTAGGTCACCTGCTCCTGGCCGTGCTTGCGGCGGATGTAGGCCGGGATGTTGTCCATTGGCCCCGGCCGGAAGAGCGCAACCATTGCCGCCAGGTCGAGCACCGAAGTCGGCTGCAACTCCTTCACGTAACGGCGCATGCCCGGTGACTCGAGCTGGAACACGCCCGTTGTCTCACCCGACGCCAGGAGCTCGAACGTCTTTGCGTCGTCGAGCGGGATGTGCTCGATGTCGATCTTCTCGCCGCGCTGCTCTTCGATCAGGTCTACCGCCTGGCGCAGGATGGTCAGGTTGGACAGGCCCAGGAAGTCGAACTTGAGCAGGCCCAGCGCCTCCACGCCGTGCATCTCGTACTGCGTCATCAGCCCGTCCGAGTTGGTCGCGTGCTGGAGCGGCATCAACTCGGTCAGTGGGTCGCGGCTGATGACCACGCCCGCGGCGTGCGTGGATGCGTTGCGCGAGACGCCTTCGAGATGCTCGGCCAGCTCGAGCAGCTTGCGGACGCGTGGGTCGCCGTCGCGCATCTCGCGCAGTGGCGGCGACACGTGGAGCGCCTCCTCGAGCTTGATGCCGAGCTGGTTGGGGACCGCCTTGGCGATGCGGTCGACCTCGCCGTAGCCAAAGCCAAGCACGCGGCCCACGTCGCGGATGGCGGCCCGGGCGAGCATCGTGCCGAACGTGATGATCTGGGCCACGTGGTCGGTCCCGTACTTGTGCGCGACGTAGTCGATCACCTCGCCGCGCCGTGCATCCTCGAAGTCGACATCGATGTCGGGCATGGTCACCCGATCGGGGTTCAGGAAGCGCTCGAAGGGCAGCTCGTAGGCGATGGGATCGACCGGCGTGATGCCCAGCGTGTAGGTCACGATCGATCCCGGCGCTGAGCCGCGGCAGGTGGTGGCGATGCCCTGCTCACGGGCGAAGCGCACGAAATCGGCCACGATCAGGAAGTACGCCGCGTAGCCCATGGTGATGATCACGCCGAGCTCGTAGTCGAGCCGCTGGCGAAGCTCCGGCGTGATCTCGGGGTAACGTGCCGCCAGGCCGCGCTCGCACTCGCTGCGCAGCCACGTCTCCACGGTATGACCCTCGGGCACGGGGAAGTCGGGCAGGCGCAGCGTGCCCAGGGGCAGCTCGAGGTCGACCATTTCGGCCACGCGGCGGGTGTTGCTCACCGCCTCGGGTACCTCAGGGAAGAGCGCTGCCATCTCCGCCGCGCTCTTGAGGTAGAACTCGCTGCCCTCGAAGCGCATCCGCCCGGGCGTGTCGAGGTTTGAGCCGGTACCAACGCACAGCAGTACGTCGTGTGCCTCCGCCTGGTCGCGCGTGACGTAGTGAAGGTCGTTGGTGACGACCAGCGGCAGGCCCGTCTGCTGCGCAAGACGCATCAGCTCCGGGTTCAACCGCTGCTGCTCGGGCAGCCCGTGGTCCTGCAGCTCAAGATAGAAATTGTCCCGGCCAAAGATGTCGCCGTACGTGGCGGCAACGCGCTTCGCCTCGTCGAAATCACCCACCTCGATTGCGCGCGCCACCTCGCCGGCCAGGCAGGCCGACATGCCCACGAGACCCTCGGAATGCTGCGCAAGAATGTCGCGATCGATGCGCGGCTTGTAGTAGTAGCCCTCAAGGTGCGCGCTGGTCATCAGCCGGCACAGGTTCTGGTAGCCGGTCCAGTCCCTGGCCAGCAGCACCAGGTGGTAGGGCTTGTCGTCCACTCTGCCCTCGCGATCGCGCATCGAGCGCCGGGCAACGTACGTTTCGACGCCGATGATCGGTTTGATGCCCGCGGCGCGGCAGGCCTGGTAGAAGGCGACGGCGCCGTACAACGCCCCGTGGTCGGTGACTGCCAGCGAATCGAAGCCGAGGCCCTTGGCCCGCGCGACGAGTTCGGTTATCCGCCCCAGGCCGTCGAGCAGGCTGAATTCCGAGTGGACGTGGAGATGCGTGAAGTCGCTAGCGCCGACCGGCAATTGGGCCCCCGATCATGCTCCCGACCCTAACGGCTGGCCGGCACTCACGCCTAGCGCGCTGTCAACGAAGTAATCCACGAACGCGCGCGGCTGGTGTGGATACCGGCTGGATCGGGGGGCCAGTATAGAACGGTTGTTCACCCTTCGAGGACGGCTACGTGCATGTTGCGGTCCGGCCACTCGCCGCTGCCGGTCCACATGAAGGTGAAGTCGATACCACCGCCGGCAGCAACGTCGCGTGAGCCGGGCACGTCGGCAATCCACACGCCCAGCCCCGTATCACTGGCATCGACGTCCGACCAGTGCTGGCCGCCATCGAGCGAGAAGTGGACGCGCGCCGCCGCGGGCAAGTCCACGCGCAGAGTGCGACCGGCGGCCATCGACGGACGGCGTGCCTCGAGCCGCCAGAGCGCGCGGACTGGAATTGGCCGCTTGCCCCGGTAGCGCTGCCAGGCAGCCGCCGGCCTATCGACCGGGTGGCCCAGGGAGATCGAGCGGGCGAGCTTGACGAACTCGGCATGGGCCCAGGCGAGGGGCATCGCCGACCCGCTGGGCCGGCCGGGCAGGAGTTCCAGCGCTGGTAGCGGATCGGTGTCCCAGACCTGCTCGGGCAGCATGCCGGCCCCCGACGCCATGCGGCGCATCGTCTCCAGGTAGGGCCGCCCGTCGCGACCGGCGGCCAGCTCATAGTGACCGCGCTCGCCGACCAGCAGCGGCCAGCCACGGCCGATGCCCGAGCCGTCATACGGGCTGCCGTCGGCATGCTCGCCGTAGCCGTCTCCGTTGTAGCGATGCCAGACTGGCCCGCTCGGGGTGCGCGCCTGCAGCAGCGCATCGGCAACCACCAGGCTCGACAGGATCGCCGGGTCGTCGGGCGAGCGCAGGCCGAAGCGGACCAGCGCCAGGAAGTCCGTGCCAACCAGCTGGTCGGCCGGCACCATGGCCGTTCCGCCGGGCTGGTTGAGCAGCGCCACCGGCGTCGAGATTGGCGCACCGGCCAGAACCTGCGCAGATGCGATGCGCACGAAGTAGCCGTCGACGCCATGTTGACCGGCCAGCTCGGTGCCGCGCGCGTAGGTCCACTCCTCTATCGACGCATTCCAGTCGTCCGCGAGCTCCAGGCAGTAGTCAGCGGCCGGTGGCGGCAGGTGCCGGGCGGCAGCAACGAGTGCGGCCACCACCGGGGCGAGAGTCGATGGTGTGAGGCCGGCGCTCTCTTCCCAGCGGTCCTCGCCGGTCGCGGGACCGTGGCGAGCGATGAAGCTCGCCGCCCTGGCGATCATGGTCTCGAGCGCGTCGGCCGCGACGAGATCCTGGAAAGCTGCCGCTGCGCGACCCGATCGGCCGTGCATCTCGCTTGCCCCCGAGCGCACGGCATCCGCCAGCAGCAACGGGTATGCCACTTCGTCGAGCTGCATGCCGGTCCAGTAGGGCGCGCCGTCGATCCACTGGTTCTGCGGCCAGTTGCCTTCGATCTCCTGCGATGCAACGAGATATGCCAGCGTGCGGCGCGCCGCCTGCTCGAGACCGAGGGCCACGAACGCACCCGCAGATTCGACCAGGTCGCGTGCCCAGACGAGGTGGTATCCGCCGAGGTCGTTGCGCGAGTTCCCCCACGGAATCGACAGGCTGGCCACCGTCGCACCCGGCTGGGTCCTGTCCTGGAGACAGCGCAGCACGGCTGCCGAGGTCAGGTACAGGTCGCGCTCCGGGCCGGCCAGCTCGGCTGGCGGATCGACTGCCGCGCCCAGCATGTGCTGCCAGTCCGCGGAGTACTGCTCCCAGGCGGTCTCGAAACGGCTCACCAGCGCGGTACGCGCGGCCAGCCCGGCGTCCTCGGGCTGGCCGCCGAATGCCAGCACCATCTCCGCTCGGCCATCGTCGTCGGGCACGATCTCGCACATCGCCGCCACGTTGCCGGGCCCCGCGTGGCCGTACGTCCAGGTCATGCTGCCGTTGGCCGCGAAATCCTGCCAACCGTCCGACTCACCCACATAGCCAACGCTCTGGCGCAGTGGCGCCGGGCGCGCCGCAAACGCAAGGGCCCACGGCTGAGCCGCGGCAAAGAGCATCGGCTCGCCCTTGTAGTCGCCGGCCCACGCACTGCCCCGTTCCCCGCCGAAGCCCAGGTGCGGTGCCAGCAGCGGATAGAGGCGTAACGGATGATTGACCCGCTCGGGATCGACCGGATCGCGCCGGTCTTCCAGCCGCGCCTCGATGCGCACGGCATCGGCATGATCGTCGGCACAGATGCGCAGCGTCAGCGTGTACCGCTCATGGTGGTGGACGGCGGTTATCGCCGGCACCCCGCCGCCGGCATCGTGCACGGTGTGCTCGGCATCGCGCTTGACCTCGCTCCAGAAGCCCGCGTCGTCGGCGACGATGAAGCCCAGGTCGCGGACCTGGGGCCGGTCCGCGCGTGGCCAGTAGACCTCGTTGACGATGCCGTGCCCGACGGTGAACCAGACGCGGCTCGAGCGCAGCGACGTGCCCACTGCGTCCTTGTTGCTGCTCGACCACGTCGGCGGGATGCCCGGCCCGCCCGGAGCGTTGGACGATGGCTGGTCGGCCACCTCCCAGCTACTGCCTAGCCGCTCGGTTGGTGCCAGTGGTCGCCGGGCCGGAGCACCTTCGCGGCTTCGGCCGGTCCCCACGTGCCCGGCTCGTAGACAAACGGCTGATCGGGAAGATCCAGGACGCCAGCCATCGCCCGCCAGGCGGCCTCGACCCAGTCCTCGCGAGCAAAGAGCGCCTGATCGCCGCGTAGCGCGTCGCCGAGCAGGCGCTGGTAGGGCGGGTCGCCCGTGCCATCGCGGTGCAGCGCCATCAACTCGACGGTCTCGCCGATCATCTCCTCGCCCGCCTTCTTTGCCCGGGCCACGAGGGACAGCGAACAGTCCGGCGTCAGGCGGAAGCGAAAGTAGTTCGCATCGGGCGGTTCATTTTCGGCAAAGACAGCCTGCGGCGGCTGTTTCATCTCGACCAGCACCTCGGTGACGGTCACCGGCAGGGACTTGCCGGTCCGGATGTAGAAGGGCACGCCATCCCAGCGCCACGTGTCGACTGCCAGGCGCAGCGCGGCGTACGTCTCCACCGTGGAATCGGGCGCCACGCCCTTGACCTGGCGATAGCCACGGTACTGGCCGCGCACGATGTCTTCCGGTTTCAGCGGGCGGATCGAGTCGACGACCTTGAACTGCTCGTTACGAACGGCGTCGGCGGTATGCCCCGACGGCGGCTCCATGGCCAGCAGGCTGACGACCTGCAGCAGGTGGTTCTGGATGACGTCGCGGACGGCACCGGCGCTGTCGTAGAAGGCGCCGCGGTCGGCGACGCCGAAGGCCTCCGGCATGTTGATCTGCACGCTCGAGATGTGGTTCCGATCCCAGATGGGCTCGAGGAACGAATTCGCGAAGCGGAAGTAGAGCAGGTTCTGGACCGGCTCCTTGCCCAGGTAGTGATCGATGCGGAACACGTCCTGCTCGGCGAAGACGCCATGAATCAGCCGGTTGAGCGCCCGTGCCGAGTCAAGGTCGTGGCCGAACGGCTTCTCCACGACGATGCGCGCGCCGTCCGCGCAGCCGGAAACCTGGAGGTTCGTTACGACCGGGCCGAAGAGCGCGGGCGGGATCGCCAGGTAGTGCAGGGGGTGGGCGGCCTGGCCGATCTCGCGCCGCAGCGCATGAAAGGTTTCGACGTCCTCGTCCGAACCTTTGACGTAGCGCAGCCGGTCCGCGAGCGCAGACGTTGCCGACGCGTCCTTGAACCCGGCCGCAGCGAGGCTGGCACGTGCCCGCTCGCGCAGGCTGTCAAGGTCGCCCGACCGGGCAACACCAACGATCGGGATCTCGAGTCCGTCGCGGATCAGGCCGGCAAGGGCGGGGAAGATCTCCTTGAAGGCGAGATCACCGGTAGCACCGAAGAAGACGAAGGCGTCGGAACGGGGTGGTTGTGAAGACGTGGAAACGGTGCTCCTTGAATATGGATGGCGTGCCACGGCACGCACGCGTTGATCCGATTGTAGAGAGCCGCGCCGTTAGTGCACGATCTGCGGCCCGCCGCCTGCCTGATTGATCACGACGCTGGTGTTGGCCTCGACGTCGAGCCAGTCGCTCATCTGGCCGTCGGGCCATGTCACCCGCACCTGCGCGGTGCCCGCGCCGCCAATGCCGAAATGGGTGGGCCCGAGCTCGCCGCCCACCTGCCCGCCGCCGATCGTCACCTCGCGCTGCATGGTCCGGCCGTCGGCGCGCACCTCAAGCCAAGCCCCGATCGCGTCGCGATTCGGGCCCGGCTGTTGAGGTTGCACGGCAATCCAGTTGCCGAGTGGCGCGGGAGCATCTGCAGTGCCTGCGCCCACGTTGCGCCACAACGAAACGTTCGCCCCGCGGTTGACGGCAATGATGTCGAGCAGGCCATCGCCGTTCAGGTCGGCGACCGCGGCGCCACGGGCCGTATTGAACGCGGTGAGGCCGGCCTGTTCGGCGGCCTGGCTGAAGGTTCCGTCGGCGTTGCCCAGGAACAGGT
>CAZSWK010000004.1:8787-33648 GCA_964610835.1 uncultured Anaerolineaceae bacterium | reverse complement strand
TCGCTCGGGTCACGGACCGCATAGTCAGCCTCAGCCTCGACGTTGCCCTTGGTGATGAAGAGGTCCACCAGCCCGTCGTTGTTGACGTCCTCGAATTCGGGGTCCCAGGCAGTCGAGGGCAGCTGCGTATCGCCCGCGTACGGTCGCGTCGCTGTCACCCCGCGCGCCAGGGCTATGTCCATGAAGTCGGGTTGAGCGGGACCATCGGCCAGCGTCTGCAGCTTGTTGTCGCCCTGGCTGGTCAGGAAGTAGTCGGGATAGCCGTCGCCGGTCACGTCGTACTCGGCAATGCCCATGCCCCAGATGTGGAGGGCCTGCCAGCCGTCCGCCGCGGTGTACTCCAATGGCGGCTGGCCCGGCGCGACGCGCCATAGCTGCTCCTCGCCACCGCTCGCGGTCGTGTAGTAGTGGCGGTCGTTGCTCACGCGCAGGTCGGCGCGGCCGGAGCGGTCCCAGCTCGAAAACAGCATCGACAGCGGGCACCAGCCGGGCGACAGCGGCACGGGCGCCACGAATGCCTGGCCGCCCGGCGCCGGCCGGAATAGTTGGTTATCGAAACAGTGATAGGTCGTGCTCGTCTGGTCGAGGTAGTTGCCGACGGCCAGGGTCGGCCAGCTGGCACCCTGCTCCCAGGTCGCCGAGAAGGCAGTCGACCAGATGTTGCCGCCGTCGAACTGCCACTCGTCGTTGGCAAGCTCGAACTGGCAATTGCCGAGGCCGCGCAGCAGCTCGTTCTCGCCGTAGCGCAGGATCATCAGGTCGACCTGGCCGTCGCCGTCGACGTCGATCGGGTAAGCCCCGGTCACCCCGGTCAGGTCGAGCACCGGGTCGGCCTGCTCCAGGAAGTGCAGCGGGCCGCCCGCCGAGCCTTGGTTGACGTACAGGGCGGCCGGGCTGCTGCCGCCCGCGAGATAGAGATCCGGCCGCCCGTCGGCATTGCAGTCGAAGACCGCCACGCCGCCCCCGACGAAGTAGTCGAAGCCGCCGTCGTACGAGTGCTGGATGCCGGCAGCCGAAGCCTCCTCCACGAAGTGCGGCACTGCCGGCGCTGACGAGCCCAGCAGGCTTGGGCCGGCCAGCAGGGCGACGGCGGCGATCGCCAGTGCGCCCACCGCTCCGAGAGCGGCCAGACGCCAGCGCGGCATCAGCGTCTGGCGCCGCCGGGCGGCACGCTGTAGCCGAATTCCGCGATCTGCCGGGCCCGCTCCAGGTAGGCGTCGATACTGGCCGGCGTTCGCGCTCGAAAGCCCTCGACCATCCGGTTGTACATCGAGAAGGCCGCGGCGATGAGCACGGCCAGCTGGACGTCGGCGTCGCTCGCCCCCGCGGCACAAGCCTTCTCAACATCGGCCAGGCTCAGCTCGGCTGGCTGACCGCGCACGGTGCGCGCAATGTCGATCAGAGCGCGCAACTTCTCGTCGAGGCGCTCGTGGTCGCCCTGCTTGACCTGCTCGACGAGCTCCCTCGGCCGGTCGAGTCCGGCCAGCTCGAGCAGCGCGGCGGCGTGCGCACCGTGAGAGTCCATGCAGAAGTAGCAGTCGTTGCCGGCCGAGACCGCCATCGCCAGCATCTCGCGTTCGCCGCGACTGATCGTGGCCCCCGGGAAGTCGTTGACGAGCAGCTCGTCGGCCAGACCGCGCAGGTGAACGCCCAGTTCGGGAGTCAGCTGCAGCGCCGCGCCGATACCCGGCACGTTGGGCAGCCCCGCGACGATGGGTGCCTGTTCCGATCGCCGCAGCCTTTCAGCTTGTCCAACCATCGCCAGTCCTCCTCCTGCTGGAAACTCTATGCTTAACGCCCGACATGAGTGCGCACAGCCTGGCTATCGGCCAGCGTCGCTATCCGGTTGTCCTGCCCAGCCTGCGCGATCCGCGGCTGCACGTCGCCGCGGTGATCATCAGCATCCACGTACTCGGCCAGGTGGCGCTCCATTTCCATGTGAGCGTGCCCCAGATCCTGGCGGCCATACTCGCCTGCGCCGTCATCGAGATGGCGCTCACCTTCCGACAGTCCCACGCTTTCGTATGGCCAGCCAGCGCCATGCTCACCGGCAGTGGCGTCGCGCTGATATTGCGCGTCGTGGGCACGCCCGCCGATCAGCCGTGGACGACGAGCGGCTGGGAGATCTTCGCCATAGTGGCCGGCCTCTCGCTGCTCACCAAGTACGTCATTCGCTACCGGGGCTCGCACATCTTCAACCCCTCGAACGTGGGCCTTGTGGTCGCCTTCATAGTGCTGGGGAACGCGCGCATTGAGCCGCTCGATTTCTGGTGGGCGCCGCTCAACCCGGCCATGATCGCCGCCTACGTGGTGATCGCTGGCGGCGGCCTGCTGATCACCCGCCGTCTGCATCTGCTTCCCCTCGCCGTGACCTTCTGGCTGGCCCTGGCAGTGGGCATCGGGGTGCTGGCCGCATCCGGTCACTGCATGACCGCCAACTGGGCCTTCGCACCGGTCTGCGGATTCGACTACTGGCGGACGATCGTCACCTCGCCGGAGGTCCTGATCTTCCTGTTCTTCATGATCACCGACCCACGCACGGCGCCCGGCGGCCGCGTCGGTCGCGTGGCGTTCGGCATCCTGGTCGCGCTCGCGTGCACGCTCCTGATGGCGCCCATGGCCGACGAGTTCTCGGCCAAGGTCGCGCTGCTCTCCGGCCTGGTGATCATGTGCGTCGCGCGGCCGTTCATCGACCGCCTGGCGCCCCAGCCCAAGACGGCCGCCGACGACGTTCGCCGTTTCATCGAGCGGCTCGCCGGGGTGAATCCGCTCCGTCCACGGCGCGCCGGTGCCAGCCTGGGTGCCGGCAGCCTGATGGCCGTCGGGGCCGGTCTCGCGATCCTGGTCGCCGGCATACCGGCACGCGGCAACCCGCCGGCGCTGGGCGTCAACGTGCTCGCGATGCAACCGAGTGCGATCAACGTGAGCACGCTGCCGCCGATTACGATCGATCAGGACGTGCTGAACTTCGACCACGAGCTCGCTGGTCCGGGAATGGACGCGGTGGTCGTCACGCTCGCCCAGAATCTCGAGCTCGAGAACCAGGCGCTGCTGACACGCGACCCCTCGATCCTGGCCGCGGTCGACCATGGCGACCGGCTGGACGAGATGCAGGCCCGGCTGGCGACCGTGACGCAGACGGGCACCGCCATCGTGACCCACTATCACTTCGGCTCCATCGCGGCCTCGCTGCTGGTGCCCTTCGGCCAGCAGACCGGCCTCAGCCTGGGGCTGCACGGTCAGGGCACGCTGGTCGAGCAGACGTACGGTGCCGATGGCGCACTCGAATCAAGTGCCGAGCGATCGTTCGACCTGGTGTTCGCCGTCCGTCGGGCGACCGGCGCGCGCTGGCTCAACGTGGCGGTACTGCCGGCCAACTGAGTCATGGCGCGGCGCATCAGGCTGTGCCGAAGATCTCTTCGATCACGCGCAGGTTGGCGACCGCATCTTCCGGGGGGACGGGCAGTGGCGCGCCGTCCAGCACGACCGCAGCGAACGCGTCGGCCTCCGCGCCGTACGCGTCCACGGCCGGAAAGGTGAGTGTCTCGGTCGACGGCGCGACCGGCGGATCGCCACCGGCCGTGACGAACACCTTCGTCGGTCGATCAGGCGGGATGTTGAACGGAATGTCGATGGAGATGCGGCCCTTGGTGCCGTAGACGTGGACGCGCTGGTCACTCTCGACGCGCGTGGAGCAGGTGAACGTGGCGATGCCCGACTCGAACTCGAGGATCGCGCTCGTCAGTATGTCCACACCCATGTGCCGATCGCGTACCAGCGCGCCCTTCACGCGCACCGGCTCGGCCGCGAACAACATGCGTGACAGGTTGATGCAGTAGCAGCCGACGTCGTACAGCGCTCCGCCACCGGTGGCAGCGATGTTGCGGATGTTCGAGGCGTCGTCGTTGAAGTAGGAGAACCAGCTCTGGATGGCCGACAGGCGGCCGATGCGGCCGTCGGCAACCAGGTCACGGACCGCCAGCCACGAGGGGTGATGGCGGTACATGAATGCCTCCATGAGGACGACCCCGGCGGCGCGGCACGCCGCGATCATGCGCTCGGCTTCGTCGGCGGTCATCGCCAGTGGCTTCTCGCACAGCACGTGCTTGCCGGCGCGTGCCGCCGCCATGGTCCACTCCGCGTGCAGGTTGTTGGGCAGCGGGATATAGACGGCATCGACGTCCGGGTCGGTCAGCAGCGCCTCATACGAACCGTGTGCGCGGGGGATGCCGAGTTCGCGCGCAACCTGCGCAGCACGCGCGCCATCGCGCGACGCGATCGCCACAACCTCGGTGCGGTCCCCGCGGCGCATGCCGCCGATGACCTTGCCGCGCGCGATATCCGCCGTCGACATGATCCCCATGCGCAGCTTCTTCATTGTTCTGCTAGCCCCATGACTGTTCGGCGACCGGGCGGAAGGCGATCTCGAGGATCCGCTCGCGTCGAGGTCGCGTGAGGACGAAGACAACGGCCTCCGCGACATCCTCGGGCCGCATCATGCCGGCCAGTTCGGGCATCTGCGGCGTGCGCCCACGGCCCATGGCGAAATCGGTCGCGACGCCGCCCGGGCATACGTTGGTGCAGCGCACGCCCTGCTCGCGCAGTTCGTGATCGAGTGCGCTGGTGAGACCCACCTGGGCAAACTTCGAAGCGCAGTAAACCGCCTCGTAGGGCAGGCCACGCCGGCCAGCCTCGCTGGCAATCGTGACGATGTCGGCACTGCCGCTCGCCAGCAGATACGGCAGGGCACCACGCACGCTGTAGATGAGGCCCTTCACGTTGATGTCGATCATCTCTTCGAGGTGTTCGGAGGGCAGCTCGAGAAAGGGTCCGTAGGCGCCTACACCGGCGTTGGCGACGAGGATGTCGAGCTTTCCGAAGCGCTCCGCCGCCTGCGCGGCGAACGCCGCCACGGCCGCCTGATCACGCACATCGCAGGTGCCGATCAGCGCGCCGGGTATGCCCGGATCTTCGCCTCGCCGCGACGCCAGCGCCAGCTTCACTCCCTGTTCTGCCAGCGCTCGAGCGATATGCGCGCCAATACCTCGGCCCGCTCCCGTTATCAGCGCAACGCGACCATCGAGGCTCTCCAACTCCCCTTCCTCCTCTTGACACGGACTCTCGGATGGCCGAGTCTACGCCATAATTTCGCAAAGAGGAACACAAACCCTTGGCCGTCGCCTTTCGAATGCCGCCCGGGCAGCGCAGCGAGACCGTTCATCGAGCGAACCTCAGCGCCATAGTCCGTGAGCTGCACGGCCATCAATCCATGTCGCGGACAGAGTTGGTGGTACGTACCGGTCTGACGCGTAGCGCCGTGCGCGTGCTGCTGGGCGAACTCGTCGCCGGTGGCCTCGCACTCGAGGAAACCGGACGCCCGGAGGGCGGCCCCGGCCGTCCCTCGCGCGTGGTTCGGGCCAACGCGGCCGGGGCCCATGTCATGGCTCTCGAGGTTTCGGTGGATTCTCTCGCTGCCGCGCTCGTCGGTTTGGGCGGGAAGGTCGAGAAGCGCGTGCGTCTCGAGCGCCCCCGTGGCCATTTCGAGGTGGACGAAGTCGTCGCCGACCTGGCGACACTGGCGCGCCAGGTGCTCGACCGGGAGGGATTGCCACCCGCACCGACGTCGGCAATCGGCGTGGCGGTGGTCGCCGCTGTTCGGCGGCGCGATGGATTTCTGCCCCTGGCGCCAAACCTGGGCTGGACCAACCAACCGCTCGGTGATCGGTTGTTCGGGGCGCTGGGGCTGGATGTACCCGTGTTCGTGGCCAATGAGGCCGACCTGGGGGCACTCGCCGAGATCCGCCGGGGGGCCGCCGTGGGCGAGCGTGACATCGTCTTCGTCTCCGGTGAGGTCGGCGTCGGTGGCGGAGTAGTCATCGACGGCAGGCTCCTGCGCGGAGCTGACGGATACGCCGGAGAGGTCGGCCACATGGGTGTCAATCCGAACGGCAGGCTGTGCGGCTGCGGGTCGGTGGGCTGCTGGGAGACGGAGGTCGGTGAGCGCGCCCTGCTGCGCCGCGTCGGTCACGATGTCGACGAAGGCCGCCCCGCTGTCGACGAAGTCCTGGCACAGGCAGAGGCGGGAGACGAGCGGGTGCTTGCCGCGCTGCGCGAGGTTGGTACCTGGCTGGGCCGCGGGCTGGCCACTCTCGTCAATATCTTCAACCCGCGGCTGGTGGTGCTCGGCGGCCTCTTTGGGCGTATCTACCGGTTCGTCGAGGCTATCGTTGCGGATCAGCTCGAAAGACTTGCGCTTCCTGGCGCACGCGATAACCTGCGCGTCGCACCTGCAGCGCTCGGCATCGACGCCCCGCTGATGGGTGCCGCGGAACTCGCATTCGAACCGATCCTGACTGACCCCGCGGCATGGCTCTCGACGCCGCCGCTGTTGGCTACTGCCTGAGAAGACCGAACGAAGGAGGTGCCCCAAGACGACGCAACTCGTCACCAGCCGTGGACACAGGCTGATAGCGTTATCCGGTAGCCAGCGTCACCTGGCTCTGGACATTCAAGCGAGGAGGAGCACTGGATGTCATTCAGACATTTCGCAATAGGCGCGTGCGCGCTGCTGCTGGCAACTGTCGGCTGCGCGGGCACATCGCCGACCGAGGCGCCCACGACGGCGCCTACGACAGCGCCAACGACGGCGCCCACAACAGCGCCAACGACGGCGCCTACTGCGGGCGCGCAGTGCACTGTCGGCGTGTCGTGGAACAACTTCCAGCAGCCGCGCTGGGCGGCCGCTGACAAGCCGAACATTCAGCAGACGGTCGAGGCGGCCGGCGGCAAGTACATCGACGCCGACGCGAACCTGAGCAGTGAGCAGCAGCTGACGGACGTCAACAACCTGATCAACCAGGGTGCCAACGTCCTGATCCTGCTGGCGCAGGACCAGAATGCCATCCTGCCCGCGCTGCAGGTGGCGAAGGATCACAACATCCCGGTCATCGCGTATGACCGGCTGATCGAGGATCCCAGCATCCTGTACATCACCTTCAACAACGTCGGCGTGGGCCAGGCCGAGGCATCCGCGCTGCTCGACAAGGTCCCGACGGGCAACTACGTGATCATCAAGGGCGACTCGGGCGACCCGAATGCCTCAACCTTCCTGCCGCAGGGCTTCAAGGACGCCGGCCTCCTGGACAAGGAAGCCGCGGGTGACATCACCATCCTGAACAAGAGCGGCAACAACTTCCCGGCGGACTACGGCACGTTCACCGACGCCTGGGATACAGCCAAGGCGCAGTCGAACATGGAGGCGATCATCGACAAGGCCGTTGCCGACGGGAACACCATCGACGCGATCCTGGCCGAGAACGACAGCACGGCGCTCGGCGTCGTCGCTGCCGAGACGGCCAAGGGCATGGCGTTCGTGCCGCTGTCCGGCCAGGACGGCGACAAGGCCAACCTGAACAACGTCGCGCTCGGCAAGCAGTACGTTGACGTGTGGAAGAACGCCAACGAGCTCGGCAAGGCGGCTGGCCAGGCGGCCATTCAGCTGTGCCAGGGCGTTGCGATGTCTGACATCACGATCAACATCGGTGCGTCGGTCGCGCCCACCGCGGGCAACAGCCCGACGGACTTCACGACCCCGGGCGGCAACACCGTCAAGTCGCTCATCCTGCAGCCAACCCCGATCACAGCGGACAACCTGTCCGACGTGATGAGCGCCGGCTGGTGGGTCACCAAGGACGACATCTGCAAGGATGTCACCTCGTCAGATCCGGGGGCAGCGGCCTGCGGACTGTGACGGTCATTGGTGAGCTAGAGATCTAGACGTGAACTGCGCCCCCGGGTCCAACCCGGGGGCGCGCTTTTAGGTAGCAAACGGGAGGGCCACCGTGACAAACGTGGCCGGCACGGCCAACAAACCCCCGACGGCGCAGGGCTCGCTGTTCGAGCCACTGCGACGCCTGGTCAGCGTGACGGAGATCGACCTGCGCCTGTTCGGAATGCTCGTCGCACTCGCGGTCATCCTGGTCGGGTTCGACTTCCTGAGCGGCGGCAAGTTCTTCCGGCCGGTGAACATGGTGACGCTGGCCGTCCAGGCCACGACGGTGGCCGTCCTGGCCACGGGCATGGTGCTCGTAATCGTGTCGCGCAACATCGACCTTTCGGTGGGTTCGCTGACCGGCTTCGTGGCCATGAGCTACGCCCTGCTGATGACCGACATCCTGCCCAATGTGCTGGGTATGGGCCCGGATTTCCCCTTCCGCTGGGCCATCGCGCTCGCGCTGGGCATCGGCGTCGGCGCCGCCTTCGGCGCCCTGCAGGGCTTCATCATCGCCTACATCGGCGTGCCCTCTTTCGTGGTCACGCTGGGCGGGCTACTGTCGATCCGCGGTGCGGTCTGGTACCTGTCCAACGGCGCGGCGATAACAGGCCTCGATCCCGCCTTCAACCTGCTCGGCGGCGGCGTCCGCGGATCCGTCGGCGGCGATCTGACCTGGCTGGTGGGCGCCATCGGCTGCGTCGGAGTCGTCTACATCCTCATAAGCGGCCGCCGGCAGCGGCAGCGCTACGGATTCCCCGTGCGGCCAATGTGGGCAGAGGGACTGCTCGGCGTGTTGGGCTGCGCCGCGATCCTGGGTGTGTGCGCCTTCGCCAACAACAATTTCCTGCCGGAGAGCCTGGCCAACCAGTACGCGCAGGACCACGGCATGGTGGTGCCACCCGGCGGCCTGCACATTCCGGTGGGCCTGCCCTACCCCATCATCATGCTCATCGGTGTGACGCTGTTGATGACGTGGGTTGCCAACCGGCGGCGTTTTGGCCGCTACGTCTACGCCTATGGCGGCAATCCCGACGCCGCCGAGCTGGCCGGCATCAACACGCGCTGGACGATCATGAAGACGTTCATCCTCATGGGCATCCTGGCGGCAGTTGCGGGCGCGATCGCGGCCGGGCGCCTGAACGCCGCCACGCTGGACATCGGCGAGGGCTACGAGCTGTACGTGATCGCGGCCGCCGTGGTGGGTGGCACATCGTTCGCCGGTGGGGTCGGCACCATCCCGGGTGCGGTGCTGGGCGCCTTCGTGATGCAGTCGCTGGCCTACGGCCTGTCCTTCCTGGGCGTCAATTCGCCTGGCCAGAACGTAGCGGCCGGCATCGTGCTGATCCTGGCGGTGGCCTTCGACGCCTGGAACCGCCGGCGCGGCTCGTGAGCGGAAGGAGAACTGACGATGACAGTGGAAACGGGGACGCCGGAAACCAGCACGCCGCTGGTCGAGATGCGCCACATCAACGTCTCTTTCGGCGGCGTCCACGCGGTCAGGGACGTGTCGATAGAACTGTATCCGGGCGAGGTGATCGGCCTGGTAGGCCATAACGGCGCCGGCAAATCAACCCTCATGCGCGTCCTGTCCGGCGCCCACCCGGCCGACAGTGGCGAGATCGTCATCAGTGGCAAGACGGCAACCATCAGGAACCCGCGCGACGCCAAGGACCTCGCCATCGAGACGATCTACCAGAACCTCGCGCTGGCGGACAACCTCGACGCGCCGGGCAACCTGTTCCTGGGTCGCGAGATGACGACGCTCATGGGTCAGCTGGACGATTCGGGCATGGAGTCCGAAACGCGCAAGGTGATGGAGCGGCTGAACCCCAATTTCACCCGCTTCAAGCAGGCCTGTGTTTCCCTTTCCGGCGGCCAGCGGCAAGCAGTCGCGATCGCCCGTGCCGTCTATTTCAACGCCAGGATCCTGATCATGGACGAGCCCACCGCGGCGCTCGGCCCGGCCGAGACGGAGCAGGTCCACGACCTGATCCGGCAGCTGAAGTCCGAAGGCATCGGCATCTTCCTGATCAGTCACGACATTCACGACGTGTTCGACCTGTCCGATCGCATCAGCGTGATGTACCAGGGCCACATCGTCGAAACCGTGCAGCGTGACGCGGTTAGCACCGACGAGGTGCTGGGCATGATCATCGCGGGCAGGCGTCCTGGCGAAAACGGCGCCGTCGAGGCGACCGCGGTTACGTGACCCAAAGCGCAATAACCCAGGGGGTAGCTAGCGTGTCTGAGTTCTTCGCGGGCGTACCTGCCCACATCCAGTTCGGCGGCCTGGAAGCCAGCAGCGACTTCGCATTCAAGGTCTACGACCCCGAGCGGCTTGTGCTGGGCAAGCGCATGGAGGACCAGCTTCGGGTCGCGGTGTGCCTGTGGCACTCTTTCAACTGGCCCGGCTCCGACGTTTTCGGCACGGGCACTTTCGACCGCCCGTGGCTGCACGATGCCGACCCGATGGCCGGCGCGCGAGCAAAGATGGACGCCGCCTTCGAGTTCCTGGCCAAGCTCGGCGCGCCGTTCTTCTGCTTCCACGACCGGGACGTTGCGCCCGAAGGCGCGAGCTACGCCGAGACACGCGCCAACCTCGACGCGATCGCGGACTACATCGCCGGGCACATGGAACGTACCGGACGGAAGCTCCTGTGGGGCACGGCCAACCTGTTCAGCCACCCGCGCTACGCGGCCGGCGCGGCGACCAACCCCGACCCCGAGGTGTTCGCCTTCGCCGCGGCGCAGGTCAAGGACATGCTCGAGGTCACGCAGCGCCTGGGCGGCGTGAACTACGTGCTGTGGGGCGGGCGTGAAGGCTACGAGACGCTGCTCAACACCGACCTGGCACGCGAGGAGACCCAGCTGGCGCGTTTCCTGACGCTGGTCGCCGAGCACAAGCACAAGATCGGCTTTCGCGGCACGTTGCTGATCGAACCCAAACCGCAGGAGCCGACCAAGCACCAGTACGACTACGACGTCGCCACCATCCTGGGCTTCCTGCACCGCCACGGGTTGGCCGACGAGTACCGCGTGAACATCGAGGTCAACCACGCCACGCTGGCCGGGCACACGTTCCACCACGAGGTGGCACTGGCGCTCGCCACGGGCATCTTTGGCAGCATCGACATCAACCGTGGCGACTACCAGAACGGCTGGGACACGGACCAGTTCCCCAACTCGGTCGACGAGATGGCGCTGGCGATGTGCGAGATCCTGCGCGCCGGCGGCTTCAGCACCGGCGGCTTCAACTTCGACGCCAAGCTGCGTCGCCAGAGCATGTCCCGCGACGACCTCTTCCATGCCCACATCGGCGGCATGGATACTCTCGCGCGGGCCCTGCTGGTGGCAGCCGACATGGTCGAGGCGCGGACGCTCGACGAGTTCCGTGAGCAACGCTACGCGGGCTGGGGCGAGGCACTCGGGCAGCAGATTTTGAACGGCGAGCTGTCACTCGCCGACCTGGAGGCCAAGGCGGTCGCGGGCGAGGTCGATCCCCGGCCGGTATCGGGCCGCCAGGAGCTGCTCGAGAACCGCGTCAATCAGCGCATCTGGTCCGCCGATCGCTGAGCCACGCCCGCGCGACAGCCAGCCAGGCACAGGTAGGGACGTGGGCTACGTCCTGGGCATCGACGTCTCGACCACGGCGACCAAGGCCGTGGTGGTCGCCGAGTCGGGCTCGGTCGTGTCCGTCGGCACATCGGAGTATCCCTTCGCCGTCCCGAAACCGCTGTGGGCAGAGCAGGAGCCGGAGGCATGGTGGCAGGCGGCCATAGCGGCCATCGCCAGTGCGCTGGGAGCTGCCGGAGTCCACGGGGAACAGATCGACGCCGTGGGCCTGACCGGCCAGATGCACGGCCTCGTGCTGCTCGACGAAGCGGATCGGGTGTTGCGGCCGGCGATCCTGTGGAACGATCAGCGGACCAGTGCCGAGTGCGACCTCATTCGTTCGACCGTCGGACCCCGGCGTCTCATCGAGATAACCGGCAACGACGCATTGACCGGCTTCACCGCCCCCAAGCTCGTCTGGGTGCGCGAGCACGAGCCAGAAACCTGGCGGCGCATTGCCCACGTGCTGCTGCCCAAGGACTACCTGCGGCTGCGACTGACCGGTGATCACGCGATGGACCGTGCGGGCGGGTCGGGCACCATCCTGTTCGATCTTGCCGCACGCGATTGGTCGGCCGAGGTCACCGACGCCCTGGCGATCGACCGGCACTGGCTGCCGCCGACCTTCGAGGGTCCGGCCGTCACGGGCACGCTCAGCCCGGCCGCCGCGACCGCCACCGGCCTGCGCGCCGGAACACCGGTCGTCGCCGGTGGCGGCGACCAGTCGGCCAACGCGGTGGGCGTGGGCGCGATCGAGCCGGGCGTCGTGGCGCTCTCGCTGGGCACCTCGGGCGTCGTCTTCGCCTCAACCGACAGCCCCTTGTACGAACCGGCCGGCCGCGTGCATGCCTTCTGCCACGCGCTGCCGGCACGCTGGCACATGATGTCGGTGATGCTCTCCGCTGCGGGCAGCCTGCGCTGGTTCCGCGATGCGCTCGCCCCGGGCGTCGACTTCGGCGAGCTGGTAGCCCGGGCCGAGCCGGTGCCCGCGGGCAGCGGCGGCCTGCTGTTCGCGCCGTACCTTTCGGGCGAGCGCAGCCCGTATCCCGACCCCAACGCACGCGGCGCGTTCGTCGGCCTGACGCTGGCCCACGACCTGAAGCACATGACCCGGGCAGTGCTCGAGGGCGTCGCCTACGGGCTGCGCGACGGGCTCGAGTTGATGATCGACGCGGGCACGCCGGCACCGAGCCGGATCCTGGCATCGGGCGGCGGCCTGGCGAGTCCCCTCTGGCGCCAGATCCTGGCCGACGTCCTGGCCGCCGAGATCGCCATCCCCGACACGACCGAGGGAGCCGCGTATGGCGCCGCGGTGCTGGCCACGGTGGGCGGCGGCTGGTTCGCTACGGTGGCCGACGCCTGTGCCTCGTTCACATCCGCCAGGGTCGTGGCGGCGCCCGGCCCCGATGCTGCCGTCTATGCCGAACGCCAGCCTCTCTTTCGCGGCTTGTACGGGGCACTCAGAGAAACCTCTTTGGGACTGTCGACGGCCGAGGACCGCGTGCCGTGACTGTCGAGCTCGTCAGGCTCGCCAACGACAGCCTCGAGGTCACGGTCGTGCCGGCTTACGGGGCGCGGCTGCACAGGTTGCGCGCCCACGGCCGCGACGTGCTGCGCACCCCGGACGACGTGGCCGTCCATGAGCGTGAGCCGTTCTTCTGGGGCGCCTTCGTGATGGCGCCGTGGTGCAACCGCGCCACCACTGAGCGAACGACGATTGCCGGACGCGAAGTCGAGCTGCCGGCCAACTTCGCCGACGGCTCGGCGATCCACGGCCAGGTCTACCTGCGGCCGTGGCGGCGGAGTGGCGACAGTGAATTCAGCATCGAGCACGGCGCTGACGGCTGGCCGTGGCGCTATGCGGTTCGCCTGCTCATCGCGCTCGAGGGCGCCACGCTGCGCCTGGCACAGGAATTGACCAACCTGTCCGACTCCGCCATGCCGGGCGGCGTGGGCATCCACCCCTGGTTTGCGGGCCAACCGCGCATCGCCATCCATGGCCGGCGCGTGTATCGGGCGAATACCAACCCCGAATCGGAGCCGGTGCCGGTGGCCGGCCGGCTCGACCTGCGCGAGGCAACGCAGATGGCCAAGGGCGTCGACGCGACCTGGGTCGACCTGGCCGACCCGGCGGCTGAAATCATCTGGCCACGGCTCCACATGACCATGCGCTCGCTGACCCAGACACCGCACCTGGTGGCGGCCAACCTGCCGGGCATCGATGCCATCGCAGTCGAGGACGAGACGCATGCGCCGCGCGGGCTGAGCCGTTTGCTGGGCGGTGAGCCGGGTGCCGTCACGCTGCTCGATCCCGGTGCCACGCTGCGGCTGACCACGGTCCTCGACTTCATCATTCCGAGCGACGAGCCAGCGGCACGGTGAGCGACGTCCCCCGGCCGGACGACCAGGACGAGTTCGAGAAGCTCGTCGCGGCCGCGGTGGCAGAGGTGCCCGAGCCCTTCGCCTCGCACCTCCACACCGTTGCAATCGTGATCGATGAGGTGGCCACGCCGGGACAGCTGGCGGCGACCGGCGCGTTCGGCCTGTTTGGCCTGTACGAAGGCGTGCCGCGCACGGCGTTCGCGGCCGACTATGCGCCGGTCGCCTCGAAGATCACCATCTTCCGGCGGCCCCTCGAGGCGTACTACCGCGACCCGGAGTCACTCGCCGGGGCGGTGCGCGACACCGTCCTGCACGAGATCGCCCACCACTTCGGCATCAGCGACGCCCGCCTGCGCGAGCTCAGCCGGAAGCGTCCTCCTGGTCGGCCGGCTCGAGCCACGGACGCTCGTTGAACACGTCCGTGACCCAGCGACCGAGCGGGCCAGGCGGGCCATCCTGCGGCGCCCCGGCGAGCAGCTCATTGAGCGTCGCCTCGAGCTGAGCCGTCAGGCGCGCCACCGATTCTCGATCCGCCCGCCCGCCGACGGCGATCGGCTCGCCCACGCGCATGGTGACCTGCTTGCCGAGACGCAGCCAGCGACTGCCGATGATCGCCAGGGGCACGATCGGAACCCTGGCGCGCAGGGCGATGAAGGCCGCACCTTCCTGGAGCGGCACGACCTCGCCCTCCCGATCGCTCAGGCGCCCCTCCCCCGCGATCGCCAGGATGTGGCCGCCTTTGAGCACCGCCGTGGCACGACGAGTGGTGTCGATGAGATCGGTGCGCGACGGCTTGAACGGCACGGCCATGTGCCCCCAGGAGATCAGGCGGTTCCGCCAGCCGCTGCGCATGTCCTCCTCCCGGGGCCCGAAGATGAAGAGCGCTCGATCGCTCGGCCAGAAGGCCGCGAGCAGGAAGGGGTCGACCCAGTTGGGGTGGTTGAAGACCAGCAGATACGGTCGGTCGCTGGGGATGTGCTGCCAGCCGACACGGCGAACGCGCAGGTAGGCGACGACAAACATGCGGATGCCGTAGCGGATGAAGGCCCGCTTGAGGCGGCCGCCCGGCTCAGGAGCCGGCGAACTCGGGGGCAAGGTGGGCAGCGATGGGCAGCGCGACGAGGGGCGGCTCGCCCTGGGTGTCGCGCTCGAGTTCGTCGAGAAATACGGGCACCAGCTCCGGATCGAACTGGCGGCCGCGCAACCGCTTCAGCTCCAGCGCGGCATGCTCATGGGCCTGCGCCGGCTGGTACGGTCGCCCGTGCACCATCGCCTCGTAGGCATCGGCGATGGTCACGATGCGTGCCCCGAGCGGGATGTGCTCGCCGCGCAGCCCGTCCGGGTAGCCACGGCCGTTGAAGTGCTCGTGGTGATGGCGAATGATCGGCGCGAACGTCGTCGACGAGCGCAGTGGCCGGCAGATCCGCTCGCCGATCTCGGGGTGCTGGCGCATCACCAACCACTCCTCTTCGCTCAGCGGTCCTTCCTTGCGCAGCAGGTGTTCGGGCACGCCGATCTTGCCCACGTCGTGCAGCAACGCGCCGTAGGCGACCGCCTCGAGCTCCTCTCCGCGCAGGCCGACCTGCACGCCCACCCGGGCGGCGTGGTGGGCCAGCCAGCGGCAGTGGTGAACCAGCCCGACATCCTTGGCCTCGACCGCGTTGGCCAGTGCGGCGACGATCTGGGTCGCGCGCTCGAGGCTGGTCATCGCTCGCTGCAGGCGCATCGCGCTGCGGATGCGTGCCAGCAACTCGGCCTGCTGGACGGGCTTGGCCAGGAAATCGTCCGCACCGGCGTCCAGCGCGGCGACCATGTCGTCGATCGACGTGTGCGCCGTGACCACGATGACGGGCAGGGTGACCATCAGCGGGTCGGCGCGCAGCTGACGCAGGATCGAATAGCCATCGAGGCGCGGCAGGCTGAGGTCGAGCAGCACCAGGTGTGGCCCAAACTCGACGATAAGCCTGAGCCCCTCTTCTCCGTCACGGGCGGCCAGGGTGGAGTAACCCTCGCGCTCGAGCACCTTGCTGAGCAGCTGGCGTTGAGTCGCGTCGTCCTCGACGACGAGCACCAGCGGCCGCGCCTCATCCGCGCCCATGCAGAGACCTCCCTTGGGGAGCCGGCGCCTCAGTGACACGGATGGCGGCGCCGACGTGGGCCGACTTTGTTCCTGCGGGCACGTGCCGGAACGTCGGCCACGAGTATAGGGGCGTGCGCGTGTGTGTTGCGGGTCTCAGGCGCGCCGCGTAGCATCTTTCGCTGAGGGCGGGCGCCACCATGAACTACCGGGCGCCCCCATCACGAGGAGGACACTCAATGCAACTACGCGCGTCGATCACCCTTGCGGTGGCGACCGTCATGCTGATTACTGCCTGCAGCAGCGGCAGTACGCCCAGCGAAGCGCCCACGGCGATGCCGACTGAGGCCCCGCCGACTGCGGCCCCCCGACCGGCGCCTTCGATCGCCAAGGCAGATCTGAAGATCGCGGTCGTCACGGACGTGGGCACCGTCGACGACAAGAACTTCAACCAGTACTCGTTTGAGGGCGCCAAGGCCGGCGCGGCCGACATCGGCGCCGCCGTGCCGCAGGTCGTCGTGCCCGCCGACGCGTCGCAGTACGCGCCGAGCATCCAGGGCTTCCTCGACCAGGGCTACAACGTGATCGTGACGGTGGGCTTCAACCTCAATACCGACACGTTGAAGGCCGCCGAGGCCAATCCGGACGTGTGGTTCATCGGCGTCGACCAGAACGCCTGCATCGACGCATATGCAGCCCCCGACAGCACCTTCACCTGCGCCGGTGACCCGCGCCAGTTGCTGCCCAACTTCGTCGGCCTCCAGTACCAGGAGGATCAGGCCGGTTACCTGGCGGGCATCGTCGCGGCCAGCATCAGCCAGAACGCATCTGTCGGCGCCATCGGCGGCATCAACTCGGTGCCCGCCGTCGTGCGCTACATCCAGGGCTATGAGCTGGGCGCCAAGTCGGTCAACGCCAACATCAAGGTGACCACCGCCTACGTCTCCACTTCCGACTTCACCGTCGCGTTCAACGACCCGGGCTCGGGCAAGACGTTCGCGCAGCAGTTCATCCAGCAGAACAGTCCGGACGTCCTGTTCCAGGTAGCGGGCAAGACGGGCAACGGTGTGCTCGAGGCCGCCTGCGCCGCTGGCATCTACGGCATCGGCGTTGACGTCGACCAGTGGCTGTCGCTCGGTGCGGACACCAACACGACCTACAACTGCATCGTCACCTCGGCCGAGAAGCATCTTTCAACCTCGGTCGAGCAGACGATCAACACCATCGCCTCCGGCGCCGCCCTTGATCAGGGTCCCGATGGCGCGCTCCACTTCAACGCCACCAACGACGGCATCGGCATCTCGCCGGAGCACGATGGCAAGGGCCTCATCACGCCCGACATCCAGTCGAAGCTTGACGCTGCCCTCCAGGGAATGAAGGACGGCTCACTGCAGACCTGTCCCACCAACTGCGGAACGGCGCAGTAAGGATCCTTTCGACGCAACCAATCGAGCGGGCCGCGACATCGTCGCGGCCCGCTCGCTCTTTAAACAGCTTTCGCGCGTGAACGACACCGACCAGCAAGACACCACGCTCGAGGCACCCGGCGTTCCGGTGGCGGCTGTGCCCGCCCTCGAGATGCGCGGCATCACCAAGAGCTATCCCGGCGTCGTGGCCAACGACCACATCGACCTGGATGTCCGGCCGGGCGAGATCCACGCTCTGCTCGGCGAAAACGGCGCCGGCAAGACAACGCTGATGAACATCCTCTACGGCCTGTCGCGGCCGGACGAGGGCCACATCCTGCTCGACGGCCAGGAGATCGCGATCAAGAGCCCATCCGATGCGATCGACCGTGGCATCAGCATGGTTCACCAGCACTTCATGCTCGTGCCGGTGCTCAGCGTCGCGGAGAACATCATCCTTGGCGACGAGACCATGACCCGGGGCGGCTTCATTGACCGTGGCCAGGCAGACCGCCGCATCCGTGAGCTGGCGGCGCAGTTCGGCTTCGACATCGACCCCGACGCGCTGGTAGGCACCCTGTCGGTCGGCCAGCAGCAACGCGTCGAGATCCTCAAGGCGCTCTATCGCGACACACGCATCCTGGTGCTCGATGAGCCCACGGCCGTGCTCACGCCCCAGGAAACCGACGAGATCTTCGTCCTGCTGCGGCGTCTCGCCGAGAGTGGCCGGAGCATCATCTTCATCAGCCACAAGCTCTACGAGGTGCTGGCCATCGCCGACCGCATCACCGTCATCCGGCGCGGCCGGGTCGTCGGTGAGCGCACACCGCAGGCGACAAGCGAGGAGGAGCTGGCGGAGCTGATGGTCGGCCGCGAGGTCCAGCTGACGGTGGACCGCGGCGAGTCGCATCCGGGCGAGCCGGTCCTCGAGATAGCCGACCTGCATGTCGCCGACGATCGCAACCACGAGGTGGTGCGCGGTGTATCGCTGTCCGTGCGTGGCGGTGAGATCCTCGGCATCGCCGGCGTTGCCGGCAACGGCCAGAACGAACTGGTCGAGGCGATCATCGGGTTGCGCCCGGTGATCAGCGGCCACATCTCCCTCAACGGCCGCGACGTGACCAACGCCACGCCGCGCAGGATGCACAAGCTCAACGTCGCCTACGTGCCCGCCGATCGCCATCGTTTCGGGCTGATCCTCGACTTCACCGTCGAGGACAACCTGTGCCTCAATCGCTACATGAACTCACCATATGCGCGCGGGATAGTGCGCAACGACCAGGCGATCGAGGCCGAGGCCGTGAAGAACATCGACGAGTTCGACGTGCGCACGCCTTCGCCCGCCGTGCCCATGGCGACGCTGTCAGGCGGCAACCAGCAGAAGGTTGTCGTGGCGCGCGAATTCGACCGCGATCTGGCGCTCTTGGTGCTCGATCAGCCAACGCGCGGCCTGGACGTGGGCAGCATCGAGTTCATCCACCGCCAGATCATTGCCAAGCGAGATATCAACACGGCAGTTCTGCTGGTTTCGGCCGAGCTGGACGAGGTGCTCGAAATGTCCGATCGCATAGCCGTGATGTACCGCGGCCAGCTGGTGGCGGAGCGCGACGGCCGCACCGCGGACAAGAACGAGATCGGCCTGCTGATGGCCACCGGTGGACGGCAGGAGGAAGCTCCGCCGTCTGTTACTGCCACGCCCGCATCGTGACGGCGGCATGACGGCCCGGGGAGTGCTCGACCGACTGGCACGCCTCGGCGCCCGGCTATGGTCGACGCTGGCGCTGCCGTTGGTGGCCATTCTGCTGGCCGTCGTCGCCGGTGCCGTGGTGATCATCGTGACCAGCTGGCTGGTGCCCGGACACCCGTTCGATCCGGGGTTGCCGGTGACTGCCTACGCGGCACTTTTCGAAGGATCGCTCGGCTCGGCGAACGGGCGCATCGAAACCCTTGTACAGGCCGCGCCGCTGCTTCTCGCCGGGCTGGGCATCGGCCTGGGTTTCAAGGGTGGCCTGTTCAACATCGGCGCCCAGGGGCAGTTCCTGATGGGCGCCGTCGCGTCCGTCGCGGCCGCCGGCCTGGTGCACACCAGCGATCCGTGGATCGCGATCACGGTGGCGCTGCTGGCGGGCTGCGCTGTCGGCGCGGCGTGGGGCTTCGTGCCGGGCCTGCTGAAGGCCGTCTCAGGCGCGCACGAGGTGGTAACCACCATCATGCTCAACTATGTCGCCCTGGCGGCGCTCTCGTGGCTCGTGGCCGGGCCGCTCAGGCTGCCACGCTCGCCGCAGCCGATCACCGCGGACGTGGGCGCGGCCGCGCTGCCGGTGCTGATGGGGCGCGACGGGCACCTGGGCATCGTGATCGCCTTCCTGGCGGTGCCCGTCATCTGGTTCCTGCTCTACCGCACCACGACCGGCTTCGAGATCCGCGCCGTGGGCGCCAACCCGGACGCGGCGCGCTACGCGGGCATGAAGCCACGGCGCATCGTCGTGCTGACGATGAGCCTCGCCGGGCTGCTGGCCGGCCTGGCCGGGTCAGGCAACATCCTGGGACTCAACCACCAGATGACTGCGACCTTCAGCACGACCGTCGGCTTCGACGCGATCACCGTGGCACTGCTGGGGCAGTCCAACCCGATCGGCATCATGCTCGCCGCGCTCCTTTTTGGCGCGATGCGCGCCGGGGCTGCGTTGATGCAGATCAAGGCTGGCGTACCTGTTGAGCTGGTCGACGTGGTGCAGTCGATCATCCTGCTCTTCCTGGTGGCCAGCGTGGTGTTCCGGCGGCTGTTCCGCCTGCGCGGGGCCAAGCCCGCCCTGCCATCCGGTGGCTCGACCCTCACGGCAACCTACGGCAGCGAGGCAGAGGGATGAACGACATTCCCGTCATCGGACTGGTGATCCAGTTGGTCGCCTACCTGGTCAACCAGCTGCCGGTCATCTCGAACGCCGCCGTGGCCGTCTCGATCCCCATCGCCCTGGCCGCCATGACCGGCGTCGTGTGCGAGCGCTCCGGCGTGGTCAACATCGCCCTGGAGGGCATCATGCTGACCGCGGCATTCGTGGGCTGGATCGGCGGTGTCGTGGCCGTGGCGATCCTGCCGCCGGACATGACCGGATCGCTTACCCCCGTGTTCCACATCACCCTGCCGTTGCTCATTGCGCTGGCCTGCGCGTTGTTCTCGGGCATGGCACTGTCGGCCCTGCACGCCTGGCTCTCGATCAGCGTGCGTGCCGACCAGATAGTCAGCGGTGTCATCATCAACATCGCCGCCCTGGGCATGACCGGCTACCTGAACACGCTGATCTCGCGCCAATCGCCCCTCGGCGCGGGCGGCTTCACGCCGCTGACGCTACCCGACTGGCTGATCAACCTGCCCCTCGTCGGCTGGCTGATAGACGCGATCTTCGCCCACGGCCCCCTCGCCATCGCGGCTTTCGCGATCATGATCTTCCTGCAGATCTGGCTCTTCCGGTCGCGCTGGGGACTGCGCACGCGAGCCGTGGGCGAACACCCGCGCGCAGTGGAAACGGTGGGCATCGACGTGATCAAGCTGCGCTACCGCAACGTGATCCTGTCAGGGCTCATCGCCGCGCTCGGCGGGGCGTACCTGTCGATGGAGCTGACCACGTCGTTCCAGGCGGGCATGACCGCGGGTCGCGGCTTCATCGGACTGGCGGCGATGATCGTCGGCCGCTGGACGCCGATCGGCGCGTTTGGTGCCGCCATCCTCTTCGCCTCCTCGACCGCCATCGGCCGCTCGATCACGATTGCCCCGCCGGGCGGCAGCCTGGGCGACTTCCTGAAGGGCATCCCGCCCCAGTTCTACGACGCCCTCCCATACCTGATCACGATCATCGTCCTGGCCGGACTCATCGGGCGCAGCATTCCACCCGCCGAAGATGGCAAGCCGTACGAGCGCGAAGCCGCCACCTAGGTTGGACGACGAGCGAGCCCGAGCGCGCGACATCCTCGACGCCCAGGAGGGCACGGGCCCGGTCACGATCCTCGAAGGCGATGAACCGGCCGAGTTGCTGCGGCGCGCGCGCCGGATCGCGCTGGTGGGCGCCTCGCCGCGGCCGAACCGGCCCTCGCACGGCGTGATGCGCTACCTGCTCGAGCACGGCTACGACGTGGTGCCGATCAACCCCAATGCGACCGAGGTTCTGGGCATACCCGCCTACCCCACCGTCGAGGCCGCCACCGCGGCGACCGGTGCCTTCGACATCGTGGATGTCTTCAGGCGCTCCGAGCTGACGGTTGACGTCGCGGCGGCGGCGGTTGCCAGCGGAGCGCGGGCGCTGTGGCTACAGCTGGGCGTCGTCAATTGGGAGGCGGCGCGCATCGCTCACGAAGCGGGCCTGCCGGTGGTCATGAACCGCTGCACCCAGATCGAACATCGGCGCATCACGCGCCACTGAGCGCGCGCACCGGATTGTCGGTGACGAACGCCTGAACCTGGGCCGAAGGCAGGCCGCTCCCTTCAAGCCGGCCGGTAAACGAGCGCAGGATGTAGCCGTAGCCCGACCCGCCGCAGGCCTCGAAGTGCGACTCGAGACAGACATCGTGTGACAGCAGGATTCGGTCCGCGAAGCCTGCGTTGACCAGGGCATGGACGGCGCGCACGGTCCGCTCAAGGTGGTAGTCGTTGCCCGCCGATATGGTGTCGAACTCGACCCACGCCCCGCGTTCGGCGAGGGCGCGATGGTAGTCGCGGTCGGGCACCATGTCGCAGTGGCCGATGATCACCCGACCGGCGGGCACGCCCTCCGCTTCGAGCAGGTCGAGCTGCGCCAAACCGACCGGCCAGCGCGCGGCGTGACAGCTGATGGTCACCCCGGTCGCCCGGTGGGCGCGCGCGGCGGCGCGGAAGCTCTTCTCCTCGGCGGCGGTGAAGGTCCGGTCGCACCCGATCTCACCGATGATGCCGGCCCGCACGCCGGAGCCGTCGATGCCCTCTTCGATGTCACGGATCAGGATGTCAGCCACGTGCTCAACTGAGTGGTCCGCGAACCACTCCTCGTCGAGATACGGGTTGCGATAGAAGCCGGTGCCCATGACCACGTTCACGCCGCTGTCGGTCGCCACCCGGCGGTTCAGCTCAGGCTCCGGGTGGAGTCCGCGAGAAGTCAGGTCGACGAGGGTCGAACCGCCCGCGTCGCGAAACCTGACCAGCTCGTCGCGCACCAGTTCCGGGTCGTTGATCAGCCCGTCGCCGCGGTACTCGCGCAACAGGTCGATGAACGTGTGCTCGTGGGGCATTACCACGCCGAGCCGGTCGATCGCGACCGGCCCGGTCACCGACTGGATGGCGGACAGCACGGCAGCCGCTAGTGGAGCGCGAAACCGGCCAGTATCAGGACGATGCCGACGATGCCTGCGCCGACCCACATGTAGACCTGGCGCCGCAACATGTCGCGCATCTCGTCCGCGCCGGTCCGCCCGCCCGGTCCGCCACTGGTGTGCCCGCCACGCCAGGACTCATAGCGTCTGGCGTTCTCGGCCAGCTGGTCGAGCTCGTTCAGGCGTGCGAAAGGCGCCCGGACGCGCCAGGCGGTGATACCAACGAGGGCTACGCCGACGACCCACAGGATGATGTTGCTCACGCCTTCAGCCGCCTTTCCAGCATCTCCGACACGACGGTGGCGTTGGCCTGGCCGCGCGTCTGGCGCATGACCTGGCCGACGAGGAAGCGCAGCGCCGCGTCCTTGCCCGACCTGTAGTCGGCCACTGCCGCGGCGTTGGCGGCCAGGACCTGCTCGATGATCTCGCCCAGGGCGCCGCTGTCGCTGATCTGGCGCAACCCGAGCTGCGCGACGATCGATTCGCTCGTCTCGCCCGTCTCGAGGTGGCGCGCATAGACCTCCTCGGCGTTCTGGCTGCTGAGCTGACCGGCCACGACCAGCTCTGCCACACGCGCCAGCTGCGCCGGGTCACGCTCTTCCAGCAGCGTCGGGTGCGTCTTGAGTTCACGCAAGGCGATCTTCGAATAGAGGCTGGCGACCCGCTTGGCATCACCCGCAGCCACGGCCGCGACCGCGGCGTCGAAGTAGCCGCTCGGGTTGGCGGCAATCACGGCGGCATCGTAGGCCGACAGTCCGAGTGCGGAGCGATAGCGCTCGCGCCGCGCTGCCGGCAGCTCGGGCAGGCGCTCGCGCAGTTCGGCGATCCAAACCGCGTCGGTGCGCAGCGGCGGCAGGTCAGGCTCGGGGAAGTAGCGGTAATCCTCCGACTCCTCCTTCAGGCGCATCGTGTACGTCTCGCCGCGGTTATCGTCCCAGCCGCGCGTTTCCTGGACGAGTGGCTCGCCGGCATCGAGGGCGGCGCCCTGGCGCGCGACTTCGAACGCGATCGCCCTTTCGACCGAGCGGAACGAGTTCATGTTCTTGACCTCGACCCTGGTGCCCAGCTCGGTCGTGCCGACGGGCCGCAGCGAGACGTTCGCCTCCACGCGCATCTGGCCCTCTTCCATGGCCGCGTCCGAGGCACCGATGGTCAGCAGCAGCAGGCGCAACTCCTCCGCGTAGCGGCGTGCTGCCTCGGCCGAGCCGATGACCGGTTCGGTGACGATCTCCAGGAGCGGGATGCCGGAGCGGTTGAAGTCCACCAGCGAAACGCGCGACCCGTCGGCCGTGGCCTGGTGCAGCAGGCGGGCCGTGTCCTCCTCGAGGTGGGCGCGCCGGATAGCCACCGTGATCGGACCATCGGACGTATCCACCGCGAGCGTGCCGCCGGAGCACAGTGGCAGGTCGTACTGGCTGATCTGGTAACCCTTGGGCAGGTCGGGATAGAAGTAGTTCTTGCGGTCCCAGCGGGTGACCGGCGGCATGGCTGAGCCCAGCGCGATCCCGGTGGCCAGGACGTGCTCGACGGCACGCCGGTTGATGACCGGCAGCGCGCCCGGCAGCCCCAGGCAGACCGGGCAGGTGTTCGAGTTCGGGGCGGCACCACTGACGTCCGTCGAGCAGCTGCAGAACATCTTCGACGCGGTGCGCAGCTGGACGTGAATTTCGACCCCGATTACGACCTCATATCGGGTGGCGGCGGGAGCGGTCAACCTTTCAGCGCGTCCATGAACGCCCGGATGCGCTGGAGCGCCTCCTCGAGTTGCTCGTAGGCCGTGGCCAGGGTGGCGCGGACGTGGCCCTCGCCCGACGGCCCGAACGCGTTGCCGGGGACCACCGCAACCTGCTGCTCGAAGAGCAGCCGCTCGGCAAAGTCCTCGCTGGACAGCCCGCTTGGGCGGATACTCGGGAAGGCATAGAACGCGCCGTGTGGCTCGACGGTGGGCAGGCCGAGCGCGTTGAGTCCCGCGACGAACATCGTCCGGCGCCGGTCGTACTCCTGGACCATGCGCTCGACGTCCTGCTCCGCACCCTTGAGCGCGACCACGGCCGCGTCCTGCGCGGTCGTCGGTGCCGACATGATCTCGTACTGATGAACCTTGACGATGCCCTCGAGGATGTCGCGCGGGGCACACACGTAGCCGACACGCCAGCCGGTCATCGCATAGGCCTTGGAGAAACCGCCGATGAGCACCGTCCGCTCGCGCATGCCCGGCAGCGAGGCGACGGGCGTGTGGCGATGGCCGCCGTAGACCAGCCGGTCGTATA
>CAZSWK010000004.1:0-8777 GCA_964610835.1 uncultured Anaerolineaceae bacterium | reverse complement strand
CGCTTGGCGCTGTCGGCGATGGCCGCCAGCGTCTCGGGCCGCAAGACGGCGCCCGTCGGATTGCACGGATAGCCCATGAACAGGACCTTGCTGCGCGGCGTGATGGCCGCCTCGAGCGCCCCGGCATCCAGCTCGAAATTGCTCTCAGCGGTCGTCGGCACGAGCACCGGCACGCCGCCGTTGAAGACGATCGCCGGCAGATAGGCGACATACGACGGCTCGTGGAGCACGACCTCATCGCCGGGGTCGACCAGCGCGGCCATGCTCGCCGCGACCGCCTCCGACGCGCCGACCGTCACGCATATCTCGTCCTCGGGGTTGTAGGCCAGGCCGTACAGCCGCTCGAGGTGCGACGCAAGGGCCCGCCGCAATTCCAGCGTGCCGTAGTTGCTGGTGTAGTGCGTGCGGCCGCTGCGCAGCGAGCGCACGCCCTCCTCGATGATCTGTGGCGGGGTGGTGAAGTCGGGTTCGCCGACACCCAGGCTGATCACGTCGGGCATCGTGGCGATGACGTCGAAGAACTTGCGGATGCCCGACGGCGGCACGGCCTGGACGCGTTGGGACAGCCGTTCGCGGCCGGTAGACGAACCCTCAGCCTCGGGCCCCGGCCCGACTGGCATGACGGGCACGGCTTCTGCGGTCATGGAAGCGGTCCTCCTCGGGCGATGTCGCTCCGAGTATAGGCTCAGGTTCCGGAGCGAACCCGCGCCGCTCGGTCCGCTGCTGCGGGCGCTGCAGGATCCCGGAGAGCGTCCAGGTCGGTCGGCTCCACGCTGCGCCAGGCGGCATCGGCGGTGATCGCCTCGTAGGCGCGGCCGAGCTTCAGCAGGCGCTCTTCCGACCACGCCCGACCGATCAGCTGCAACCCGACCGGCAGGTCTTCGGACAACCCACACGGCACCGACAGGCCGGGCAGCCCGGCCATGTTGACGGGCAGCGTGCACGCGTCCGACAGGTACATGGCCACCGGATCGGCGAGTCGGGCGCCGAAGCGGAAGGCCACCGTGGGGCTGGTCGGCGCCACGAGCGCATCGACCTGCTCGAAAGCGGTGTCGAAATCGGCCTTGATCAGCGTGCGCACCTTCTGCGCCTTGAGGTAGTAGGCGTCGTAGTAGCCGGCTGACAGGGCATACGTGCCGAGCATGATGCGTCGCTTGACCTCAGCGCCAAAGCCCGTGTCCCGCGTCGCGAGGTAGTCGGCGATGTAGTCGCCGCCGGGCAGGCGGGCAGAGTGCCCATAACGTATCCCGTCGTAGCGCGCCAGGTTGGCCGACGCCTCCGCCGGCGCGACGATGTAGTACGACGCCAGCCCGTAGTCCGTGTGCGGGAGGTCGATGTCGATGATTTCCGCGCCGGCGTCGGCCAGGTTCTTGACGGCGGCGCGCACGACTGCCTCGACGCCCGGCTCCATCCCGGCCACGAAGTACTGGCGCGGCAGGCCCAGGCGGACGCCGCGCAGGCTCGCGGCGGCCTCGTCGTCGCTCTCAGGCAACTGCGCGGCATAATCGGGTACCTCAATCGGTGCGGACGTCGAATCGCGCTCGTCACGGCCGGCGATTGCGGCCAGCAGCAGCGCCGCGTCGCGCACGTCACGGGCGAACGGGCCAACCTGGTCGAGCGAGCTGGCGAAGGCGACGATGCCGTAACGGCTGACCCGGCCGTAGGTGGGCTTCATGCCCACCGTGCCGGTCAGTGCCGCCGGCTGACGGATGGAGCCACCGGTGTCGGTGCCGATACCCAGCGGCGCCTGGTACGCGGCGACCGCTGCCGCGGAGCCGCCGCTGCTGCCACCCGGCACGCGGTCGAGATCCCACGGATTGGCCGTGGGGCCCCATGCGGAAAACTCGGTCGACGAGCCCATCGCAAACTCGTCCATGTTGGTCTTGCCCGGCAGCACTGCGCCGGCGTCGCGGAGCCGTTCGCTGATGTGGGCGTCATACGGGCTCACGTAACCCTCGAGAATGGCGCTGCCCGCCGTCGCGCGCTGCCCTTTGGTCAGCACGAGATCCTTGAGCGCAACCGGAATGCCGAGCAGCGGCGGCAGCCGATCGAACGCCTCGTCACCCGCCGCGCGCGCCGCCGCCAGGCGTCCGTCGGCCTCCGCCGCCTGATGCCGTGACTCGTCCTCGTCGACCCACAGCCAGGCGTGCAGCGGCCGGTCCGTTGCGCGAATGCGGGCGAGGTGCGCGTCGGCCAGTTCGCGCGCGCTGAAGTCTCCCGCGCGAAGCCCGGCCATCATCTCGTGGGCGCGGAGACGCGTCAGGTCGGCCATCAATCAGGTGCCATGCTCGCCGAGGATGGGCGGGACGACGAAGTACTCGCCCGCGGTCTGCGGCGCGTTGCCCAGTACTTCCTCCTGCGGCAGGCTCGGTCGCACCTCGTCGGCGCGCAGGATGTTCTCGAGCTCGATCGTCTGCGCGGTGGGTGGGATCTGCTCGGTATCGAGCTCTGATAGCACCGCGTACTGGTCCAGGATGCGGTTGAGCTGACCCTCGAGCAGCGCCAGCTCTTCGTCGCTCAAGCCGAGGCGCGCGAGAAGGGCGACATGCTCGACGTCCTGCCTGGAGAGGGTTGCCACGGTGCAATCGTACCGGGATCGGCTGAGCCGGCGATCAGCGCACTAGCGCGGGACCACCAGCGCGTCGAGATCGACACGTGGACGACCGCCTGTCCCCCCGACGCCTTGCCGGCGCACTCCACGACACGGTGGCCTGCGCAATGCCGGCGCTGTCGCCGGCGTTCTGCGGTGGGCCCCCAGGCATAAGACGCTCGTCCGGTCGGCGATGCCTTGCGAGGCCCGCTCAAGTACGTAACGGTGCACCTCGACACCGCTCGCCGCCCGGCGGCGGCTGACTTCGGTCAGGCCACGTGCAGGAAGGCGCCCACGACCGCGGCAGCAAATGCAGCCGCCCCAGCGACGGCCACCAGCCGCACGCCTTCGCGACGCCAGCTGTCGCCGCCCACGCGCCCGGTCAGTGCACCGAGCAGGAACAGACCGGTGAGCGAGCAGACCATCGATACCACGATGGCGCTCGAGACAGGCAGGAAGGCGAACGGCGCCAGCGGCACCATGCCGGCGACGAGTGACGAAGCCATGGTGACGGCGCCCGAGAGTGCCGGCGACAGCTTCACGCTGTTCTCATCGCGGCCGTCCAGGCGCTGTTCGGCGCGCGTGGCGTTGTACAGCACGCCGCCCATCGAGACGGCCTCGGCGATGCCGGCCGACAGGCCGGCCAGCGCGACGAAGTCGGCACGGCCCGAGCCGATGGTTACACCGAGGACGACAGCCAGCACATTGGTCAGGTTGTCCTGGGCACCCATCAGGACCTCGTGAACGGTCGCGCGCTGCGCGATCAGTCGCCAGGAACGTGCCGCCCGCCGCGGGCGAGCCATGGAGAACAGTCGTGTCGCAGCAATCATGAGCACAGCACACCACCACGGCGCGCGCGTGACGAGATCGAAGCGGCCCGCCGCCAGGGGCCAAACGTCACCTGCACGGGTCAGCGTTTCCGCTGGGCGGTGCTAGCGGGCCGAACCTTCGGGTGGTGAAAAGACAACGAGAACCACGAGTTTCGAGGCGATGCTGTGGAAGCGATGCGGCGTGCCGGCGGCGACGAACACCACCGTCCCCGGCTGGACCGGTCGCTGGTCGCCATCGACCTCGAGTACGGCCCGGCCCTCGATCACGTGGTACAGCTCGTCTTCAGCGTGCGGCTGCTGGGGGTCGTCTGCGCCCGCCTCGAGCACGTAGATGCCCGCGCTCATCGATGCACGGCGTAGGAACTCGAGATGGGCCTTCTCGCTGTGGACCATTTGCTGCGCCTGCAGCGTGGCCATCTCGAAGCGCTCGTATCGATCTTTCTCGGCGTCGGTCATGCTGTCTCTCCTTTGAGCAGGCGCTGGAAGGCTGCCTCGTCGAGCACCGGCACGTTCAGCTCCTGGGCCCTGGCCAGCTTGGAGCCGGCGTTCTCACCCGCGACGACATAGTCGGTCTTCTTGCTGACCGACCCGGCGGACTTGCCGCCCGCGGCGCGAATGGCTGCCTCTGCACTCTGCCTGTCCAACGATTTCAGGGTACCCGTGACCACCACCGTCTTGCCTGCGAGTGATCCCTCGCCGGACGACACGGGCGCCGCGGGCGCGGGTCTTTCGGGCTCCACGCCGGCGTCGACCAGGTCGTCCAGCACGCCAGCGGTCGCGGGATCGCCGAACCACTGGGCCAGACTGGCACCGACCGTCGGGCCAACTCCGGCGACCTCCTCGAACCTCTCCGCAGGCAGCGCGCCCAGCTCACGGGCGACCCGTGCCAGCCAGCCGCTGCCGCCGCCCATCGGCTCGTCATCACGTGGCGGCCAGTTCTGCACGATCCAGTTCGCGAGATCGATCGCGGTCTGGCCGCCGACCTGCGGGATACCGAGGCCATACAGGATCCGGTACAGCGGTCGTACCCGCGCTCGCTGGATCGACGCGTGCAGGTTCTCGGCGCTCTTGCGCGCGAAGCGGTCGAGCGACTCGAGGTCCTCCACGCTGAGGCGGAAGAAGTCGCCGCGCGTCTTCACCAGACCGCGTTCGAGCAGCTGCACCAGGACCTTCCAGCCGGCGCCCTCGATGTCCATCGCGCCACGGCCCGCGAAATGGCCGAACTCCTGCCCGACGCGGGCCGGGCAGAGCGGGTTGGGACAGTAATGGCGCACCGTATCGGGGTCGCGCACGATGGCCGTGCCGCACACCGGGCACTTTTCCGGCATCTCGTACAGCCGCTCGTCGCCGGTGCGCTTCTCGGGGATGGGCCGGACGATCTCGGGGATCACGTCGCCGGCCTTGTGCAGCACCACGTGGTCGCCGATGCGCACGTCGCGGCGGCGCACCTCGTCGAGGTTGTGCAGCGTAGCCCGCGCGACCGTCGAACCAGCCACCTTGACCGGCGCCAGGTGCGCCACCGGGGTGAGGGTGCCTGTCCGGCCGACATACGGCACGATGTCCTCGACCACCGTCTCGACCTCCTCGGGCGGGTACTTGTAGGCGACGGCCCAGCGTGGCGCGTGCGAAACCATGCCCAACCGCCGCTCGAGGTCGAACGAATCGACCTTTATCACCACGCCATCCGTCTCGTACGGGAGTTCATGGCGGAGCTCCTGCCAGCGTTCGATGAATTCGACTACGCCGTCGACATCGAGTCCGGTACCGCGGTTGGGCTCGACCGGAAAGCCGAGCGCCTCCAGCCGATTCAGGGCGTCCGCCTGCGTCGTTACCTTGCCCTCCTCGACCAGTACGTAGAACCACGCGGCGAGCCGGCGGCTCGCCGTCACCTGCGGGTCGATCTGGCGCAGTGATCCGGCGCCGCTGTTGCGCGGGTTGGCGTACAGCGGCAGGCCGGCCTCCTCGCGCTCGGCATTGATGCGCGCGAACTCGGCCTTGGGCATGTACACCTCGCCGCGCACCTCGATGCTGACCGGCTCGCGCAACCGCCTGGGCACGCTCTCGATGGTGCGCAGGTTGGCGGTCACATCCTCGCCGGTTGTGCCGTCGCCGCGCGTGGCACCTTGGACGAAGCGGCCGTGCTCGTAGCGCAGACCGATTGCCAGGCCGTCGATCTTGAGCTCGGCGTCGTAGCGCGGGCCGGCCGGGTCGTCGGCCGCTCCTTCGATGCCCAGCATGCGCCGCACGCGGGCGTCGAAGGCACGCAGCTCGTCCACGGAAAAGACATTGTTGAGCGACAGCATCGGCGTCCCGTGACGCACCTCCTTGAGCACGCCCGCCGGCGTGCTGCCCACACGCTGGGTCGGCGAATCGGGCGTGCGCAGGTCCGGATGCGCCTCCTCGAGCTCGACCAATTCGCGGAAGAGCGCGTCGTACTCGGCGTCGCTGATCTCCGGCGCGTCCTCGACGTGGTACAGGCGATTGGCGCGCTGGATCTGCGCGCGCAATTCAGCGGCACGGGCCGCGGGGTCGTGGCTCACCGAGGAATCATCGCCCATCGCACCAGCCTCGCCGTACCGTCGTCAGTCGAGCAGCTCCAGCTTGGCAAGCGACGCGAGCAACTTCTTTACGCCGCGCTCCGGGAAGGCGACCGTCACCTCTTCGTCATCGCGCGTCAGCTTCGAGCTGACCACGGTCCCCTCGCCGAAGGCGGAGTGACGCACCCGGTCGCCATCGCGGTAGCGCCGCTCGCCGGGCACGACCGGCCGCGGCGGCACGACATGCCGCGTTGGCGGAGCAACTTCCGGCCCGTCCTGATCGGTGCGGCCGTAGTAAACGGCGCGCCGCGCGGCCAGATCGCGCGATGGTTGGAACGACTCGCCCTCGCGCGGCGCGCCCGGCGGCGGGCTGTAGCCACCGCCGGGCGGCAGTGCTCGACGCATCGACGAGTGACGGCCGACCAGCCGGGACGCGGCCCGCGGGCCGAGGATGTACGAGAGGTCGTAGCCGGCCCCCTGCCGCTCTTCGGCCGGCCGCTGGTCGTCATCGCCCTCCTCCTGAACGACGAGTCGGGGGCCATGCATCAGGTCGGCCGGGATCTCGAGCAGGAAGCGCGACGGCACACTGAAGCCACCCCTCCCCCACGTTGCGCGCATCGCCGCATGGGTCAGATACAGCCGGTGACGCGCGCGCGTCAACCCGACATAGGCCAGGCGCCGCTCTTCTTCCATCTGGCGCGCGTCATCGAGCGCCCGTGAGTGCGGGAAGACGCCCTCCTCCAGGCCGCTGATGAAGACGACGTCGAACTCGAGGCCCTTGGCCGCGTGCATGGTGATCAACGTCACGGCGTCGGCGTCCTTCTCGTAGGAATCCTGGTCGGCGACCAGCGCCGTCTCCTCGAGCAGCCGGTCGACAGCGTCGTCGGGATCGAGGTCGCCGTAGCGGGCAACCACCTCGCGCAGCTCGAGCAGGTTGGCCCAGCGATCGTCGCCCTCCTGCGAGCCGTCGAGCAGGTGCGCCCGATAACCGGTCTCTTCGAGCACGGCGTCGAGCAGCTCCGGCAGGGCCAGGATGCCCACCCGCTGGCGCAGCGAGCCGATCGCGCGCACGAAAGCCGCGATGGCCGACCGTGCCCGGGTCGCCGTCTCGATCTCATCGCCCGAAGCGAGAGCCTCGAGCGCCTGCCACGTGTTGGCGCCGCGGCGCGCGGCCTCGTCGCGGATGAGCGCCACGGTCTTCTCGCCGATGCCCCGCGGCGGCACGTTGAGGATGCGCTCATAGGCCGCCCCATCGAAGTCGGAGCGCAGCACGCGCAGGTAGGCCAGCGCGTCCTTGACCTCGCGTCGCTGGTAGAAGCGGGTACCACCGACGAGCTGGTAGCGCTGGCCGTAGCGCAGGAAGGCTTCCTCGATCGGCCGGCTCTGCGCGTTGGTCCGGTACATCACGGCGATGTCGCGCAGGCGATACCGGCGCTCGTCACCCTCGTCCGCGCGGCGAGCCAGGAACGAACCGGCGGCACCGCGGCCGCCGACCAGCGCCTCCACCTGGCGCGCGATCCACTCCGCCTCCTCGTCCTCCGAGTCGGCCTCGAAACGCTCGATCTGCACCCCGCGCGGGTTCTCGGTCCACAGCTTCTTCTCCTTGCGCGCCTCGTTGCGCGAGACGACCGCATGGGCGGCATCGAGGATCAGCTGCGTCGAGCGGTAGTTCTGCTCGAGCTTGACGACCGTCGCGTTGGGGTAGTCGCGCTCGAAGTCGAGGATGTTGCGCAGGTCGGCGCCCCGCCAGGAGTAGATGCTCTGGTCATCGTCACCGACCACAGCCACGTTCTTGCGCTCGCCGGCGAGGTGGCGAATCCACAGGTACTGCGCGCGGTTGGTGTCCTGGTACTCGTCGACGTGCAGGTAACGCCAGCGATCCTGGTAGTGCGCGGCCACGCCCGGCGCCTGGTCGAACAGGCGCACCGCCTCGTTGAGCAGGTCGTCGAAGTCGAGCGCGTTCTGCGCGCGCAGGCGGGCCTGATAGCGCTCGTAGGCGCGCGCGGCGATCTCTTCGTGGTAGCCGCGCGCGCCCGCCGCCGCATCCTCGGGCCCGAGCAGGTCGTTCTTCCAGCGGCCGATCTGGCCCAGGATGGCCTGCGGCTTGAGCTCGCTCGAGCCGACCAGCTCCAGGTTGCGCATCACCAGCTTGATGGTCGCGGTCTGATCGTCGGTGTCGTAGATGGCGAAGCGCGGGTCGATGCCGATGGCGCTTCCGTCGCGGCGCAGCACGCGCGCGCACAGCGCGTGGAACGTGCCCATGGCCACGTCGCGGGCCTGTTCCCCGACGAGCCGGGTGATCCGGTCGCGCATCTCGGCCGCGGCCTTGTTGGTGAACGTGACCGCCAGGATCTGCCACGGTCGAACGCCCTTGACGCCGATCAGGTACGCGACGCGATGAGCGAGCACCCGGGTCTTGCCGGAACCGGCGCCCGCGAGGATCAGCAGCGGCCCCTCAGTGGTCGTGACCGCGCGCGCCTGTTCGGGATTGAGGCGCGACAGTATCCGCTGCGCCAGCTCTTCGCGCGCCTCGCCGCTCTCCGCCTCACGGTTGGTGGGCACGCGTGCCTCGACGGCCACCGCCGGATGGGGCGCCTCGTCGAGCGGTTCCGGCCCGGGCGGCCGGCGTCGACGCGCGCGTGCCCGTGGGTCGGGCGAGTCCTCGGCTGGCTGCAGGTCCTCGGGCGGCGGTGCATCGGGCAGCGGTGGCAGATCGCTTGTCATCGGCTGCTATTGTCGGCCGCAACGCCGAGTTGAGGGACTCGGGTCCGAGGAGAGGGAGCCATGAAGCGTCTGGCTGCGGCAGGCGGCGTGGCAATG
>CAZSWK010000003.1:49341-59635 GCA_964610835.1 uncultured Anaerolineaceae bacterium | reverse complement strand
GGCGCGACTGCTATGTGTTCTTCCGTCACGACGAGCACGGTCAATCGGCGATCCGCGCGGCAGCGCTCACTCGGCTCGTGGCGAAGCGTCCGGACTTGGGCTAATTTCGCGCCCAGCCACCGTTATCCGGGTGTGCCCAAGGCAAACCGGTGCGGATTCAGCCCACGGCAGTGGTTAATGCGGGCGCTGTGGGGCGCCCGCACGGTCTCGGGCGACGTTGACCGACGCAGTCCGATTACGCTGGTGAGACGGCAATTTGCCCAGGTTGTGGTCGCGCCCTCACAGCCACCATGTGGCGAGGTCAGCCAGGATATGAGCTATGGCAGGCGCGGCCATACTGCGGCCGGCCAGGCGCAGCCCGCACAGCAGCAGTCCTGCGCCCAGATCGAGCGGCACGACCGCCCAGCCATAGAGCGGCACGTGCATCAGCGCGAAGGCGACCGTCGACACCGGCACCGCCAGCGCGAGGCCGCCGGCCTCGCTGAGCGCGTCGAACAGCGCCCCGCGAAGCAGCGCCTCTTCCGCGGTGGCCACCAGCACGGTGACCAGCGCCCAGGCCGCGAACGGCTCGGGGCGCAGCCCAACCGGGCGCAGGGGATGGATCAGCACGGGCACGGCCACCAGCGCCATCCCGCCCACGATGCCCAGGCCAACCCCGGCGAGCGAGGGTAGCGCCGGACGCCCAGCACCGGCCGCGACCAACCCGAGCAGCACGACGCCGAACACCGCGCCGGCAGCCAGCGCGCTGCCGGCACCGGCGCCGTTGATGGCCACACGCAGCGCGACGGCGCCGGCCAGGCCGAGCAGCAGCAGCGCCGGCCGGCGCAGATCGGTGCGCGCCACCGCGAGGGCGAGGCTCATCTCGGTAGCGGCACGTCCGTGATGGTGCCTGTCGCGTACTGCGCCGGCCAAACGAAGGTGTACGAGCGGATTGCCTGCCACTGCCAGATGACGCCGACCGCGCGCTCGTTCTGTCCAAGTGTTGCCGGGTCGGACGAGAACTTCACGCCCGCACCATTGGGCAGCGCGCCCACGGGCAGATCGAGCGCGCGCGCGGCGGCGGCGATGCCCTGCGCGTCGAGCGCGCCGATCGCCGCCGCGGCGGGCAGCACGTCATGCGCCAGCACCCACGCCGCGCTGAAGCCTGACAGCGCCTCCTCGGTGGGTCCCGCTGCGGCAGAGCCCTCCTCGATCGGGCCGCTGATGGTGAACCCGGCGCCGCCGGAGCCGTAGTAGTCGTACGGGGTCGGCGTGGTGGCCGCCGGCGTCTGGTCGGCCCAGGCCGCCGCCAGTCGGTCGTATACCTCGCGCGCAGTGGACGAGAGGGCCGATGGCTGGAAGCCACCGGTCGGTCGATCGGACGCGAAGATGCCCACCGCGTCGGGGCCCAGTTCGCCGGCGAAGTCGGGATCGCACTCGGCCATGGTCGAACCGATCAGCGCTCCGACATGCAGCCCCTCCGTGAGCATTTGTTGGCGGAAGGCGATGCCGTCGAGGATATGCGAGGCAAGAATGATCACGTCCGGGGACGCGGCAGCCAGGGTGGCCATGACGCTCGTCCAGTCGGGCACATACAGGTCGTACGTCGTATCGGCGACGATCGGCATGCCTGCGGACTGAGCCGTGGCGCGGGCGGCCGCGGCGACCGACTCGGCGTAGTCATCGCGTGCGGCGACGATCGCCAGCCGGACCTCATTCGGGCCCGACCTGCCCAGCCTGGCCGGCAGCTCCCGTGCTGCGAAGTCGGCCGAATTAGCGCCCAGGTTGGCGCCACTCGCGCCGACACGGAAGACAAGTGGCAATCCGCGCCCGGTCAGCTGGTCGGCGACGGCACCGGCTTCCCAATAGACCAGACCTGCGTCGCTGGCCGCCTGCGAGGCGGCGATGGAGAGGTCCGACGAGTAGGCGCCGATGACCACGCTGGCGCCCTCCTGCTTCAGCTGGATCATGACATCCGGCGCGGCGGCGGCCGCCGGCAGATCTTTCACGTCGAGTTCGAGCGGCCGGCCGCCGACGCCGCCGTCGGCATTGACCGCGTCGATGGCGATGCGCACGCCGGCCAGCTGCTGTCCGGCGAGGCCGGCCGCGTTGCCAGAGAGTGGGAAGACGGCGCCGATCCGTATTGGTGCAGCGCTCGGCCGCGCAGTGGTGTTCGCGCTGGCCTGTGCTGACTGACTGGGTGCCTGTGCGGTCGAAGCGCAACCCGCCAGCATCAATGCGAGCGCCGAGTACAGCAGAGCTGTCTTCACGTCCGATCACCTCCACGTCGCCGTTGACCACGCCGGTTGCGGCCCGCCGGCGCGGGCGGTCGCGCGGGAGTGTTTGCGTCAGTCGCGCGCCGTGGTCGGCGCCACCAGAGCAGCAATACACCAAGGACGCCCAGCGCGAGGACGGCCAGGCCGGTGACTGTGGGCAGCGTCAGGCCGCCCCCGGCGGGAACGAGCGCATAGTCGCCCAGCGCCGTGACCGGCGCGGTCAGGATGGTCGGCAGGGCGCCCGTACCAGTCGGCAGCGGCTGCCAGCCGTTGCCGTCCCAGTGGGCGATGGCGACCGCCGGCGCCCCAAACGGCGCGCGCAAAACGACGGTCGGCCGGGCACCCGACGCGAGGTTCAATGCGTTGCCGGCCTGATCGACCACGCTGTAGCGGTAGATATTGCCGTAGATCGTGGCGGCCGCTGCCTCCTCAGAGGATGGCTCCACCGGTGTCACCGAGGCAGTCAGCGTGCTGCTGCCCGGCGCCAGGGAAATTGCACCCGGCGTGGCGATCAGCTGTGCCTGCGGCGGCTGCTCAGTCGTAACCAGCACGATCGCGGGGCTGATTCCGCTCGAAGCATCGAGCGTCACCTGCGCGGAGGAGGGCGAACCGGCCTGGTCGGAGGCCGGGTTCAGCACGCGGTACGGCTCCTCGGGCACGACGCCGTCATACAGACCGGAGCCGACGACCGGCTGCCACACCTCGACCAGGGCGATGAGCGCGAGGCCGGCGACGGCCACGACCAGGCCGATGGAGCGCGGGTCGGCACTCCGGAGTCCAGTCACTGGACGCTGAAGACAACCTGGTTCGACCAGACACGGGGATCGAACGGAACGTGGTCCGAGGCCACGAACTCACCCTTCAGGGTGTGCGCGCCGGGTGTCAGGGTGATGTCGTCCTGGGTCTGGTAGTTCATCGACACGAGCACGTTGTCCACGTACAGGTGGATATGACCCAGGTCGGGCTGAATGTGGGTCGTCGTCGACGTGGTGATCGTCGCATTCTGGAGGTCGAAGACGACATGGACAGTGGGGCCATTGATCACGGCGCCGTCCTGCGGCTGGACGACGGTGAGGGTGGCCGGTGAGGATGGTCGCGGGCCGATCGACCCGGCCAGCACGCTGGGCGGTGGCGTGGGCCCATTGGCGGGACCACAGCCCGCGACGGCCAGCGCCACGCCAAGGCAGAGCAACATGACCTGTTTGCAGCTCATTGCGGGGAAACCTCCACGTCGGTGCGCGCCACGAGCGTACCGCTACCACTGGGCGCCGGTCCGGAAACCGTCAACAGGTACTTGCCGGCCTCGAGTGGCGTGTCGGCGACGAAGTGGCCGGGTTCGAGCATGCGCGGGTCGAGGGTCGTGGTCGATTCGCCCTCCGGCCCGATCGTCATCGTCACGCTCATGACCGGCAGTTCGTTGCCCTGCGGGTCGAAGAACGTGGCATGGACCTCGTTTGGTCCGGGAGTGCCCGGGTCCAGGTAGGCCTGGACGGTGGTGCCGGCCTGGTCGATGTGGACGATGTAGATCGTCGGCAGCCCGGGCTGGGAGCTGATGTCGACCGGCTGGCGAACGATACGCGTCGTGACCTTGAAGGGCACCTCGACGGCCGTTGCCCCGCGGCTGATCACCGCGGTGATGGTCCAGGTGCCGTCGATCGACAGGTTCGTGCCCTGGGCGCTGTAGCTGCCGTCGCCCTGCCGGTCGAGATCGAGGCGCGAACCGCCCACGTCCGGCTTGGCGGGCAGCGCAAAGCGCAGCGCCACCGAATCGGGCACGACCAGCGCGCCAGAATCGAAGTCGTGGGTGACCAGGGCAAACGTGTCGAAGCCGGCCGTACCAGGGTCGACGGTCAGCTGCCCGTGGACCGTGGTGCCGTAGTCATCGCCGCTGACCACGACGTTCTGCGGCGCGGCCGATGTGGCGCCCTCCGCCGGCGGCGCGAGGTTCACCAGGCTGGCCGAGAACAGCACGATGACCGTGGCGATGCCCAGCTCGGCGGGGCCGACCCGCTTCAGCAGGGGCAGGCCGGACAGACCGCGGGGAACGCTGACGAAGTGGTTTACGGCACCGAGCAGCGCGAGCGCGAGGAGCAGCACGCTCTTGGCGATGACCACCGCGCCGAAGTCGGTATGCAGCAGGTTGTCGAGCGTGCCCACCTCGCTGATCGCGCGCAGCACGCCGGTGCCGACGATCAACGCGAGGCCCACCGTGGCCACGCGCGAGAAGCGGCGCATCACGGCAACCGCCGTTTCATCGGGCGCACGCCGGCGCAACCAGATCGCCAGACAGGCCAGGCCGCCCAGCCAGCCGCCGGCGGCGACGATGTGCAGCCACTGCACGATGCTGTCGAAGAGCGGCTGGCCGCCGGCCGCGGCATGACTGAGTGCCACGTCGGCGGTCATGCCGCCGAGAGCGGCGATACCGAGCAGGATGATGGCGGCCCGCGAAGTGTGGCGGCGGGCGATCAGGGCAAACGCGATGATGGCGGGCACGAACGGGAGTGACCGCAGCAGCGCCGCGCTGCCCAGCGAAGTACCCGCCAGGTCACCTAACGAGACGCCCGCGTTGATGATCTGGTCGGCCATGACCATGACCGTGCCCAGCGCAGCCGCCAGCGCGGACAGGCCGACCATGGGGCCGATCGGGCGCGTGTCGGGCAGCGACGGCCAGCGCACCGGACCGGGCGCACCGCGCAGCAACATCCAGCACACGCCGAGCAGCACAATCAAGCCGGCGTACAGCAGCCACCGGCCGGCGATACCCAGCACGGTCAACTGCGAGGAGCCGGCCACGCTGCCGGCCGACGAGCCGCTCGCTGGTGGCGGCGCGACGCCAACGCCGAACGCGTATGAGCCGGTCGCGAGGTGACCGTCGACTGTCGACAGGGTCCGCCACGAGACGGTGTAGACGCCCGGCTGCAGGGCCGGCAGCGACACGGTCAGCTCTGTCGGCGCACCGGGTACGACCTGTGTCGGCCCTGCAGCCACCGGCGCACCGGTCGAGTCGAGCACACGGATCGATGACAGCTTGGGGTCGGGCGTCTCGGTGAAGGTGATCGTGACCGAGTCGGGTGGCGCAGACAGAGACGCCCCCGCGGGCGGATCGGACGACGTCAGCAGGGCGTGCGCAGCCGCGCCGTTGGTAATCGGCCAGAGCAACAGCCCGGCGACGATCACTCCGAGCGCGGCGCGCGCAATCAACCGCATGACGCCGATCCGCTAGGCAGCCGGCTGGCGGTGTGCCCTGAGCGCAAAGGCAAGTGCCACGAGGCCGATGACGACGCCCGCCGCCCCCAGCCCGGCGCCCACATACAGCGCGGTCTGGGAGTCACTCGACGAGCGGCCGTCGACGCTCTCAATGCGCGTTGCCAGCTCGCTGACACTGGGCACCTGGTTGGGGAACTCGATGGCAGCTGGTTCGGCCGGCGCGTCGAACGTGTCCGGCCCCGAAGTGGCCGTGGCATCGACCGATTGGCCGTGGATGCTGCCGGTCAGGTGGAAGGTGTAGTCGCCGGGGATGGTCGGGATCATCGCGGCCCGGTAGTCGCCGAGCAGGCCGGTGCCTTCCTCGGGATCGAAGGCCGGCTCGAGCGCGAGTGGGTCGGATGTCTGGCCGCCGGTGGTGACTGTCACCGTCAGGTCGCCGGGCTGCAGATCGGTGACGGCATTGCCGTCCTGGTCGGTGACGATGGCCTCGACCGCGTTCAATTCGCCGACGTATGTGGGTTCGTCGGCCCAACCGAGCGCGACGTTGTATGAGCCGGCGCTGATCTGGGTGTGGGCCACGACCAGACCGGCAAGCGTCAGGCTCAAGGCCAATGCCAGCGCGACGCTGGCGGCAAGGAGGCGGAAGAACCGCACGGGGAAATAACCTCCAGTCTCTTCTGCTGAGTCGAACCGAAGGCGCACCGTGATCCGGCGCGCAGGTTAGTCGGCGGGCAGCAGCGGAGGTGCGCGGCCGGGTGGCCGCAGCGCAATGATGGATGGCCGGGTAATGGTCTCGCCCGGCGCGAGCGCGAACGCGACCTGCGACCTGGACCCGCGCCGAGCCAATGCCCGGATGCGTGCGACGAGGACGTCGCGTCGCCAGCGATAGAGGGCCGCGACAAGGGCCACCAGGCCGGACAGCAACTCGAAGATGAGCAGCGGGTCGTGGAACGTCGTTGCGCCCAGGACGGCCAGGCCCGGCGCCGGCAATCCGGCGGCCAGACGCTCGCCGTTCTCGAGCAGCACGAACAGGACGACGGCCATGAGAAAGGTGGCCACCCAAAGCGCGAACAGGTCGCGCGCCAGGTGAGGCACGCCCCAGATGCGCGGGTCGATGGCCAATCCGGCGGCCGACCGCGCCCGGCGCGACAGCCGGAGCAGCTCGCGCAAAGCCACAACGACCAGCCCGATCGCCAGCAGCGCGGCCGAGAAGACGGTAAGCGTCCAGCGCAGGTCATGGCCGGTGCTCGCCAGCTCCGCGCCGGCCTGCGCGCCGAACGTGGCGAGGTAGACCAGCTGGTGGCCGAGCACCAGGGTAATGAGCGACAGCGCAACCGCCAGGCGAACCATGCTGGCGCGCGCCGATGATGCGTGAGACATCAGGCGGGCAGAGTCTACCGCCTGTTCCGCCTAGTGCTGAACCTGCTCCGCGCGGCCCTCCCACAGCACGTGCTCGGGTGTCTCGAGCTGGAACGTCGAATGCGAGATGTCGAAGTCATTCGACAGGCACTTACCCAAGCGATCGAGGATCTCGCCCGGCTGCGCGCTGGGACCCATGACCACGTGCGCCGAGACAACGTTCATTCCGTTGGTGATCGTCCACGCGTGCAGGTCGTGAACGTCCTCGACGCCGGGAGCCTCGATGATGTGCCGGCGCACCTCAGCCAGGTCGACGCCCTTGGGTGTCGCCTCGAGCAGGATGTCGACGCTGTCGCGCAGCAGGCTCCACGTACGCGGCAGGATGAGCAGGCCGATGCCGATCGAGGCCAGCCCGTCGGCCGCGCGGAACCCGGTGAGGGCGATGATGACGCCCGATACGAGCACCGCCAGCGCGCCGAGCAGGTCCCCCAGCACTTCCAGGAACGCACCGCGCATGAGCAGGCTCTGGCCACGTCCGCGCAGGAGGAACCCGACTGCCGCGAGGTTGGCCGCGAGTGCGAAGAGGGCGACGACGATCACCAGCCCCGAGTTGACCTCCGGTCCCGCGGACAGCCGGCCCACGCCCTCCCAGATCACGAAACCGGCAACTGCAACCAGTAGCAGCGCGTTCGCAGCCGCGGCGAGGATCTCCAGCCGATAGAGCCCGAATGAGCGACTGGCTGTTGGGCGGCGGCTGGCCAACCAGATGGCCCCGAGCGAGGCAGCCATCGCGGATACGTCGGCGAATTGGTGGCCCGCATCCGCGAGCAACGCCAGCGAATTGGCCAGCAGACCGGCGGCGAGCTCGACGGCGAGGATGACGACGCCAGATGCCATCGCCGCCACAAGGCCTCCGCGGAACTGGCGCGCGGCAGAGTTCACATTGCCAAGTATGCGAGGAGACTGTTGGCGGGCCCTCGCCGTACTGGCGCACGGGCTGACAGGACCTTCTCAACGCGCCGTGGCCGAGAATCGCGCGCATGCCTACCGAGGAGCTCAACACCCTGGCCTGGGTTTCGCTTGCCGTTGCCTTTGGCTGCGCGGCCGCGATCGTGTTCGACATGTTCGTCGGCGGCCGGCGCCCCGCAATGCGGATCATGGAAATCGTCTGGCCGGTGACCGCGCTGTATCTCGGCCCTCTCGCCCTGGCCGGCTACTGGCGATGGGGCCGTGGGGGACACCGACAATGGCCGATGCCCGTCGCGACGACGCTGGCGGTTAGTCACTGTGGTGCTGGCTGCACACTGGGTGACATCATCGGCAGCAGCCTGGTGCTCGTCCTGGGCCTGGAGGTGTCCGGGCTCGGCCTCTGGGCAGAGCTTCCCCTCGACTTCGCACTGGCCTACCTGCTGGGTATCGCCTTCCAGTACTTCACCATCGCCCCGATGCGTGGCCTGGGCGTGCGGGACGGCCTGGCCGCGGCACTCAAGGCTGACACGCTCTCGCTGGTCGCCTTCGAGGTGGGCCTCTTCGGCTGGATGATCCTGGTCCAGCTGGTCTTCTTTCCAGGCCACCTGCACGCCGACGAGCCGTTCTTCTGGATGATGATGCAGATCGGCATGGCGCTCGGATTCATGACTGCATACCCGGTCAACTGGTGGCTGGTGCGCGTGGGGTTGAAGGAGTCGATGTAGGCCGCCGCGGGGCGGCGATCGAGCTAGACGCCGATCGGGTGCCAGACCGTCTTCATCTCGAGATAGTGGGCGATCCACTCGGGGCGCTGTGCGCGGCCGTCGTCGAGCCAGTCGAAGTGCCCGGCGTCGCGGCGCGGCGGGCGCGCCACGCGCTTGACGTTCTCCATGGCCAGCTCCTCAGCCTGCACGCGCATGTCGGCCGGCACGCCCCACAGGTCGATGGCGTTGACGTCCATGTGCCCGGCCAGAATGGGCACGAGCTCGCGACGCAGGCCGGTCAGGATGTTGATCACGCCGGGTGGCACGTCCGATGTGGCGAGCACCTCGCCGAGGGTGATCGCCGGCAACGGCCGCGACTCGGAAGACAGCACGACGGTCGCATTGCCGCCGACCACCGCGGGCGCCAGGCGCGACACGAGGCCGAGCAATGACGAGTCTTCCGGCGCGACGATGCCCACGATGCCGGTTGGCTCGGGGATGGTGAAGTTGAAGTACGAGGCGGCCACCGGATTGACGGCACCCAGCACCTGGCTGATCTTGTCCGCCCAACCGGCGTACCACACCCAGCGATCGATCGCCCGGCTGACCAGCTCCTCGGCGCGCTCCAACGGGACGCCCTCCGCGGTGCTGACCTCTTCCGCGAACTGGTCGCGGCGTCCCTCCATCAGCTCGGCCACGCGGTAGAGCACCTGCCCGCGGTTCATCGCCGTCTTGGCCGCCCACTTCGTGGCGCCACCGCGTGCCGTGCGCACGGCGTCGCGTAGATCCTTCTTCGACGAGCGCACGGCGTTGGCCAGTGGCGTGCCGTCGGCCGCGCGGACGACGTAGCTGCGCCCTGATTCGGAGCGCGGGAACTGCCCGCCGACGTACAGCTTGTACGTCTTGCGTACCGGGATCCGTACGGCGGGCGACGCTTCCGGCGCGGCCGCCTTCAACGGCGAGTTTCCATGTGATTTGAACGCGGGGCCGCCAGCTTGCGCGGTTCTAGCCGTTCGCGATGATCGCTCAGCCATGCCGGGGCTCGATTCGTGCGGCGAATGGCCGGCTCGTCAGCCCCACCGCGCCCTGCCTGCCCGGCAGGCGAGCACATATGGCCTGTTGCGTGCAAATGACGTGAAAAGCTGTCGCCCCGGCGCTCACGCCACGCTCCCTCGCCGGCTCACGTGCCGGTCAGCCATTGCCATACTGCTTGGTTTCTGGACGTTCGATCACCAGCGTGTAGGAGGGCCCCTCGTCAGCCACCGGGCGATGGCGCGTCCCGGCGGGCACCACGAACACGTCGCCTCTCGCGAGCTGGACCGGCTGGTCGCCCTCCAGTTCCACCCGGAACTTCCCGCTCCAGCACAGGAAGAGTTCGTCCTCGTCGTGGCTGTGCCACGGAAACTCGCCCTCGAGCCGCGCGAGCCGGACGATCGCGTCGTTCACCGTGGCCAGGTCAACCGGCCGCCACGCCTCGAGCAGCGCCGCCGCGTGCTCCGGAATCGAAGACTTGCCCACCTTAACCACCACGATTCCAAACAGATTTGGGATGCCTCAGCGTCTCCGACGCGACCGAGCCATCCACCACCCGCCCTGAGCCGGAGAGCAGTCGAAATTCGCAATCTGACACGAATCTCGTTAGTTCGGCCCGGCCATGGCCGGCAGCGGCGTGGGCTATGTGCGCAGCAGCTGCCAGGTACCTCAAATCAGATTGGAAAGTAGTGCGGGGGACAGCAGCGCGCGGGAAAGTAGTGCGGGGGACAGCAGCGCGCGGGACAGCAGCGCGCGGGACAGCAGCGC
>CAZSWK010000003.1:7851-49241 GCA_964610835.1 uncultured Anaerolineaceae bacterium | reverse complement strand
GACAGCAGCGCCGCGCCTGGCCTCGCGTCGCGCACTCACTGTCCGCCGTCCAGATCGAGATAGGCGAGCATGCCGTGCAGCCCGCCCTCGCGTCCGAAGCCGGACTCCTTGTAGCCACCGAACGGCGAGGTGGGGTCGAAGCGGTTGAACGTGTTTGCCCACACGACGCCGGCACGCAGCTTCGAGACCATCGACAGGATGCGCGAACCTTTCTCGGTCCACACCCCGGCGCTCAATCCGTAGGCGGTGTTGTTGGCCTTCTCGATCGCTTCGGCCGGCGTGCGGAAGGTAAGGATCGACAGCACCGGGCCAAAGATCTCCTCCTGCGCGATGCGGCTCGATTGGGCGACATGCGTGAACAACGTGGGCCGGAAGAACCAGCCGCGCGCCGGTAGGTCGCATGCTGGCTGGTACATCTCGGCACCCTCGGCCTGGCCGGCCTCGACCAGCTCCTCGATCTTGGCCAGCTGGGCGGCGTTGTTGATCGCGCCCACGTCGGTGTTCTTGTCCAGCGGATCGCCCACGCGCAACGTGGAGAGCCGGTCTTTGAGCCTGTCGATGAACGGTTCGGCAATCGACTCCTGCACGAACAGGCGCGAACCCGCGCAGCACACCTCGCCCTGGTTGAAGAAGATGCCGTTGATCACGCCCTCGATTGCCTGGTCGATGGGCGCGTCGTCGAAGATGATGTTGGCCGCCTTGCCACCCAGCTCGAGCGTGAGCGCCTTGTCACTGCCGGCGATGGCGCGCCCGATCTCCTTACCCACGGCCGTCGAACCGGTGAAGGCCACCTTGTCGACATCGGGGTGCTTGACCATGGCCAGGCCGATCTCGCCCGGCCCGGTGATGATGTTCACGACGCCCGGCGGCAGGTCCGCCTGGCGGCAGACATCGGCGAAGAAGAGCGCACTCAGTGGCGTGGCCGATGCCGGCTTGAGCACCACCGTGTTGCCCGCCGCGAGGGCCGGGGCGATCTTCCACGAGAGCATCAGCAGCGGGAAGTTCCAGGGAATGATCTGCGCGGCGACACCGAGCGCTTGCGGATGCCGCCCGGGAAATGCGTATTCGAGCTTGTCCGCCCAGCCGGCGTAGTACCAGAAATGGGCCGCTGCCAGGGGCACATCCACATCGCGCGATTCCTTGATGGGCTTGCCGCCATCGAGCGTCTCCAGGACCGCGAACTCGCGGCTGCGCTCCTGCAGGATGCGCGCGATGCGGAAGAGGTACTTGGCTCGTTCACTGCCCGGCAGGGTCGACCAGTCGCGACGGAAGGCGCGCCGGGCGACGGTGACTGCGTGGTTGACGTCCTCGACCGTGGCGCGGGCCACCTCGGCCAGCGGCTCCTCCGTCGCCGGATCGACCGTCGTGAACCACTGCCGGTTCCGCGGCGCGACCTCCTTGCCGCCGATGAACAGCCCGTAGCGTGACTTGAGCTGCACGACATCGCGCGATTCGGGAGCCGGGGCGTACTCCCACGGGAGCTGCTGGCCACCGCCCATCCCCCAGCTGGCCGGCGTGTCCGTGCCGCGACCGACGTCGGTCGAGGGCTTGCGCTGTGCGACCGCGCGCGTGCGCGCCTTACGGTCCGTTTCCCGCCCCTGACTGCTCACCCGCGCAGCGTACACCGACGTTCTGGCTCTGTCACGTCTATCAGGTGACTATATGGTCACGTAATCGCCTGATGTTCACCCAGCGTATAGATTGTGTGCTCATGAAACGCCTGCACGAAGCTGCGGAGCTGATCGACGGACCGCTGGATGTCAGGACGCTGGCGGGCAACCTGCGCGACCTCGAACGGGTCAATCGCTGGCTGGGCGGAGTGCACCTCTCCTGGCGCGCGGTGGCGCCGTACCTGCGCGCGGCCCGTGATGGATTACGCCCGGTGACCATGCTCGACGTGGGCACTGGGGCGGCCGACATCCCGCGCGGACTCCTGCGTCGCGCCGAGCAGCGTCAGCTGGGCCTGGAAATCCTCGCGACCGACGTGCGCGCGGAGATCGTCGACCACGCGCAGCTGCACACCCCCGCGCCCGTGGGCCTCGACCTGCGCCTGGCGCCTGGCGGAGCGCTGGACGCGGCCGACTCGTCGTTCGACATCGTGCACTCATCGATGGTCTTGCACCACCTCGCGCCGGACCAGGCGGCCACCATGCTGCGCGAGATGGCCCGCGTGGCGCGCCGCGCGGTCATCGTGAATGACCTCGAGCGCGGCACCGTTTGGTGGCTCGGGGCGCTGCTGCTGGCAACGGTCGCGACGCGTAACCGCTATACGCGCCACGACGGGCCGCTGTCGGTGCGGCGCGCCTACAGTTCTGCCGAGCTGAGCGCGATGGCCGCGCGAGCCGGCCTCAGCCGGCGGGTGAGCCTGCACGCTCCGCCGGGTTACCGCTACGCGCTGGTGTTCGAGCATGGCTAGGACGCGGCCCGAGACGTTCGACGTGGCGGTCGTGGGCGGCGGACCGGCCGGCGCCGCGACTGCCACGAGACTTGCCGGCGCCGGCCTCGCGACGCTGCTCATCGAGCGCACACGTGAGCCGCACTGGCGGGCGTGCGGTGTCTTCTCATCGCCGCTAACCCGGCGGCTGCTGCTGCACCTGGGCATGGTCCGCGAGGAACTCGACGGGCTGGTCACGCCGATCGCCGGCCTGGACCTGCAGACGACCAGCGGCGTGCGCTGCCGGCTGGAGTACGCGCACGGGCCGGCATACGGCTTCGACCGCGTCCGCCTCGACGCCGCCCTGCTCGAGCGTGCACGCGTGGCAGGTGCCGAGGTGCGTCGTGGAGTAGTGGCGCGCGGCGTCAGGCTGCCCACCCGCAGCGGCCAGGCGGCCCTTCTCGACCTGTCGCCCACGATCGCCGGCCCTTCGACGACATCGGTGGCCGCCCGCATCGTCGTGGGCGCCGACGGTCCCCGCTCGTTGATTGCGCGCACTGCCGGCGTTGTCCGACCGACGCGTTTGCTGCGCCGTGCCGGCATCACCTTCCACCGCGCGGACCCCACCGTCCGCGCCGCCGGTTCCGCGCGCGGCCGGTTCGTGTTCGGGAACGGTTGGTACGTGGGCGTGGCGCCCGTGCCCGATGGTCGGGTAAATGTGGGCATGGTCGTGCCAGGGGACATGCTGCGCGTGCCGGCAGGGCCCTTGGTCGACCGCCTTCTGGCCCAGTTTCCCGGCCCGCCGGAAGAGTGGATGTCGGCCCCGAACACCGACCGCGTAACCGTCGCATATCCCCTCCACCACTCGGTGTCGCGCGTGGCGGGACGGGGCTTCGCACTCGTGGGCGATGCCACGGGCTTCATCGACCCGCTGACCGGCGAGGGCATCCATCGCGCGCTCGTATCCGCGGACCTCGCCGCCGCGGCGATCGTCGCTCAGCTGAGGGGCGACACGAGCGCACTCGACGGCTACGATCGCCTCCTGCGTGCGAGGTTCCGCAACAAGAACGCCATGTCCTGGCTGCTGCAACTCTTCATCTCCCAGCCCCGCCTGTTTGACTACGCCCTCCGCCGCCTGGACCGGCGCGCACATCTGCGCGCGACGCTGACCCTGGTGCTTGCCGACCAGCTGCGCGCCTCGAACGCCGTGGACCCGCGCTTCCTGGCCCGACTGCTGGCGCCGTGAGCACCGCAAAGCCAGCCGGCTGGACGCGCGTCGCCGCGTACGCCGTGGCCACCGATGAACGCCGGATCCTGCTCGTGCGCATCGCACCTGGCTATCCGGCCGCCGGCCAATGGACGCTCCCCGGCGGCGGGCTGAACTTCGGCGAGGATCCGGCCCACGCGGTGGTCCGTGAACTGGCCGAGGAAACCGGGCTGCAGGGCAGAATCGACGACCTGCTGTTCGTGCACTCGGGAACCGGCACCAGATCTGTGCGCGGCGGCCCGTGGCACGCCATCCGGATCGTCTACCGCATGACGATCACCGGCGGCACACTGCGCGACGAGCAGGAGGAATCGACCGACAGGGCGGCCTGGATACCGATTGCGCAGGCAGCCGAGCTGGCGCTCGTCGAGCTGGCCCGCGCGGCCCTCGAATTCGTCGATGGCGGATCGCGTGCAGTCTGAGATCGGTATCGACGTCACCGCGTCCTCGCGGGTCGTGTTCGACCTTGTCCGGGATGTCGCACGCTGGCCCGACCTGTTGCCCCACTATCGAAAGGTGACTGTGCAGTCACATGATGGCGAGAAGGTGCGCACGAGAATGGAGGCCGTTCGCCCGGGGCGCGTGCCCATTCCGGTCGGTTGGACCAGCGAGCAATGGTCGGACGACTCCGACCCCGCCGACCTGCAGCTTCGCTTCATGCACGTCACCGGGCCAACGCGCGGCATGGACGTCACCTGGCACATCAGGCCGGCGAGTAATGGCAGCCGCGTCACGATCGTCCATGACTTCGTCCGCCCGCTGCCACTGCTCAGTGACGACGCCTTCGCACGCGTGGTCGATCGCCTGTTGGTACGGCCCATTGCCGGCTGCACGCTGGCGACGTTCAAGCGGCTCGCCGAGCAGTGACCGAGGGCCGCCGCAGCCGGGCACCGCGCCAGGTCGTGATAACCGGCGTCGGGCTGATCACCCCGATCGGCAGCGGTCGCGCTGCCTTCTGGAATGGCTTGCGCGCCGGACTTTCGCCAGTGAAGCGCATCGATCGCTTCGACCCCACACCCTTCCGGTCCCAGGTCGCCGCGCAGGTGGACGATTTCGATCCGACCGACTTCATGGACGCCCGGACAGCCCGCCAGACTGACCGCTTCAGCCACTTCGCCCTTGCCGCCGGGCGCATGGCGATCGATGACGCACGGCTGGTCATGGGCAAACGAGGAGCGCCGCGCCACGACCGGTTCGGCGTATACATCGGTTCGGCGCTGGGCGGCATCGCCTATGCCGAGGAGCAGCACGAGCGCTTCCTGGCACGCGGCATCCGGTCCGTGGCGCCCAACCTGGCGCTGGCTGTCTTCGGCGGTGCGGCGCCGGCCAACCTGGGTATCACCCTGGGACTGCACGGGCCGATCCTGTCGACCGCCAACTCGTGCGCATCGGGCGCGGTGGCGATCGGCGAGGCCCTGCGGGCAATCCGCAGCGGCACCGCCGATGCGGCCCTGGCCGGCGGCGTCGAGGTACCGCTGAGCCCCCTCGCCTTCGGCGCCTTCGACATCATCCGCGCGCTGAGCTCGGGCCACAACGATCGTCCGCAGGCTGCCGCGCGCCCGTTCGACGCAGAGCGCGACGGCTTCGTCATGGGCGAGGGCGCCGCGCTGCTCGTACTCGAGGCCGGCGACGTGGCGCACAAGCGCGGCGCCCAGCCGTACGCCGAGCTGCGCGGCTTCGCCGCGACGAGCGACGCCTACCACATGGTCCAACCACGGCCCGACGGCATCCAGGCGGCACGCGCGCTGCGACTGGCACTCGCCGACGCGCGGATGAAGGCGGTCGAACTCGACTGGGTCAACGCGCACGCCTCATCGACGCCGCTCGGTGACGCCGCCGAGGCAAAGGCCATCGCCCGTGCCCTGGGCGCCTCTGCGCGCACCGTTCCGGTCAGTGGCACCAAGGCGTACTACGGCCACCCACTCGGGGCGTCCGGCGCCATCGAGGCCGCCATCTGCGCACTCGCCATCAGGCACGGCTGGGCACCCGGCACGGTCAACCTCGAGCAGCTCGACCCGCGGGTCGCCGAGTACCTCCCCGGCGTCACGGCGGCACCGCTCGAGAAACACATCGACGCCGTCGCCTCGACCTCATTCGGCTTTGGTGGCCTTAACGCCGCACTCGCCTTCGGTACCCCGCGTGAGCGCGCCGCGTGAGCGAGACCGGGCGCACGCTGCCCGTTGCGGGCAAGCTCGTGCGGCTGCGCGACGTCACGCCCGACGACGCCGAGCTGATCGATCGCTGGAACCGCGAGGCCGTGGGCGGCTTCAACGACTTCGGGCTGCCGCGCGAGCCAATGTCCCGGGAGGTGCTGGCCCGCGGTCCGCTGCGCAACGAGCGGGGCGGTCGCCTGATCGTCGAGACACTCGACGGCCGGCCGGTGGGCACGATCGACGTGCGCATAAGCCAGTACGGCCCGCCACCCTGGTCGAACGCGTGGCAGATCGGCATCGAGCTCGGAGGCGAGGCACGGGGGCGCGGCTACGGCACCGAGGCGCAACGGCTGGTGGCGGAATGGCTATTCGCGACGACGAGCGCCAACCGGGTCGAGGCCGCGACGGATGTCGATAACGTCGCCGAGCAGCGTTCGCTGGAGAAGGCCGGCTACCGGCGCGAGGGCGTGCTGCGTGGCTCGCAATTTCGCGCCGGCCGTTACCACGACCTCGTCTTCTACGCGCGCCTCAGGAGCGACTGAACGCGGCCATACGCCTCGTCGATACGCGCCGCCGGAACCGCGCCCGATTCGACCAAACCGGCGATGGTGTCCACCGTGGCGCCGGCCACGCCGCCGACCGGCTGCGAGCTGTTGGCCAGCAGCAGCAGGTCGTTGCCCGCGAGTAGTGCGCGTCGGAGGATGTCATCGTCGGAATAGCGCGCCCGTAGCGCGCTGGCCCCCAGGTCGTCGGTGATGACCACGCCCTCGAAAGCCAGCTCGTTGCGCAGGACCTCGAGCGTGGCGGGCGAGAGGGAGGATGGCAGATCGGGATCGAGCTGCCCGTTGAGAGCGTTGCCGACCATGACCAGGTCGGCCATGCCGTCGGCGATGACGGCTCGGAAAGGCTGCAGCTCGCGGCGCCTCCAGGTCTGCGTGATGTCGACGAACTCGACGTCGGTGTCGCCCGTCGCGCTACCCAGGCCGGGGAAGTGCTTGAGCGTGGTGAGCACGGCACCGGACGTGTGCTGGCCGTCGATCTGCGCTTCGGACATTTCGATGACGACCTGCGGGTCTGCCGAGAACGAGCGCCCGAGCACGCCGATCGACGGGTTCTGCTGGTTTACGTCGAGATCGACCACCGGCGCCAGGTTGAGGTTGATGCCGGCCGACGACAGCATGCTGCCGATCCGGCGTCCAGCCGCGCCCGCCTGCGCCACGCTTCCGGACCGGCCCAGCGCGGCGGCAGATGGCAACGCCTCGAAGCCGTTGGCCGCGTTGAGCCGAGCCACCTGCCCACCCTCCTGGTCGGTGGCGATCAGCAGTGGCCGATCACCGGCCGCGGCGCGCAGGGTGGCGGTCAGCGTCACCAGCTGGGCGGGCGAGCTGATGTTGCGTCCGAACAGGATGACGCCGCCCAGCCCAAGCTCGCCGATGTCGGCCAGGATCGGATCGTCGGCCGCCAGGTCGCGTCCGCGGAAGCCCACCATGAGCAGCTGCGCGATGCGCCGGCGCAGGGCCGCGGCGTCCGAGGACATTTCGGTCGGGGTCGGCGTGGGCGTCGGAGCGGGGGTCGGCGTCGGGCTGAGTGTCGGTGTCGGCGTCGGCAGCAGCGCCGCGCGACAGCCAAGGACTGCCGCCCCGGCAAGCGCCGCCGCACCAAGCATGAAGCGGCGCCGCGTGAGCAGCAAGCGTCAGTCGGTCTTTGGCCAGGGGGCGCAGCTCGGCGGCGCCGAGTCGTTGGGCTCAGTGGCGCTCACGTCACTGGTTCCCGAATGGAAGGTCACCCAGAGCGGCAGGTCCTTGATCCCGTACTGGCCGCTTGACCAGATGATCGCCGAGGTCACCGAGACCTGTTCCAGGAATTCCGGTGCGCTCAGGCCTGCGCCGGGCGAGGCCTCGGCAACAAGAGCGTCGAGCGTGCCCGAGGTGTCCAATACGGCGCTCATGAACAATCGCGGATCCTCGGCCGGAGGAAGCGGCGCCACCAGTGACACCGCGCCGCCGCAGGGCCGGATCGCGGAGGCATGCGAGCCTATGCTCACGACCAGGGCCGTACCGGACAGGTCGCGGAAGTGCACCACCGCGTTCGGTGGCGAGGTTGGCTGCGGCGCGGCACAGCCGATCGCCGTGCCGGCGATGAGCAGCAGTGCGGCGAGCGAAGCCCGCATGGTGCCTCAGTCCAGGGTGAAGTAGTCGGGGCCCTGGTAACGGCCGGTGCGTTCCTTGCGGATCTGCATCAGCACGTCGTTGAGCAGGCTGCTGGCACCGAAGCGGAAGAGATCCGGTGTCATCCAGCGCGGGCCGAGCGTTTCGTACAGCACGATCAGATAGCCGATGGCGTCCTTGGCGGTGCGGATGCCGCCGGCCGGCTTGATACCCACCAGCCGCCCCGTGCGCCGGTGGAAGTCGCGCACCGCCTCCATCATCACCAGCGTCACCGGCAGCGTCGCCGCCGGCTGCACCTTGCCGGTGGAGGTCTTGACGAAGTCGGCGCCGGCGGCCATGGCCAGGACGCTCGCGCGGCGCACGTTGTCGTACGTCTCCAGCTCACCCGTTTCCAGGATCACCTTGAGGTGCGCGTCGCCGGCTGCCTCGCGGACGGCGACGATCTCGTCGAACACCGTCCGGTAGTCGCCCTGCAGGAACGCACCGCGGTCGATGACCATGTCGACCTCGTCAGCGCCGGCCGCCACGGCCGAGCGCGTCTCGAGCAGCTTCACGTCGGTGTACGTCTGCCCCGACGGAAATCCGGTGGCAACACTGGCGACGTTGACCGTCGAGCCTGCCAGCGCGCGCTTGGCAACGGGAACCAGCGCCGGATAGACGCACACCGCCGCCACGCTGGGAATCGCCGGATCGGCGGGGTCGGGCCGCAGCGCCTTGGCGCACATCGCGCGCACCTTGCCCTCGGTGTCCTTGCCCTCGAGCGTGGTCAGGTCGGTCATCCGAATGGCAAGATCGAGCGCCCACAGCTTGGACGCGCGCTTGATCGAGCGCCGGCGCAGACTCGCCGCGCGTTCCTCGACGCCCACCTGGTCGACGCCTCCGACACGCTCGATCATCTGTTCGAGCCCGTCAGTACGCCCGACCCATGCGCGCACCAGCGCGGCCGCCCTGCGTTCCGCCGACCGGTTGGTCGGGCTGGCGACTACCTCAACCACACGCGGATCTTACAACCACCATCAGCCGATTCCGCTTGCCTTGTCCGCCAGTATTGTGTGACCATCCGGTCACACGATGGCCTCGCCCGACGATTCGCTCGACCGCCTGCTACGCGCCCTGGCCGATCCCACGCGGCGGCGGTTGTGGACTCTGATACTGCGCGAGCCCGGCCTGTCGACCGCCCAGCTGGTGGCACAAACACGCGGCATGAGCCGCTGGGGTGTCATGAAGCACCTCGCTCAGCTGCGCGGCGCGGGCCTCATCCAGACCATGCCGGCGGGACGTGAGCGCCGTCATTACCCGGAGCCGGCGGCGCTGCTGCCGCTGCGCACATGGCTGGACGCCACGGACTAATGATCCAGCGCGCCGTCCATGTCGTCGAGGTGGTCCGGCCACGCCTCGCCGAAGCGGAGCGAGGCGAGGATGGCACCATCGCGCAGCGACGCGTCTGAAGTGTCCGCCTGGGCCAAGCCAAAATGTTCGAGCAACACGTCGACGATGGCCGCGCCCGCCGCAAGCTGGCGGGCGCGGCGTGGCCGTACGGCGAAGCGATCGACAATCTGGGCGGCGGTCAGGCTGTGCAATAGCCGCCGGTCCCCGGCCAGCGTGCCGGGATCGAGATGACCCAGGCGGGCCACGTTGGTCGCCGTGCCACCCACGAACACCGCACCCAGGTGACCGTCGTTCGGGAGCGGCGGCGCGGGCAGCATCCGGCGCACGTCGGCAGCCGCGCGATGCAGGCGATCCAACTCGTCGTCGGTCGGCGGGTCGTGCTCGACGATCGCGTTGGTCAACCGAGCCGAGCCGATCGGCAGTGCCACCACGCTGAGACCCCGGCCCGGCCGGAAGAGCGCCAGCTCCGTCGACCCGCCTCCGATGTCGACCACCAGTAGCGGCGCGTGTGGGCGACGGCCGGCGGTCACGCCGATGAAGGTCAACTGCGCCTCCTGCCGCTCAGAGAGGACGTGGAGCTCGCGGCCGGTCGCGTTGCGTACCTCATCCTGGAGCGTGGCCGTGTTCGCTGCCCGCCGAAGCGGTTCGGTGCCGACCATCGCGAAGAAGCTCGCGCCCTCGCCCTGGGCAACGCGCCGGTACGCGACGAGAGTGTCGACGACCTCGCGCCGGGCATTCGCCGGGATCTCGCGCCGCCGGTCGACGACATCACCCAGGCCGATCAGCTCGCTGCGGTCATCGAGGTAGTGCAGCGAGGAACCGGCCTCGGCAACGAGCAGGTGGACGCTGTTGCTGCCCACGTCCACGGCGGCGCCGATGGTGGCCAACGGACGAGCGATGCCTAGCGCGCGGAAGAGGGCGCGATCAGCCGGGCAGGACCGTGAGCCACTTGCCGACCCATTCGGGTGAGTGCGGCGCGTAGTAGGCGGTGAACTTGCGCTGCAGCTCGGCCATGCCCACCCAGGTCTTGGGCCCCGGGTCGTACGAGTGACCGTCGATCGTGCCCAGCGGCCACAGCGGGCCCATCGCCTGGATCGAGGTCACGGTGAACGAGCCGCCGGCGAGTGGATCGTGGTCTGACGTGAAGCCGGTCATCACCCACGCATGGCCGCCGTGCGTGCCCCACACGATGATGCCCACCGGTTTGTGCGTCTTGCGCATCTGGACCGCGGCGTCGCGCAGCGCGGCGGCCATCGTGTTGCTCACGTCGAAGTAGTAGCTGCCGGCGCCCCAGTGCTGGAGCGCCGCCACCCAGCCGCCCACGTCAGCGCCGTTGTCCGACACCGGGTAATAGCTGTTGGCCTGGGCGTAGTGCCAGATCTTTTTCTGCTGCCTCGTGCTGTGATTGTGCGTGCCCTTGATGGTGTTGAGCATCATCTGCACCGAGGCCGCCACGCAGGTGAAATCGTTGACCTGGACGGCGAACGTGCGCTTACGGTAGACCGAGTAGCTGCCCGACCAGCCGGCCTGCCGTTGCTGGCTGGGGCTCGCGGATGGTGTCGCCGTGGGGGCGGGCGTGATCGGCGCAGCCCAGCCGGGGCCGATCGGCATCATTGCCAGCGAAGCCAGCGGGCCGGCCAGCGAAGCCGCCAGCAGGATCGCCAGGCAGATGGCGACAGCACGATAAGCGCGATGAACCCGCGCGCGAGCGTTCACAGCGACACCAGTATGGCCCATGGTCGGCAGCCGGCGTGCGTTCAGCGGAGCGGCTAACGTTGGAGGGCTATGACGACAGGCTCCAGCTTCACCCGCGGCAGCGAATACGAGGTGCCCGTGCGCGTGCACGCCGACCGCGGCGCCCAGGTGCTCGAGATCGAGTGGCCGGACGGCCATCTCACGCGCTACGACTTCACCTCGTTACGCTGGCTGTGCCCGTGCGCGTTCTGCCGTGGCGAGGCCGGTACTCCCGGCTGGCTGGATTCGAACCCCACCCTCTCAGAAGCGCAGACGCAGCTGACCGATCTGACGCTGGTCGGCAACTACGCCCTGCAGCCCACCTGGGCCGACGGGCACCACACCGGCTTTTACACGTTTGCGCGACTGCGCGAGGAGTGCCCGTGCGCCGAATGCAGCGCCCGTCGAGAGCGTGAGCATGGCGCCCACCGTCAGGCTCCGCTGGGCTGATTGGTAGACTGAGCCGTCCCATGGCCGCCGTCCGTTCGCCCGATATTCAGGGCCAGACGCCCGCTGCACCGACGCGCCCGCCACGCTCGCGCAAGCCGGCGGCACCGGCAGCGATCCCGTACATCAATCGCGAGTTGTCGTGGCTCGAGTTCAACGATCGCGTGCTGTACGAGGCGACCGATGAGCGCAACCCGCTGCTCGAACGCGTTCGCTTCCTGGCCATCTTCGCCGCCAACCTCGACGAGTTCTTTCAGGTACGTGTCGCGGGGCTGAAGCAGCAGCTTGAAGCCGGCCGTTCCAACCCGACACCCGACGGCCTGAGCGCGGGCGAGACACTGGATGCCATCCGAACGCGGCTGCTGCCCATGGTGGCGCGCCACTCGGAGACCTGGTCGGAGCTGCACGACGAACTGGCCGAAGAAGGCGTGCGCATCGTGGGCTACGCCGAGCGACCCGAGCGCCACCACGAGTTGCGCAGTCGCTTCTTCGAGGAGCTCTTCCCGGTCCTGACGCCGCTCGCGGTCGATCCCGGTCATCCCTTCCCGTACATGAGCGACCTGTCGCTGTCACTGGCGGTCACGGTGCGCGACCCACAGACCGGTGAGAGTCTGTTCGCGCGCATCAAGGTGCCGCCCATCCTGCCGCGGTTGATGGAGGTCGGCCAGCGCACGTATGTGCTGCTGGAGCAGGTCATCGCCGCCAACCTCGACGCGCTATTCCCGGGCATGGAGGTCGTCGAACATCACCTCTTCCGGGTGACTCGCAACGCCGACCTGTCGATCGAGGAGGAAGAGGCGCCTGACCTGCTCATGGCGCTCGAGGAGGAGCTGCGCAAGCGGCGCTTCGGCGAGGTTGTACGCCTGGAGGTCGAGCGCTCGATGCCGCACCCTACGCGCGAGCTGCTGATGCGCGGCCTCGACGTGGCGCCGTCGGATGTCTACGAGATCAGCGGTATGGTCGACCTGACGGCGCTCACCCAGATCACCGATCTCGACATCGCCGAACTGCATACGGTGCCCTGGCAACCGGTCGTCCCGCCGCGCCTGGTGCCGGCTGACCCCGACGAGCAGACCGATGTCTTCGCCGCTGTGCGCCAGGGCGACCTGCTCGTCCACCATCCGTACGAATCCTTCGCCGCGTCGGTGCAGCGCTTCATCGAGCAGGCGGCACAGGACCCCGACGTGCTCTCGATCAAGCAGACGCTGTATCGAACCAGCGGCGATTCGCCCATCGTGCGCTCGCTCATCGAGGCCGCCGAGGCCGGCAAGCAGGTGGTCGTGCTGGTCGAGATCAAGGCACGCTTCGATGAGGCCGCGAACATCATCTGGGCACGCGCGCTGGAGCGTGCCGGCGCCCACGTCGCGTATGGAGTCATGGGCCTCAAGACGCACTCCAAGATCGCCCTCGTCGTGCGCCGTGAAGGCCGCGGCATTCGCCGTTACGTCCACATCGGGACCGGCAACTACAACCCGCGTACCGCCCGCCAGTACGTCGACCTGGGCCTGCTGACCACCGATTCGGAGCTGGGCGCCGACGTCACCGACCTGTTCAACCTGCTGACCGGCCACTCACGCCAGACGCGCTATCGCAAGCTGCTGGTGGCACCGAGCACGATGCGCGCCGGCATCATCGATCTGATCGACGGCGAGCGCGAACGTCATCTCTCCGACGGCGATGGACGCATCGTCATCAAGTGCAATGCCGTGGTCGATCCCACCGTCATCGCCGCGCTCTACCGCGCCAGCGCGGACGGCGTGCCGATCGATCTGATCGTGCGCGGCATGTGCTCGGTCCGCCCCGGCGTGCCCGGCTTCAGCGAATCAATGCGCGTGCGCTCGGTCGTGGGCCGCTACCTCGAGCACTCACGCATCTTCGTCTTCGGTCAGGGGAAACGAGAGCGCTTCCTGATCGGTTCGGCGGACCTCATGGAGCGCAACCTCGACCGTCGCGTCGAAGCCATCACCCCGGTGGCCGACCGCGAGAGCCAGGCTCGACTGCGCTCGATCATCGAGGTCATGCTGGCTGATGACCGGCGCGCCTGGCAGCTGGCGGCGGACGATCGCTGGCGTCGGGTCGAAGGTGTCGTCAAGGAGCCACGCGGCGTTGATACGTTCGAGACGCTGATGGCGCTCGCGCGGGGCAGCCAGCCCGCCAACCCGTGAACTCCGAGCGCGAGCTCGAGCTCAAGTACGCGCTCACCGACCCGGAGGCAATCCGCCGGTTGCTGGCAGGCGACGCATTCGATGGTTTCGAAGTCGGGCGACTCCACAGCCTTTCGCTCGAAGACCGCTACGTCGATACGCCCTCGCGCGCACTCGAGCGCTCAGGCTACGGCGCCCGCCTGCGGCGCGGTGGGCAGCGCACCACGCTGACCGTCAAGAAGACCACCCCGGCAACCGGTGCCGTCCACGATCGGCTCGAGCTCGAGGGCGCAGCCACGCGTAGCCTGGATCCGCGGCACTGGCCGGAGAGCGGGGCACGGGCGCTGGTCGAGGCGGCTGCGGGCGGGGAGCATCTGCGCACGCTGTTCGTGATCGACCAGCAACGTGACGAGCACGAGCTGCTCCTCGACGGGACGGCGGTGGCCACCGTGTCGCTCGATCAGGCGGTCGTGCGCCGTTTCGGGCACGAGCTGGGCTCGTTCTGGACGCTCGAGGTGGAGAGTGTGCCAGACCGCGACGCCCGCGCGGCGCGGCGCCGGCTGAAGCTGGTCGCGCAGCTGCTCGAGCGCACCGGATTGGTAAAGCCGGAGCGACGCTCAAAGGAGGAGATCGGCCTGGCGTTGGTGGCGGCCAACCTGACACGACCCGAACGCCCGCCGCGCCGGCCGGGCATCGTCGCCGACGACGCGCTGGAGGCTGCCGGACGGCGGGTGCTGCGCATGCACCTGCTGCGCATGCTCGAGCAGGAACCACGGGTTCGCGAGACCGACGATGTCGACGCGCTGCACAAGATGAGGGTCGCCACGCGGCGCATGCGCGCCGCGTGGCGGGTGTTCGACGGTGCCTATGACCCGCGCCTGCAGCGGCGTTACGTCAGGGAGCTGCGCACCGTGGCCCGGGCGCTGGGCCGGGTGCGCGACCTCGATGTCCAGCTCGAACGCCTGAGCGACTACCGCGCAGCGCTGGCCGCCGGCGAACAGGCGGCCCTGGCGCCGCTGGCCGACGAATGGCAGCGCCGCCGCGACCAGGGCCGCGCGGCGCTGGTCGACCTGCTTTCCGCGGCCGACTACGAGCACTTCGTGACCGACTACCGCTCCTTCGTCGAGACGCCGCGCGCGGCCATCCGGCCAACGGGCCGCCAGCGCGTGCGTGATGCCGCGGGATCGCGCATCTGGCGCGCCTACGAGCGGGTGCGCGGCCATGATGCGACGCTGCCCTGGGCAGACGTCACCGAGCTGCACTCGCTGCGCATCGATGGCAAGCGGCTGCGTTACACGCTCGAGTTCTTCGCCGAGGTGCTACCCGCGCGGGCCGAACCGCTGATCGCCTCGGTGACCATGCTGCAGGATCGGCTGGGGCTGCTGAACGACGCGGTCGTGGCCCGCCGCCTGACGCATGAATGGCTGGTCGATGCCACCACACCGGCTGCCACGCGCGAGGCGGCCGGCGCCTATCTCGAGGCCACCGATCGCGACATCGCCCGCCTGCGGCGGAGCTTCCGCCCACTCTGGCGGCGGCTCAGCGGCCCGGCATTCAGGCGCCAGCTGGCGATGGCCATCGCCACGCTCTAGGAGCTGCGTCACCAGCTCGAGCGCCCGGAGGCCCCAGGCCGATCCGGATGATCCGTTAACAGGACGTTAACCGACCGCGAACAAGCCGTTGATGGAGCGACGGAAGACTGACGTTGGAAAGAAATCAACGGGCCCCCAGAAGAGGAGAGCTACCCAAGGTGAACAGAAGCAAGTTGCTGGGTGCCGCTGCGGTGACGATGGCCCTGGTGGTGGCGGCGTGCTCGAGCGCGAGCCCGACCACTGCACCCACGCAGCCGCCCACCCAGGGCACACCGACGGCGATGGCCAGCACACCAGCAGGCTCTGGCCTGAATCCGCCTGCCGACGTTGGCAAGAACGACAGCGCCGAGGTCACAGGCGCCGGCTCAACCGCCATCTTCCCGTTCCTGTCGACGATCGCCGACGCCTATCAGAAGAACGTCGCCCCGGGCGTCTCGTTGAACTACCAGTCCATCGGTTCGGGCGGCGGCATCACCCAGTTCACGGCCAACACGGTCGACTTCGGGGCTTCTGATATCTACCTGAACAACGATCAGGAAGCGGCAGTCGGCGCCCCGGTTCTCAACATCCCGATGATTCACTGGGCAGTCGCCATCACCTACAACCTTCCCGACGTCACGCAGGCGCTGGATTTCAGCCCGGATACGATCGCCGGTATCTACCTGGGCACGATCACGAACTGGAACGACCCGGCAATCGCCGCGGATAACCCGGGCGTCACCCTGCCCGATCTCGGAATCACGGTGGTCCACCGCAGCGATGGCTCGGGCACCACCTTCAACTTCACCTCGTATCTGTCCGGGGTAAGCGACACCTGGAACAGCCAGGTCGGCGCGGGCACATCGGTCAACTGGCCGACCGGTGCCGGCGGCAAGGGCAGCGAGGGCGTGACCGCCGTCGTGAGCCAGACCCCGGGTGCCATCGGCTACGTCGAGCTCTCGTACGCGCTCCAGAACAGCCTGCCGGTGGGCAATGTGAAGAACGCGGCCGGCAACTTCATCACGCCGAGCCTCCAATCGACGACCGATGCCGTGTCAGCGGCCATGCCCAACGCCCCGGCCGACCTGCGCTTCCTAATCGTCAACCCCCCGGCCGCCTTCCCGAATGCATACCCAATCGGCGCAAGCACCTGGGTGCTCCTCCTGAAGGACTACTCGGCTGACAAGCAGCCCGAGATCAAGGCGATGGTTGACTTTCTCTGGTGGGGCATCCACGACGGACAGTCGCTGGCCGCGTCGGTGGACTACTCAGCCATGGCTCCGGATCTCGTGACCAAGGCCGAAGCAGCCCTCAAGTCGATCACTGTCGGCGGTCAGCCGGTCCTCCCCTGACTGACCGTTCGGCTGGCGCGCTGCCGGCCGTCGTCTGCCGCGTATCCTCGCGACGTGGCGGACGGCGACCGGCATCGCCGTTGAGCCCGTACCCACGCCCAGCAAGAGTGGAGATCCCGCGATGATGGCCCCCGGGCCCGCCCGCCGCGCGAGTCAGCGCCCATGGCAGTGATTCAGGTCGCTCCCGGTCGAGTGCGCAACCTGCTCCAGGAGCGGCGACCGCGGCGTGGCGAGCCGCTTTTTCGGGCTCTCGTGTTGGCTGCCGCGGCTGCCGTCCTCGTCGTCATTGGCGGCCTGATCCTTGTCATCACCCAGCAGTCGCTGAGTGGCATCGTGCACAACGGCGGTCTCGCATTCATCGGCGGCACGACGTGGGATCCCGTACACGAGATCTTCGGCGCACTGCCATTCCTCTATGGCACGGTGGTGACCTCGTTCACGGCGCTGGTCCTGGCCACGCTCATCGGCGTCGGGGTCGCACTGTTCGTGGTCGAACTCGCACCACAGCGCATCGCCGGGCCGGTGGCGTTCATGGTCGAGCTCCTGGCCGCGATCCCCAGCGTCGTGTACGGGCTGTGGGGCATATACGTCCTCGCGCCGTGGCTGCGCGAATTTGTCGAAACGCCGCTGCACAAGGCGTTCGGCTGGCTGCCGATCTTCGCTGGCACCCCGATCGGGATCGGTTTCCTTTCGGCCATCGTCGTGCTCACGATCATGATCCTGCCGACCGTTGCTGCGGTATCGCGCGACGTCGTGGCCGCAGTGCCAGCGTCGCAACGCGAGGCCGCCCTCGCTCTGGGCGCGACGCGCTGGGAGATGATGCGCATGGGCGTCCTGCCCTATGCCCGCAGCGGCATCCTGGGGGCAGCCATCCTCGGCCTCGCCCGTGGTGTCGGCGAGACCATGGCGATCACCATGGTGATCGGCAACGCCCCGGTGATCTCGGCCTCGCTGTTCGCCCAGGGTTACACGATGGCCAGCGTGATTGCCAACGAGTTCACCGAGGCGACGACCGAGATCTATCGCAGCTCGCTCATGGAAATCGGCCTCCTGCTGCTCATCATCACGTTGCTCATCAACGCCGCCGCGCGGCTGCTCGTCTGGCGCGCTGCAGGCGGCAGCTCGGCTCGGAGCGTGCTCGCATGACCGCGGCAACGGCCAGCCCGGTGATCGGCCCCGGGCCCATGGCCGGCCGCAACCTGGGCCGGCGGAGACGCACCGATCGCATCATGCGGGCACTGCTCGGCCTCGCCGCCGTGCTCGCCGTCGTGCCGCTGCTGATCGTTCTCGTCTTCGTCCTTACCCAGGGACTCGCCGCCCTCAATCTGGACCTGCTCACGCAGCTGCCGGTCCCGCCCGGCCAGTCCGGTGGCGGCGTGGCCCCAGCGGTCGTGGGAACCCTGATCATGGTTTCCCTCGGCACGCTCATGGGTACCCCGATCGCCGTGCTCGCGGCCATCTATATCCGTGAATATGCAGGCGGTCGCGGTGCCAGCGTGATTCGCTTCATGATCGACGTGCTGGCCGGCGTGCCGACGATCGCGGTTGGACTGTTCGCCTACGGCCTGATCGTCGTGCCGATGAGCGGCTTCAGTGGTTTCGCCGGCGCCATCGCGCTGGCGATCATCATCGTGCCGATCGTGGCCCGCATCACCGACGAAATGCTCGGCCTCGTTCCCGTCTCCGTCCGCGAAGCGGCCTACGCGCTGGGCGTGCCGCCCTGGAAGGCGATCGTGCGCGTGGTCATTCCGGCCTCGGCCGCCGGCATCATCACCGGCGTTCTGCTCGGCGTCGCGCGCATCGCCGGCGAGACGGCCCCGCTCATCTTCACTGCCCTGGGCAACCGAACGGTGACGACTTCGCTCGATCAGCCGATGGACGCACTGCCACTGCGCATCTGGGTCTACGCGACCGGTCCCTATAAGTCGTGGCACGACCAGGCCTGGGCAGCCTCCCTTCTGCTGGTTCTGCTGGTGCTCCTTTTTTCCGTCCTGACCCGGTTCGTACTCGCGCGGCGATCGCGCCACCGCAGGTAGACTCAATGACCAGCGTGACCGACAGCGACTCCGTCAGCACCACCGCGCAGACACGGGTGGCCGAGAGCCAACGCCCCGAGCCGGCCAGCGCGGCGCCCGGAGAGGTTGCGTCGCGGGAGGTGACGCAGGGCGTCGCCATCGACGTCGACCACCTGAGCGCGTATTACGACCGCCATCGGGCGCTGCGTGAGATCACGTTCAGCGTCCTGCCAAATTCGATCACCGCCATCATCGGTCCTTCGGGCTGCGGCAAGTCCACCCTCATCAGGTGCCTCAACCGAATGCACGAGGTGACGCCGCGCGCCCGCGTGGAGGGCACGGTCCGTCTCAACGGCGATCCGATCTATGGACCCGGCCGGGACCCGGTCCACATCCGGCAACGCATCGGCATGGTCTTCCAGCGTCCAAACCCGTTCCCGACGATGTCGATCTATGACAACGCGGTTGCCGGCCTCAAGCTTGCCGGCATCCGCGACCGCAAACTCCTCGACGAGGTCGCCGAGCGGAGCCTCCGGCGGGCCGCACTGTGGGACGAGGTCAAGGACAAGCTGCGCACGCCCGGCGGGTCACTGTCGGGCGGCCAACAGCAGCGCCTGTGCATCGCCCGCGCGATCGCCGTGGAGCCGGAGGTGGTCCTCATGGACGAACCCGCCTCTGCGCTCGATCCGATCTCGACGCTGAAGATCGAGGAGCTCATGGATTCGCTCCGGGCGAGCTACACGATCGTGATCGTCACCCACAACATGCAACAGGCATCGCGCGTCAGCAACCAGACCGCGTTCCTGACGGTGGGCGATGATGGCGCGGGCTTTCTCGTGGAATTTGGCGACACAACAGACATCTTCACCAATCCTCGTGAGCAACTCACGGAGGACTACATTTCGGGTCGGTTCGGTTGAGCCCGCAGGAGTGACCGCCATGGACGAGCAGAACCGACTGGGACCACGGTCGATGGAAGACGAGCTGACAGCCGAACCTGAGACCGCCGAGGCGGCGGTCGTGACGCACATCCCTACGCACGTCAGCCGCGAAGGCCTCGATCGGGAGTTGCGCCAGATCAAGGACGCCGTGCTGCGCATGGGCAGCCTGGTGGCCGAGCAGATCGGTGCGGCAATCGACTCGCTGACGAGCCACGACGCCGACAAGGCGACGGCCACGATCGTGGGCGACGTGCGCATCAATGACGCGCAGCGGCTTATCAATACGCTCATCACCACCACCATCGCCACCCAGCAGCCGGTGGCGCGCGATCTGCGCTTCCTGCTGTCGCTCGACCACGTCGCTTACGAGCTGGAGCGCATGGGCGACCATGCCGCCTCGGTCGCCAAGCAGGCCCGCAAGCTGGCGCCGCAGCCACCCCTCAAGGAGTGGGTCGACCTGCCGCGTATGGGTAGCCTCGCGGCTGAACTGGTGCGCGGCGCGCTGCGCGCGCTCGTTGACATGGATGTCGACCGCGCTCGCGAGGTGGCCGCACGCGACGACGAGATGGACGCCCTGTACCACGCGATCTTCGACGAGGTACTGGAGCTGATGCAGGCCGATGCGAACAATGTCGACCGGGGCACGCGCATCCTGTTCGCTGCGCACTACCTCGAGCGCATCGGTGATCGCGTGACCAACATCGCCGAGGACGTGGTGTTCCTGTCGACCGGCGACATCGAAGACCTCAACCCGTGACGTGATGGAGCTGCATCTGCTGCGCCACGCTCACGCCGGCGACCCCGCGAAGTGGCACGGCGACGATGCCGCGCGGCCGCTGAGCAAGAAGGGGCGCGGCCAGGCAGAGCGGGTAGGCGCCTTTCTCGCCGCGCGTGGCATCAGGCCGGAGGTCATCGTCACCAGCCCCAAGGAGCGCGCCCTCCAGACGGCACAGATCGTCGCGGCTGCCCTGGGCCTTGAGCCGGTGGTCGACGAGCGCCTCGGCCGTCCGTTGCGCCTGGCCGACCTGTCAGCCGTCATCGGCGAGAGCGGCGCGCCGGTCGTCGTGGCCGTCGGCCACGATCCCGACTTCAGCGACCTGGCCGCACAGCTCATCGGCGCGTCTGAGTTGCGCATGCGCAAGGGCGCCATCGCCCGCTTCGATGTCGACATCCCGCTGATTGCGGCCGGCGCCACACTGCGCTGGCTGCTGCCACCGGACCTCCTCGACTAACCGCCGGCCGGCGGCGACGCGCCCGCTGGTCAGGGCGAACCGGCGGGAGCCCGATCGGCCAGCGGCACGGTGAAGGTGAACGTGGCGCCGTGGCCCTCCTCGCTCTCCACGGCGATCGTCCCGCCGTGTCCCTCGACGATGTGGCGCGCTATGGCCAGCCCCAGGCCGGTGCCGCCCATGCCCCGCTGACGTGCCTTGTCGACCTTGTAGAAGCGCTCGAAAACGCGGTCGATCTCGGCCGCCGGGATCCCCGCCCCCTGGTCGCGCACCTCGACCGCGAGCAATGTCCCGGCCACCCGTGGCGCGACGGTCACGGTGGTCTGCCGGGGCGAGAACTTGACTGCGTTGTGCAGCAGGTTGACCAGTACCTGGCCCAGCCGTTCGTCGTCACCCCAGGCGAGCGGCAGGTCTGATGGCAGATCGGCCGTCAGTGTGACCTCCTGGCGCTCGGCGAACGCGCGCAGCCGCTCGAGGGCGCCGTTGATCACCCCGGCCATGTCGACCGGCTGGAAATGCTGCTCCGCCGCGCCGCCCTCGATCCTGGCCAGGTCGAGCAGCTCGTTGACCATCTGGACCAGGTGCCCGGTCTCGACGTCGATCTTCTTGGTCCGCTCACGGATGCGCGGCGGAACGTCGGCGTGCTCCAGGTCCTGGCCGAGAGTCTCGGTCAGCAGCCGGATGGTCGTCAGCGGCGTGCGCAGCTCGTGCGACAGGTTGTCTACGAACTCGGTCCGGATGCGCTGCAGACGGCGCAGCTCGGTGACGTCGTCGAGCAGCAGCCAATAACCGGCGTCGCCGGCACGGCGGATGCGGATCAGGGTGCGCCGCTCGTCGGGCGCCCGGCCACCGATCTCGATGCTGGTCATTGCCTGCCGGGGTGCCGAGCGCAGCGCATCCTCAACGCGATGGTCTACGAACAGCTCGAGCACCGTTCGGCCGGCAGCGGCCGCGGGTTCGGTCGAGAGCATGCGCGCCGCGGCCTGGTTCAGGCCGACGATGCGCAGGTCCGGCGCGACGCGAATGAGGCCCTCGTCGATGCGCTCGATCACCGCCGGCAGTTCGGCCGCGAAACGCCCAGCGGCGTCCTGGCCGGCACTCGGGGCGGAAGCGCCGGCGGAGGATCGCCTTTCTTCGGTGGATCGGCCGCGCGCGATCAGCCAGCCCAGCCCGACACCCGCGACAAGCGCCACCGGCACTGCGAGGAGAACAAGCTCGGGCGGCACGCGCCAAGTCTATGGTCGCGTGTCCGGCCTATGTGCCGGACGGCCAGCGAAAGACGTAGCCCACGCCACGCACCGTCTGCAGGTAGACGGGCCTGGCCACGTCGGCCTCGATGTGCGCCCGCAGCCAGTGAACGTGCACGTCCACGGTGCGTGTCTCACCCGCATAGTCGTAGCCCCAAACCCGCTCGAGGAGTTGCTCGCGGGTGAAAACCTGGCCGCCATTGCGGATCAGGAAAGCCAGCAGCTCGAAGGCCTTGGGCTTGACCGGCAGGGCACGGCCGTCGCGCAGGATCCGGTGACCTGCCAAGTCGACCTGGACCGGGCCCAGGTCGAGGCTGCGCTGCTCGCCGGTCGCAGTCACCTGGCGCGCCGTCGCGTCGGAACGGCGCAGCAGGGCACGGATGCGCGCCTGTAGCTCGCGCAGGCTGAACGGCTTGGTGACGTAGTCGTCGGCACCGAGCTCCAGGCCGAGCACCTTGTCGAGCTCGCTGTCGCGCGCGGTCAGTATCAGGATGGGCACCGGCGACTCCGCCCGGATGACGCGGCAGACCTCGATGCCCGACATGCCCGGCAGCATCAGGTCGAGGACGACCAGGTCCGGCTGGTCGGCCCGATAGCGTTCCAGCGCCTGCGGCCCGTCGCCGGCGGTGGTCACCTGCAGGCCGTCCTCGATCAGCGCCTCGGCGAGTGTTTCGCGAACCGTCGGCTCGTCCTCCACGACGAGGACGGTGCGCGCCACCTGGCTCAGGCCTCCTCGCCGGCGCGCGCCTTGCGGATCAGCTCCTCGCGAGCGCGCCGGCGGAAGGCGCGGCCCTGGATCCAGTACTCGGTGAAGTCGGTGCACTCACCGGCATCGTTGAAGCGACACACGTACACGTTGAAGTACTCGTCGCGTGGCTTGCCGCCGGGTGAGTCGAAGTAGCGGCTGACCCCGCTGGCCACGTGGACGTCGCCGTCGATCGCCAGCGGGTGGTACTCCGCGTCGTAGGTGCCCGGATCGTCGGGACCGTCGAGCCACGACTTGACGATCGCGTCGCGGCCGTGGACCGGCTCGTCCTGCGGGTGATACCGGTAGTCCGCGTCGGCGCTGAACAGCGCCGCGATGTGCTGCGCGTTGTAGGTCTTCCACGCTTCGATGTAGGCGTCCAGCCAGCCCTGGAACTGCTCGTGCCTCATGCTCTTCCTCCGTCTGTCTGTGTGCGGCCCCATAGTAACCGTTATTTGACGCTTCGGGGGTTACATCGGGCAGGCTACTGGACGCGCTCGAGCGCCGTGACCACGAAGTCGGCACGACACGCGAGCACCGGCCACGGATCGCCCGACCGAGGTATGTCAAGCGGGAAGCCCAGCGGGATGTAGCCGCAGGTCTGGGCGCCGGGGTCGTCGAAGTGTCCGGTGAGCTGGTAGTTGCCGCGCACGACGGCCGGGCGCGGGTCGACGTTGAGGATGCCGGTCGCGACCTTGCCGTACACGTTCAGCACCTGGTCCACCTGGCAGGCACGCGTTCCGTCCAGATACGGAGCGCCGCCGACGTTCGAGGCGACGTTGACCTGGGTGCAGGCCAGTTCGCCGGTCAGCGTGAGATCGATCGAGCCGAAACACGCCAGCGCCTGCAGCCCGCCGAGATCGGACAGCGCCTGGGCGGTCAGCTGTTCGACGTCCGGACACGTCGGCACGTATGGCACCAGCGCCGGCGTCAGGCCCCTGAGCGCCGATACCCAGCCGAACTGTTGGCCGTTGCGGGCCGGATCGGCCTGGTTGGCAACCTCCCAGTAATCGGCACCACTGGCATCGTTCGGGCCGGTGACCAGGAAGAGCAGCTGACCTTTGCTGAACGTCGGCAGCACCGCGTTCTGCTGGGCGTTGCCATTCGGGTCTGCCGGATCGACGACCTGGGCCAGGTTGTCGAGGTTGACCGTGGCCAGGCCGTCCGGGTGCAGGGTGTCGGGCGCCGGGCTCGGCGTGATGGTCGGGCTGGGCGACGGTATCGGCGACGTGCTGGGCAGCGATGGAGACGGCGATGGCGTCGGTCCGCCACACGCGGCGAGCGCCACGGCCAGCACGGCAGCCCAGGTCGCCCTGCGCACGATCATCGCCGGCAATTCGAACATCCACGGCCATTGTCGTGGCGATCCGCGTGGCCCACGCGAGCGGCATGCTCCTTCTCGACAAATGTCGAGCCGATCGACCTTATGCGGATCACGAGCCCGTACACGCCTCCTCGACCTGTCCTCTTCCGCGATTCTGCGCGTGGTCGTGAACCGTGCCCGGGCTGTCAACTCGGCGCTTCCGCGTAAGGTCGAAGTGCCCGGTCGAATGACGGAAAGTGGTGCCGTGCCGGGGACCGGCCCGCTCAGGAGGCGAGCATCGCGTCCAGCTTGCCGAACGCTTCGCCCCAGCCGTTATCGGTCGGAGACACCAGGTCCTCGGCCAGCCACTGACGGACCTCGACACGCGTCCGGCCGTGGGGCTCGTCGTGGAACTCGAGTCGCATTCTCGTCTCGAACGGCTGAAAATCGCCGACCAGCTGGCCGCCGATATGCATGGTGCCGTCGAGCAGCTCGCCGTCGACGACCTCGGTGAGCTCGATCCTGCCCAGGACGCGCACGCTGGGATCGTCGGGAAAGACCTCGATCCAGCGCTGATGTCCGCCGGGCCGCACGTCGAAATCGATCTCGTCGCGCGGCAGCGCGTTGCCGATCGGGCCCCACCACGCAGCGAACTGGTCGGGGTCCGTGAATGCCCTGTACACCACCGCTCGCGGCGCGTTGAAGATGCGCGTCAGGAAGAGCTGTGGAGCGGTCGTCGCGGTCATGGCTTGCCTCCATGGGTCTGAGGATCGGTCCCGGTTGTGGCTTGTCCTGCGCTGAGTCGGACGAGGTGTTCATCCAGGCGGTCGAAGCTCTCGGTCCAGAGCCGCTCATAGCGCTCCAGCCAGGTTGCCGCCGTGGCCAGCGATGTCGGCGAGAGCCGCGCATGCCGCCACTTCCCTTCCTGGCTCCTGGTGATGAGCGACGCGCGCTCGAGCACCTTGAGGTGCCGCGATATGGCCGGAAGGCTGATCGAGAAGGGCGTCGCGAGCTCGGTGACCGTCGCCTCGCCGGCCGCCAGACGATCGATGATGCCCCGGCGCGTTGGATCGGCCAGCGCACCAAAGAGTAGGTCCAGCTCGTGGCTCGACCGCGGCGGGACAACATTTAACATACTTGTTAAGTGTAATGCCAGGGTCGTTCTCCCGCCAGCCCAGGGATCCAGCGTCGAAAGAGCCGGCGGATGACATGAACAGCCGCGCCCGGCGGCGGTCGTCAGGGAACGAGCGACTCCAGCGAATCGCGCGCGGCGTCGAGCCGCTCGAGGGTGCGTGCATAACCGAGCGCAATGAGCGTGTCGAACAGCGGCGGCGTCGCCGTGCGGCCGGTCACCGCCACGCGGATGGCCATGAACAGGTCGCCCACCTTCCAGCCGCGTTCCTGCGCCAGCTGGCGTAGCGGACCTTCGAGCTCATCTGCCTCGAAGCTGACCTGGCTCACGTCGGCGATCACCGCGCGTGCCGCCTTGAGCCCCGCAGCCGTCGTCGCGGCGTCCCAGCGCTTGGGCACCAGCAGGTCCGGCTCGACGCGCAGGCCGTTTACGAACAGGAAGTCGGCCATCGCGCCCACCTCCGCCAGGGTCGGCAGTCGCTCGCGCAGCATGGGCAGCAGCGGTCGCAGGTCGTCGGGCGTGGGCAGGCGCACGTCGGTGCCGGCGGCGGCGAGGCCTTCCAGGTCGGCCGTCAGGAAGGGCAGCAATCGGTCGACCAGCTGGTCATCGGACAGTCGGCGGATCCACTGGCCGTTGAGCCATTCCAGGCGATCGCGGTTGAAGATGGCGCCGCCCGACTGCACACGGTCGAGATCGAAGCGATCGACCAGCTCGGCCAGCGAGAAGATCTCCTCCTCTGTCCCGCTCGACCAGCCGAGCAACGCGAGGAAGTTCACGAACGCCTCGGGAATGAAGCCCTGGGCGCGGTAGTCGGCCACGGCAGTCTGCGACTTGCGCTTGCTCATCTTGGTCCGGTCCGGGTTGAGGATCAGCGGCAGGTGGGCGAACTCGGGCACCGAGGCGCCCAGCGCGCGGAAAAGCAGGATGTGCTTGGGTGTGTTGGACAGGTGGTCCTCGCCGCGGATGACGTGAGTGATGGCCATGTCGGCATCGTCGACCACCACCGCGAAGTGATAGAGCGGTGTGCCATCACTGCGCACGATGATCAGGTCGCCGCCCAACGTGTTCGTGTCGATTTCCACGTGGCCGCGCACGATGTCGTCGAAAGCGACGATTCCCTCCCCCACCCGAAAGCGGACGACCGGCGTACGGCCCTCTGCCTCGAAGGCGCGTCGTTGCTCGGCTGTCAGGTGCGCGCAACGGCCGACGTAGTGCGGCGGCTGGTGAGCCGCCTCCTGCGCCTTGCGGTCGGCGTCGAGCTCCTCGCGCGTGCAGTAGCAGTGGTACGCCTTGTCCTCGGCGAGCAGCTTCTCCGCAGCCGCGGCGTAGTTGGCGACGCGCTGCATCTGACGATACGGGCCGTACGGCCCAAGACCCGGTCGCCCGGCCACCTCCGGCCCCTCATCCCACTCGAGCCCCAGCCAGTGCAGCTGGTTGAGGATGTCCTGCTCGTAGTCGAGGGTGGAGCGGGCCACGTCCGTGTCCTCGAGGCGCAGGATGAAGGTGCCGCCGTGGCGGCGCGCAAACAGGTAGTTGAAGAGCGCCGTGCGCGCGGTGCCGAGGTGCAGCGGCCCGGTTGGACTGGGCGCGATGCGGCAGCGAATGCCAGTCATGGGCGTCCGATCAGTGGTCGCCGGACAGCCGGCGGCGCAGCCGGCCCAGCACACCCGCAGCCGTCTTCGCGGCGGGCGGGGTAGCCGTCTTTGCGGCGGGCGGGTTGGTCGTCTTCTCGGCAGGCTCAGCGGCCGGTTCAGTTGCTCGCTGCCCGGCCCGCTGCGCCTGCGCCTGCGCCGCGCGGGCTCGCCCGGCAGTCACCACCTGGGTGCCCTGATAGTGGAACTGTCCGCGCCGCGGCAGGTCCTCATCGCCGCGCCGGAAATAGGCCCGTGCGGCCATCGACCAGGCGGCGCCACTGGAGCGGTTGTAGACCTCGAAGTCGGGCGCCGCAGCCTGGCGTCCTTCGGCGGCTTGGCCCTCTCGGGAGGGCTGGTTCTCCTGGGCAGGTGGCTCGGACGAGGCACCCGCGGTCCGCCGAGCGCGACGATTGCGGGCGGCACCCTCCTCCCACCACGGCACTTCGCTGGCCGACCAGCGATAGGCACGTTTGCTGCGCGGCGCAGCGTTATCGGTGGCCGCGCGCCGGGCACGCGCGCTGCTCTTGCGTGGCGCGTGCGCCGGTGGCGTCGCGTCGGCACGGACGGGTCCGGGTGCGTGCTTGTCGTCCCACTCGCGCCGCCTCAGCGGGTCGGACAGCACGCGGTACGCCTCGTGAACCGCCAGGAAGCGGGCCGTGTCGCCTGTCGCCGCGTCGGGGTGGTAGCGCTTGGCGAGAGTCCGATGGGCACGCTTGATCTGGGCGCCCGTTGCGCCGCGCGCGACGCCCAGGGCGCGATAGGGATCGAAGTGCGTGCGATCGAAATCGTTGGTGGCCATCGACTTGTCAGGCGAACTCGACGAATGGTGCCAGCTGGAAGGCGGGCACGGTCTCGGCGATCTCCACCCCACGCGGATCGCGGCGCGGTGGTCGGCGCAGATCGTTCAGCCTTTCGAGCGCGTCGGCGTCGAGCGCGTTCAGCTGGGCCAGCGTCTCGATGGTCACGGCCCGATTGGCGCGGCCGGCCAGGTCACCGTCCTCGATCTTGATGGCCACGCCGATCGCCGTGCTGCGGCTGCCGGCCCAGCCGGGCAGCAGGCCGATGCCGCGCAGTCCCTCCGCGCCGCCCTTGGCCACCAGCGCGCCCGGTCGCGTGCGCATCAACATCGTGTCGACCGCGCCGCGCGAACCGCCCACCATCTCAGGCGCGGCCATCATCACGTCTCGTACTTTCGTCAGCGAGCCGACCAGGCCGGCGGTGCCGGTATCGGCCACACCGGCCGGATCGGCCAGCAGGGCATAGGCGCGGGCGATCGCTGTCATTGGAAACGCGTAGGTCAACACTCCGCAGTTGTCGACTGCGGTCACCAGCTCGGACGGCCGGCTGCCGAAGACGCGCGCCACGACCTCCGCCACGGCGACCTGGGTGGGATGGTCGGGACGCCAGTAATCGGCCAGCGACCAGCCTCCATGGCGGGCCAGCAGCAGGCTGGACACGTGGAACCCCGAGCAGTTGTGCCGGATCGGTCCGGGTGCCTCGCCATCGCGCGCGAGCCGGGCGGCAGTGAGGGCGTCGTGCGGCGCGCCGTCGGTGCCGCAGGCCAGTAATGATTGGGAGAGTCCGGCGCGCCGCAGCACTCCCTGCAGCGTGCGCACGTGCATGTCCTCGCCGTGGTGCGAAGCGGCCATCACGGCCAGCTCGGGCCCGGTCAGGTGGAACTCCTCCACGCCGCCCGCCTTGACCAGCGCCAGCAGGCCAAAGGGCTTGACCGCCGAGCGCAGCGACGTGACGTAGTCGGGATCGCCGACGCCGCGCTCGACCCGGCCACTCGCGTCAACCTGGACGACGTGGCCGCGGTGCCGGCTTTCGACGAAAGGCCCCCGCCGAACCTCGACGAGGACCGGTGCGGCCGCTCCGCGTGGGTAGCGGGCACGCGCCAGCGCCGGGCGGGCGCGAGCGAGCGCGCGGCGGGTGGGCGTCCGTGCGGGTGCCTGCGCGTGGGGCGCGGGCTCGGTCGCAGGCCGTGTCTGGGTCCTAGCCATGCGGCTCGATGGTAGCGCCTCGGCGCGCCAATCCCCCCACGCGCGGCCATACAATCGAGGCGATGCCCCGGACCACGACCTCGAAGCCGGATTTGCCGGCCAGCCATGCGGACTTCCCCACACTCCACGTCTCCACGCATCCGGCCGTGCAGCACAAGCTGGCGCTGCTGCGCAACGCCGTGACGGAGCCCAAAAAGTTTCGCGAGCTCGTGCGCGAGATCTCGTGGCTGGTGGGCTACGAGGCACTCGCCGACGCGCGCCTGCGGTCGATCAGCGTGCACACCCCGCTCGAGAAGATGCAGGGCCACGAGCTGGCCGATCGGATCGGGCTGGTGCCCATCCTGCGCGCGGGCCTGGGCATGGTCGACGCCATGCTCGAGCTGATGCCCACCGCCCAGGTCTGGCACCTGGGCCTGTTCCGCGACGAGCGCACCCTGCGCCCGGTCGAGTACTACAACAAGCTGCCCAACTCGACGACGGTCGACCTGTGCCTGATCCTCGACCCGATGCTGGCCACCGGTGGATCGGCCACGGCCGCCATCGAGGTGCTCAAGCGCTGGGGGGCGGAGCGCATCAAGCTGGTCAACCTGATTGCCGCGCCGGAGGGCGTCCACGCCGTGCAGGCCGCGCATCCTGATGTGCCCATTTACACCGCGGCACTGGACCGCCAGCTGAACGAGAAGGGTTACATCCTGCCCGGCCTGGGCGACGCCGGCGACCGCCAGTTCGGCACCGGCCGCAGCGACTGACCGGCGGACGACTGACCGGCGGACGACTGACCGAAGGGCGACTGACCGGCAACGCTCGGCCTGGCGAAGACCGGGCCGCGCAGCGCTTGCGCCCAACGCACGCCTCGTCCAGGTTTCGGCGCCGGCTGGCCAACCACGGGTCGATTCGAGCGGCTCAAACGACGCCAGAGAGATCGGCGAGAGGTGCCGGTGCCCGATTCGTGCGGGGCGGCGGGCACGAATGCGCTCAGAAGGTAGCCTGACCGGCCGCGCTGGGACAGGTCGTGCGTCTGACGCAAGCCGGGCGATGCCGGAAGGCGAGGTCAGCCGACCAGGAGCCGCACGGCGACCACCACGCCGACTATGACCACCGCCCCACGCAGGAGTCCCGGGGGCATCCGGCGGCCGGCAAATGCGCCGATCTGGCCGCCAGCAATGGCGCCCACCGCGATCAACGCCGCGGCCGGCCAATCGACCGGCGCCACGAAGATGAACAGGGCCGCGGCCACCGCGTTGGTGATCATCGCCAGGACGTTCTTGAGCGCGTTTGAGCGCTGCAGATTGCCTGCCTGGAAGATCGACAGGAAGGTTATGAACAGAACGCCCTGGGCGGCACCGAAGTAACCGCCGTAGATCGCCGTCAGGAAGATGAGCCCGATCAGAACCGCGTCGTGGCGGCGTCCGGCGCCGCGCCGTGCAGCAACGGCGCGCGACAAGTACGGCTGAACCGCCATCAGGCCGCTGGCGAGCAGGATGAGGAAGGGCACGACCAGCTCGAAGGTCGAGGACGGCAGGGCGAGCAGCAGGACGCCACCGGTCAGGCCGCCGGCAATCGCCACCACGGCAAAGGTGACTAACTGGGCGTTCGGTGGCGGCAGCTCGCGGCGATAGCCGATGACGCCGCTGAACGACCCGGGCACGAGCCCGAGCGTGTTGCTCACGTTGGCGACTAGGGGCGAATAGCCGAAGAAGAGCAGCGTCGGAAACGTGATCAGCGAGCCGGACCCAACGATCGTGTTGACCGTGCCCGCCGCAAGCCCGGCCAGGACGATCGCGATGGCCTGCCCGAGGTTCACGCGGCGGAGCGAACGGCGACGACGATGCTCGTCACGGTCGCAAGACTATCGGGCGTCAGCGCTCGCCGGTGTGCTGCCTGCAGGCGGCCCTGATCCGACGACGAGAAGGGCTGAGCGATGGCCGCCGGCCGAGCTCAGCCGGAGGTCGTGTAGTCCTGGCAGTAGGCCTGGCCCGAGGTGGCGTTGCCCCACGGCATCTTCAGGTAGTAATAGTCGGCCGTCAGCTTGACCTTGCCCTCGATTGCGCCGCCGGGCTTGTACCAGCGGATGACGATCAAGTTGCGGACCTTCAGGGCACCCGCGTTGGGGCCTGTGCGACTCGGCTTCCAGTAGACCTTCATGGCCGAGAACGGGGCCGCTTGATCCTCGTAGGCGGTGGCCTTCTGGATGCCCGAGCTGGCGACCTTCTTCCACGACCCGCCGCTGAAGGGCATGACCTGGACCTTGAACTGCCAGCTCACCCTTCGATGGTCGCGAATGGCCGAGTTGCGATCGGCCGCGAAGACCGTCGGCGGCTTGACGCGCATGAACCGGAACCAGGCCCCGTTGGGCGGCACTTGCTTGCCGTAGACGCATTTGGTGGCGGGCGCGGCCGCTGACTCGGTGAGCCAGTAGTTACCGTGCAGCCCGCTCTCACTGATGACGGTATAGGCACTCACCAGTGCCGGCTGTAAAAGGCCCTGCGCCACGAACGCAAGGGCTATCGCCAATGATCCAATCGCTCGCCGCACGAGACGCTCCTCCGCAAACCCCCTCCGCCGGCCCGGGCCGGGCTGAGCGCGAACATTAGACATCAGCGGCGCGCAGGGCAACTATGTTCTGGCGATGACCGACAGCAGAGTGGACTGGTCCGTCTGGCACGAGCGGTACGACAGCGAAGGGCCCATGCGCCAGCGCCTCGAGATCGTCCAGGGCCACATCGTGACGGCGCTCGAGCAGATCGAGCGGTCTCCGGTGCGCATCATCAGCATGTGCGCCGGCCAGGCACGCGACCTGCGCGGCGCTCTTGGCGACGTGGAGCGGCGTGACCTCGTCGGCCGCCTCGTTGAACTCGACCCGGATCTCGCGGCCGAGGCCCGGCGCGGGCTGGCCGAGCTGGGCGTGGAAGGCATCGAGGTAGTCGTCGGTGATGCGGGCGAACTCGGTGCCTATCGAGGTGCGGCGCCGGCCGACCTGGTGCTCGAGTGCGGCGTTTTCGGCAACATCAGTGACGCGGACGTCGAGCACACGCTGCGGGCGTCGGCTGCCCTGTGTGTGCCGGGCGCGACGCTGATCTGGACGCGTCACCGGCGGCCGCCCGACCTGACGCCGTCCGTGCGCCGCTGGCTGGAGGAAGCCGGCTTCGAGAACGCGGCCTTCGACACCGTGCCCGGCGCAGAGACGCTGGGCAGCGTGGGCGTGGCGCGCTTCGCCGGCGAGACGGGACCGCTGGCCGACGAACGCCTGTTCACGTTCATCCGCACCCGTCTCTGACCCTCCGACTCGCTAGAGTCGCAGGCAGTCAGCGGCTCGCCAAGGGCGGGCGGTCGAAAGGAGAGGGCGATGCTTAGCGAGTTCCGTGCGTTCCTGACCAAGACCAATGCACTGGCATTGGCAGTCGGCGTGATCATCGGCATCGCGCTGGGCAACGTCGTCAACTCGCTGGTCAACGACATCATCATGCCGCCCATCGGCCTGGCGCTCGGCGGCCTCGACTTCGCGAGCCTCAAGATCGTGCTCCAGGCCGCGACCGGCGGCGACCCGGCCACGGAGGTGGCGATCCGTTACGGCACGTTCATCAACGTGCTCATTTCCTTCGTGATCATTGCCCTGGTCGTCTGGTGGATCAGCCGCTCACTCATCAAGGAAGAGGAGCCGGCACCCGAGGCACCGACCAAGACCTGTCCCTACTGCAAGGAGAGCGTGCCCGCCGACGCCACGAAGTGCCGCGCCTGCACCAGCAACCTCTAGGCCAGCGCAGCCTCGAGCTGGCCCGCGGCCACGCTCTGATCGCGGGCAAGCGAGAGATAGCCGTCTCGGGCGGCGGGTGCCCCCACGCCACCCATGGCAACGATGGTCGAAGGACGGGACTCCCTGATCGCGCTGGCGGCCTGCAGGGCCGACCGGGCATCGCGCGGAGTGGGAACACCGAGGACCGCCGCGCGGGCCGTCGCCGTCGCGCTCAGCCAATCGGCCACGGGCAGGTTCGGGCCCAGGTAGACGACCGGCAATCCGCGGCGACGGCAGACGGTCGCGAAAGACAGCGTCCCGAACTCGTGTTGGCTGCCGGGCGGCAATCCGACGACGATCGAGCCGATGCCAGCTGGTTCCACGCCGGCCGCGGCGAAGGCTGCCAGCAGGCGCTGCAGGACCGCCTGGCTGACCAGGTGCTCGCCGGCCACGCTCACCTCGCCGCTCGCCCACGCGGCGCCCAGAGCGCGCAGGGCCGGGAAAAGCAGCTCGCCGACCGCATGCTCGAATGAGGCGCGCAGGAAGAGCTGATCGAGGACCTCGCCGACCGCGGCCGCGTCGATCCGCCGCGCCCCGTCGACAAACCGCTCGAGGAGAGCCTCGGCCGCGACGCCAGGCGCGGCCGGTGGCCCGGCCGGCTCGACCGGCACCTCACCACTGATCACTGCTCCGGCCGCCGCGCTGGCCGACCACCCCGCGGCGATCAGACGGCGCATCGTGCGCAGTCGCTCTACGGCAGCGTCGTCGTACAGGCGATAGCCGGCGTCGGTCCGCATCGGATGGACGACGCCATAGCGTCGCTCCCAGGCCCGCAGGCTTGTCACAGGAACCCCCGCGCGTTCAGCAGCTCGTTTGATCGTGTACATGGTTTGTCCAGAATAGCACTCGACAAGGGCTTGACAAGGCTAGCCAGTGCCTCTACAGTTCCACTCGCCAACCTTATACAAAGGCTAGGCACACATTCACTGGGCAAAAGTCATGGAAGGGAGACACTCGTGCGCTACATCAACTCTCTGTCGCTGCTGCTGGTCATCGTCGGTGCGGTCAACTGGTTGCTCGTGGGCATTGCCAAGTTCGACCTGGTGGCCGCGTTGACCGGCTCCAGCTTTGGCGAGACCAACGTGATCTCGTCGGCCATCTACGTCGTCGTCGGCATCGCCGGCGTCGTACTCCTGCCGGCGCTCGTGCGCTGGGCACTGCCCAGCACTGAGAGCCACGCATGACCCTGGCCACCTCCGGCATCGAGACCGGAGCCGAGCGCCAGGCACCCCTCGCGGGCGGCGGCCATGCGGTCGCCGCCCGCGGCTTGATACGCGAATTCGGCGGCCGGCGCGCCGTTGACGAACTCTCGCTGGCGGTGTCCGAGGGCGAGATCTACGGCTTTCTCGGTCCCAACGGCGCGGGCAAGACGACGACGGTGCGCCTGCTGACCACGCTGCTTCGGCCGACTGGGGGGAGGGCGCAGGTCGCCGGCGTTGACGTGGTCGACGATCCGGCCGGCGTGCGCCTGCGGATCGGCGTGGCCCTCCAGGAAGCCTCGCTCGATCTGATCCAGACCGGGCGCGAGCTGCTGTCGCTGCAGGCACGGATGTTCCGCCTCCCCGCTGCTGCAGCACGCAGTCGCATCGGCGAGCTCATCGAACTCGTCGATCTGGGCCAGGCGATCGATCGTCGCGTCGCAACCTACAGCGGCGGTATGCGCCGCCGGCTGGACCTGGCGCTCGCGCTCGTGCATCAGCCGCAGGTGTTGTTCCTCGATGAACCGACGACCGGTCTGGACCCGGTCAGCCGGCGCCAGGTGTGGGAGGAAGTACGCCGCCTCAACCGCGAGGAGGGACTGACCGTGTTCCTGACTACGCAGTACCTCGAAGAGGCTGACGAGCTGGCCGAGCGCATCGGCATCATCGTCGACGGCCGCCTGGCGGCAGAAGGCGCACCGGCCGAGCTGAAGCGCCGGATAGGCCGCGACGTAATCGTCATTCGCTTCGACGGCGAACCGGGTGCGGCGGCTTCGACCGTCGCCGACCTCGACCCTGTCGAACACGTCGAGGCCGCCGACCACGAGCTGCGGCTGATGGTCAGTGACGGCCCGGCGTCCATCCCGATCATCGCCGCTAGGCTGGCCCAGAGCGATCGCCTGACCGTACGCGAGATGACTCTGCGTCGACCCTCGCTCGACGACGTTTTTCTCGAGGTCACCGGCCGCCGGCTGGCCGCCGACGGCGACCACGGAGACGAGTGATGGATTCGGTGCTACCCGTTGGCCGTCCTCGCCTCGTGGAGCCGGCCTCATTGCGGATCATCGGCTTCGTCGGCGATCTCCTGACCGTCGCACGGCGCTCATTGCGCGGGGCGCTGCGCGAGCCCGCGGCAGTCATCCCCGCCCTGATCATTCCCGTCTTCTTCTTCGCGGTGAACGTCGGCTCACTGGGCAACGTTGCGAACGCCGTCGCCGGGTTCGACTACACGGCGTTCCAGCTGCCCGTGGCGGTGATCTTCGCCGTCACCGGCGTGTCGCGCGCCAATGCGCTGGTAACGGACATTTCGAGCGGCTACTTCGAGCGGCTGCTGCTGACGCCCGTGTCGCGCCTGGCGCTGCTGCTGGGCCTGATGGCCGCCGACGTCGCCTTGGTCGTCGCACTGTGCCTGCCGGTGCTGGCCATGGGCGCGGTCGCGGGTGTGTCGTTTGTGACCGGGCCGCTGGGCATGATCGCTTTCGTTGTCGTGGCGGCCGCGTGGGGCCTGGCCTTCACCGGCTTTCCGTATGCCATCGCCCTGCGCACCGGCAGTCCGGCGGCCGTGGGCGCCAGCTTCATCCTCTTTTTCCCGTTCGCGTTTCTGACCACCGCCTACGTCCCGGCCGATGCCCTGTCCGGCTGGCTGGCAACAGTCGCCGCCGTCAACCCGGTTACCTACGTTCTGGACGGGCTCCGCTCGCTGGTCGTTGCCGGCTGGGAACCCAGCCGGCTGGCCGGGGCGTTGATCACGACGGGCGCCGTGGCTGCGCTGTCGCTGACGCTGTCTCTCGCCGCGCTGCGCCGTCGCGTGCGGATGGGCGCCAGTTAATCCGGCTCGCCGGTGGCCGGCTGTGGCTCATTCACACCGGCGACTGTTGTCTTGCGCTGGGTCTCGATCATCGCCCGCGCCGCTTCCTCCGACTCCGGCGTGGCGAACAGCGTCAGCCGATCGCCCGCCTCGAGCGTCGTGGCACCGGTGGGAATGATCAGCCGCTCGCCGCGCTGGATGGCGACGACCACGACGTCCTTGGGCCAGTGGGCCTCCATGATGGTGCGACCGGCGAGGTCCGAACCAGCCGGCAGGCTGCCTTCGAGTAGGGCGCCGTGAGCGCCCACGCCCCGTATCTGGCGAACGTTGCCGGCCAGCGCCCGGCGATAGGCATCCATCGCGTCGCGACTCGAGATGATGCCCACGAGCTGGCCGTCCACGGTTACCGGCGCCCACGTCGCGTGTTCGTCGGCGAGACGCCCGAGCACGTCGTCCAGGCCGTCGTCGGCATTGACCACGGGCCCACGATCGGTGAGTTCGGCGATGGGCGTCTGCGGCGGGGCCGCCTCGGCCTTCTGGAGACTGAGCGTGCCGCGCACGATGCCGTCCGCGTTGAGCACCGGCGCACCCGGCACACCCTCGAATGTCATGCGCTGAACTGCCTGGGCAGCGTGCATGTCCGAGCTGAGGACCAGGCGCGGCTGGCGTGCGGCATCGCCGGCCGGGAGAGACGACATGAGTGGCATCGCGAAGCGGAAGCGGTGCGCCGGCGAGTCGGTGCGCGACTTGAGCTGGCTGCGGTAGATGGTCTTGTCGCCGACAACCACGGTGGCAATCCCGATGGCGATCATCGCCGGTGCCAGCATGGCCAGGTTGCCGGTCATCTCGGCGACCATCAGCATCACCGCCAGGGGCGCGTGCGCGATGCTGCCGAACAGCGCCATCATGGCCACGATCACGAACGGTGCCGGATCGGCCGGGATGGCCGGCGCAATCGGCTCGAGCAGGCGCCAGATCGAGGCCCCGAGCAGGCCGCCGATGACCATGCCCGGGCCGAAGATGCCGCCCGAGCCGCCCGAGCCGACCGACAGCGCGGTGGCCGCGATCTTGGCGAAAGGCAGCGCCAGCACGATCCAGATGGGCAGGGCCAGCAGCGTCTGCCCGCTCAGCGCCGACTGAACCCAGCCATAGCCGGTACCCAGCGCACCGGGAACGGCGAGGCCGATGCAGCCGACGACGAAGCCTGCTATCGCGGGCTTGACCTCGCGCGGGATGCGCCAGCGGCCGAACCAATCGGTGGCGCCATAGAAACCGCCGATGTACAGCCGGCCGACGATGCCGGCCGCCAGGCCGATGAGCGCGTAGTAGATCAACTGGCGCGGGTCGGAGAAGGTCGCGCCGGTGATGTCGCCGAAGATCGGGCTGAAGCCGACCAGCACCCCGAAGACTGAAAACGCGACCACGCTGGCGATGAAGCTGGGCACCAGGGCGTCCGATTCCACATCTTCGCGATACGGGATCTCGGCGCCCAGAACGGCTCCGCCGAGCGGCGCCCGGAAGATGGCGCCGATGCCCGCCGCGAGGCCCGACGAGACGGCGATCCGCGCGTCGCGTGCATCGAGGTCGAGTACGCGCGCCAGCCACGAGCCGAACCCGGCGCCGATCTGGGCGGTGGGTCCCTCGCGGCCACCCGATCCGCCCGAGCCAATCGTGACTGCCGAGGCGACGAGCTTGACGAGCGGAATGCGCGAGCGGATACGGCGCGCGCCGTGGTGGAAGGCGGAGATGGCCGCGTCGGTGCCGTGGCCCTCGGCTTCAGGCGCGAGGCGGAAGACGATGATGCCCGAGATCAGCCCGCCGAGCGCCACGACGAGCGGCACCGCCCATGGCAGCGGCGGCATCTTGATCGGCACGGCCCCCTCACCGACCGGCGTGGACGGCGCGTAACCGGCGAGCACGGCCAGGAAGTAGTGCGTGGCCACGTCCAGCGCGGCAAAGAAGACAGCTGCGCCGATGCCCGCGATGAGGCCGATAAGGGCCCCCAGCACCACCCACTTGCGCAGGTATGCCGTCGATCGGGCGCGTCGCCGTGCTGCATAAAGCAGCGACCGCAACCAGGCGGTCACGCGACTCACCTGAATTGATCGAGGGCCGCTGCCAGCCGCGACAGCTGCTTCGCTCCCTCCCTGTCCACGGTCACTTCGCGCGTGGCGTCGCGAATGGCCTTGAGGCGGTTCCTGACGATCATCTCGCGCAGCCGCTGACCCGCCGGCGTCAGCACCACGCTGACGGCACGTCGGTCGTGTTCGTGCGGCCTGATCTCGATCAGGCCGCGGCGCTCCAGGCGACGCAGCTGCCGGCTGGTGGCCGGCAATGTCACGCCCACGTGCGCGGCAATGTCGCTCAGGCGCAGCGGCTCGGTCGCCTCGCCCAGCACCACCAGCACGCGCCACTGGGGCAACGAAAGGTCCGACTCGCTGGTCGCCTGGCTCAGGGCGCGCGCCGTCAGCGCCACGCCGGCGACGACGATGCGGTCAATCGCCCGGGCCACCCCGGCCGCGGGTGCGCTGGCGCTCGGTTTGCCGTCAGGCCCGTCGGTCGTCATCTTCTCCAAGGATAGATTGTGGCCAGCAGGCATGGAGCGCAGTCGTCGGCCAGGCGTCACTTATCTAGACATTATCTCCATATCGTTGGAAGATACCTCACATGGCGCGAACAGGGTCGGCGGCTCAGGTGCGTATCGGCGAGGCGGCAGGGATGCTCGGCGTGTCTGTCGAAAGCCTGCGCAGGTGGGAGCGCGAAGGTCGGCTGAAGACTGCCCGCACCCATGGCGGCCAGCGCCTGGTCCGCCTGTCGGAAGTGCGCCGGCTGGTTCGCGAACGACGCCATCCGGCAGCGGAGCGGCCGATCGTCGCGCAGTCCGCACGCAACCGCTTCCCGGGCGTCGTGACACGTATCGAACACGACGGCGTGGCAGCGGTGGTCGAGGTCATGGCCGGGCCGCACCGGCTGGTGAGCCTGCTGACGGCGGAGGCGGTCGCGGAGCTGGCCCTGGCCGTGGGCGACGAGGCGATCTGCGTGGTCAAGGCGACCAACGTCATCGTCGAGGTACCGTCGAGCCGCGATCGGAAGGCGTAGGTGCGGGCGGGCGCCTGGCTGCTGGGGGCGCTGGTCATGTTCACCGCGGCGGCCTGCACGCCGTCCGGTGGCGGTCAGCTGACCATCTATGCCGCGGCCTCGATGACCAAAGTGACAGGCACGCTCGCGACAGCCTGGGCGGCCGACCACCCGGATGGGAAGCTGACATTCGCAACCGGCTCGTCCGCGGCGTTGCGCGTGCAGATCGAACAGGGCGCGCCGGCAGACGTCTTCCTGTCGGCCGACCTGACGAATGCCCAGACACTGGTCGATGACGGCCTGGCTGACGGGCCGGTCACCGACTTCGCCGGCAATTCGCTGGCCCTCGTCGTGCCATCGAGCAACCCGGCCGCCATCACCACGCCGGCCGACCTGGCGCACCCCGGTGTGTGCATCATTGCCGCCGGGCCGAACGTGCCCATCACCGTGTATGCCGAACGGGCGGTGGCCCTCCTCGCGGCGCTGCCCGGCTATGGCGCCGATTTCGCCAGCCGCTACGAGGCCAATGTCTGCTCGCGCGAGGACAACGTGGCCGCCGTGGTCGGCAAGGTCCAGCTGGGTGAGGGGGATGCCGCGATCGTCTATGCGTCCGATGCGGCGGCAGCGACCGGCGTCACGACGATTCCCATTCCCGGCGCGGCGAACGTGGTCGCGACCTATGGCGCGGTGGTCGTGCGCGCCTCGCCCAACGCCAAGATGGCGTACGACTTTCTGGCCTGGCTGACAGGCGCGCAGGGCCAGGCGGTCCTGCGCCAGGCCGGTTTCGAGCCGGCACGATGAGCACCGCGGTGGCGGGCGAAGCCGGCACCCGGGCAGCACTTGAGCGCCAGGGCCGTCGGACGCCGGCCTGGCTGACCCTGCTGGGCATGCCGGCGTTGCTGCTGCTCGCCCTGCCGGTTTTCGTGCTCATCCTGCGCGGCATCGGGTCGGGCGGCGTTCTGGCGGCGATCGCCAGCCCGGCAGTGCTCGACGCGTTGACCCTCAGCGCGGCTACGACCGTGGTGAGCGTCGTGATCGTGTTCCTGATCGGCATGCCGCTGGCACTCGCGCTGGCGCGCGGCCACGTGCCCGGCGGGCGGCTGGGTCGCGCGCTGGTCGATGCCGCGGTCGACCTGCCGATCGTGTTGCCGCCATCGGTCGCCGGCCTGGCGCTGCTACTCGTCTTCGGCCGCAGCGGACTGCTCGGTGAGCCGCTCGCCGCGCTGGGCGTGACGCTGCCCTTCACCACGGCCGCCGTCGTGCTCGCCCAGGTTTTCGTCGCCGCGCCCTTCTTCGTGCGCTCCGCACGTGTCGGCATCGCCGGGGTCGAGCACGCCCTGGAAGACGCCGCGCGGGTCGACGGTGCCAACGAACGGGGCGTGCTGCGCTGGATCACGCTGCCGCTTTCGGCGCCCGCGCTCACCGCCGGGCTGGTCATGTGCTGGGCGCGGGCGCTCGGCGAGTTCGGCGCCACGATCATGTTTGCCGGCAACATCGGCGGCCGGACGCAGACTCTGCCGTTGCTCGTCTACGGCCAGTTCCAGTCCGACGATCTGGACGCCGCGCTAGCCGCCGCGGTGGTCCTGGTCATCGCCGCCCTTGCGGCACTCGTCGCGGTGCGCGGCCTGCACTGGGGGAGCCTGCTCGATACCCGCGGCGGCGCGTGACCTGACCTCAGGCCGCCTGACGGCGCGCAACCTCGCGCACGACCGCGCGTCGCGCGAACAACCGCGTGGCGTGCAGGTCGCACCACAGCAGGCCGGCCAGACGCGGCATCGGCGCGCCGGCCGTCAGCGCCCGCAGCCAGCCGAGTGAAGAGCCCGGGAACTTCGCCGCGAAGATGTGCGGATAGCGAGCCATGAGTGCCCGGTTCGCGGCCGTGTCGCGCACGATCCAGCAGAGGCCGACCTCGAACGGCCCATCGTCTCCGCCCAGCACGCCCGCCATCTGCTGCAGCTCGGCAAGTTTTCGGTCGCTCGAGCGCGCCGCATACCCCAGATCACCGAAGGTGTTCCAGCACTCGTTGAGCACGATGCGCCGAGCGCCCTCGTCCACGAGCGCGACGTCGGCCGAGCGCGCCGGATCCGCCGGCCGCGTCGCCAACTCCCAGCGCCGGCCCCAGCCGCCCGCCTTTCCGATGCGCAGCACCAACTCCTGGATGTCGAGGTGCCCCGCGTCGGCCAGGTCCGCCAGCGGATCCCGCCCGAACTCAAATCGCAGGTACCTGCCCAGGGCCTGCGCCAGCGCCAGCCAGACCTCCAGCGGCGCCCCTCCACCGCGCCCTGCTTCGATGCCCGCCAGTCTGCCCCGGCTTATGCCGACTTGCGCTGCGAGCGCCGCTTGCGTCAGGCGTCGACGTCGCCGGCTGCCCCTCACTGCCTCGCCGGACTTCCTTGCCAGGTCCGCCGCCAACGCGGCCCCTCTGATACGGGCGGCGGATCGCTTGTGACGTCCCATGCCTGCCAGATTGACAAAACCCGCATAGCGGAGGCTTAAGCCTTACTTATCGGGCCGCTGTCGTGCGTGGCTCGGCGGAGTGGAGCGCGAAGAACGCCGCCCGATTGCGGCTTGGACGTTGCCTGGGCCGGTTATGTCAATCTGGCCGACATCGCAAAGCTCAGCCGAGCCTCGAGTGGTCGGACCGCGGAGCTCCAGGCGTTGGCAG
>CAZSWK010000003.1:0-7751 GCA_964610835.1 uncultured Anaerolineaceae bacterium | reverse complement strand
CAGGCGTTGGCAGACCGCGGAGCTCTAGGTCGAAACGGACTTGTCGGTGATCGACAGGGCGGCGTCGATGATCTCGAAGCCCTCGGCGAGCTGTTGCTCGGTGATGACCAGCGGCGGGTTGGTGTGAATGCCGTTCCAGCGCAGCAGCGTGTAGAGCCCGTGCTCACGGAAGTAGGCGGCGATCGCCTTCATCTCGTCGGACGTGCCGTTGTAGGGCGCCATGGGCTCGAACGGCGCGCGCGAGCGCACCACGTCGACCATCCCGAAAAGGCCCTTGTTGCGCACCGCCCCCACCGACGGGTGGCGCTCCAGCAATGCCTGGTGGTGGCCGGCCATCACGTCGCCCATGGCGCGCGCCCGCTCGATCAAACCGTCCTCCTCGTACACGCCGATGGTGGCCAGCGCGGCCGCGCAACCCATGGGGTGCGAGTTGTAGGTGAGGCCACCGTAGTAGACCTTGTCCTTGAAGGCATCGGCGATGGAACGCCTCATGCCCACCGCGCCGAGCGGCAGGTACGACGAGGTGAGGCCCTTGGCCATGGTGATGATGTCGGGCACGACGCCCCAGTTGTCGACCGCGAACCAGGCACCGGTGCGCCCGAAGCCGCTCATTACTTCGTCCGCGATCAGCAGGATCCCGTGGCGGGAGCAGATCTCGCGCACGCCCTGCAGGTAGCCGTCGGGTGGCACGAGGATGCCGTTGGTACCGACGATTGGCTCGAGGATGAAGCCCGCGATCGTCTGCGGGCCTTCGTACATGATCACGTCCTCGAGGGCCTGCAACGAGTCCTCGACCGGCTCCGGCAGCGGCTGGCCCCAGCGCTGTGTGTCGGGGGCACGGACTACGCCCCAGACACCGTTCTCGGCGGCCCAGCGTCGCGGGTCACCGGTGATGGTGATGGCCTGCCCGGTGGCGCCGTGGTACGAGCGGTAGCGCGCCAGGATCTTCTGCCGACCGGTGGACTGACGGGCCAATTTGATCGCGTTTTCGTTCGCCTCGGCACCGCCGTTGGTGAAGAAGAAGACGTCGATGTCGCCCGGTGCCAGCGAGGCCAGCTTTTCGCCCAGGCGAGCGCGGACGTCGGTGGCCATGAACGGGTTGACGTAGGCCAGCTTCTCTGCCTGCTTCTGGATCGCCGAGATGACGCGCCGGTCGCCGTGACCGATGTTCACACTCATCAGTTGTGAGTTGAAGTCGAGGTAGCGCTTGCCGTCCGACGTGTAGAAGTAGACCCCCTGGGCGTGGTCGACGGCTATCGGATCGACTGCCGACTGTGCCGACCACTCGTACAGGGTGTACCTGCGACAGAGGGCGACGATCTCCTCTGCGCTCATCGTGCCCGGAGCCACCGCGATGCTCATCTCTCAGCCGCCTCCTCTTGACAGCCCGAGTGTAGCAACGACCGGGAGCCGGGTCGTTGGGGCCCGGACCCCGGTCGGAGGAGGAGGGAGCGCGTGCGCGGTGCCGGGTCGGGGGCTGGCACCGCGACGCGTTGGAGAAGTTCCGATGACACGATGGCGCGCACCTGCTTACAGCGATTGCCATGCGCGACCGGGACCCGTATCGGCCTGATAACAGGCCGGCTGCGGACCCAGAATCGGGCGGCCGACGTGCGGAATCGCCGTGCAGCGGCCCTCCGGCAGGGCCATACTCGGCAGAGCGGGTCGGAGGCCCGTGCGTAGCCGTAGCAACTGAATAATGCGGAAAGGTCGCCCGTCCAGTGGGCGATGCGCTTCCAGCCCATCCGGAGCGCCCGCAGTTACGACCGTCGCCGTGTCCCGTCGGTCTCACCGAAGGAGGGTCGTCTTCGCGATGCCGGATAACCGACGCTCGCACAGAATGCTTGCGTACGCTCTTGCCGTACCAGTCATTGCTGTCGTCTATGTGACCGCGTTCGGGAACCGGATCTGGAATGTGCTGCGGCCCTTCGCGGCCACCTTCCTGGGCGCCACGGTCATCGGCACCGTGTACGCCGACGAGGCACTCAAGCGGGCACCGGCAACACCTGCGCGTGCGGCAGTGGCGGTGGCGCTGGCAATCACTCTGGTCAGCCCCAACGTGGCTCCCACACCTGTGTACGCAGCCAACGACCCTGCGCAGGCGGTCATAGCTGCGGCCAAGCAATACCTGAATCACCCGTACCAGGGCGGCGGGATCGGCCCACGCTATTTCGACTGTTCGGGGTTGGTGTTCCGCGCGTTCTCCGATGCCGGCGAGTTGCCCCGCATCGGCGGCATGCGCCTGCTCTCCCAGGGCTACATGCGCTGGTTCGTGGCACGCGGCCAGTTCACGACCGATCAATCGCAGGCGCAACCCGGCGATCTGGTGGTCTGGAATGGCGGCTCGCATATCGGTATCTACCTGGGCAACGGCAAGGCGATCAGCGCGTTGATCAACCCGTGGGGCGTGACCATCCACGGTCTGCACTGGATCGGCGAACCGGTCACGTACTTCCTGACGGTCGACTACTCGACCGGTAACGGCAACGGTGACGGCACCGCCAGCGGCGGCGGCACGCAGGGCAGCGAGGGCACCGGCAACAACAACAACTCGGGCAACAACTCGGGCAACAACTCGGGCAACAACAACAACCCGGTTGACACGCCCACCCCCAGCCCCACCCCGACGAGCGCACCCGCCGCTCCCGACGCGACCACCCCCGATGCCGGCAATCCGCTGGCCGGCGGCAAGCAGGGCAGCGGCCAGGGCAGCAGCGTCAACGGCTCGGACTTCGACGTGGTCACCGCCGCGGGAGCCACCGACCAGCCAACCGCCGCCGACACGGCCGCTCCGGCCGCTCCATCCGGCGGCAATGTGATCGCGACCGGCTACACGACCGCAACTCTCGAGATCCACGATGGGCCGCACGCGAACACCCAGGTGGTCGGCTGGATCACCCGCAACGTCGACTTCACAGTCGTCGATCAGACCAAGTCCGGCGGCTGGAAGTGGCTGCAGATCGAGCTGCTGAACGGCCAGACCGGCTGGATCTGGGCATACTGGACCAACCTGCGCTAGCAAATACGCCAGCAATCGGTCGGCCAGCGCCGGGCGGCGCCGGGCGGCGCCGTTCAGAGTCTGAAGGTCGCCCCTTCGCGCCCGGCTATTACCTCGAGCCCCGGGGGCGCCAGGCGCCGTGCATCGGCAACCATCTCGTCGAGCTGATCGTCGTCGTGCCCCGGGTCGTGGTGAAAGGTGACCAGCCGCCGCGCGCGGCTCATCTTCGCCAGGGCGACCGCGTCGGCAACCCGGCTATGCCCCCAGCCCACTCGCGTGGCGTACTCGGCGTCGGTGTACTGGGCGTCGTGGATCAGCATGTCGGCATCCGCCGCCAGGTCGTAGCCAGAAGTCCATTCGGGATCGCCAGGCAGCCCGCCCGAACCGAGCGCCGGCTCGTGGTCGCACAGGTAGGCGACCGTGGACTCACCATCGCACAGCCGGTAGCCGATCGTCTGCCCGGGGTGAATGATCATCTCCGCGCACACCTCGAGGCCGCCGACGTGGAACGTTCCGCGAGGCACATCGTGGAGCTCGAGTCGGGCGTCGACATCACGCAATCGCACCGGGAATAGCGGCGGCGACAGGTAGCGGGTGAGCCGCAGACGCAGGTCCTGCGTGGTCGACGGCGGGCCCCAGACGTGAACTTCGAAACCGGGCATGAACAGCGGCGCGAAGAAGCCCAGTCCCTGGATGTGGTCCATGTGCAGGTGCGTGAGCAGGATGTCCAGCCGGCGCGGGTCGTGAAAAGTGTTCCCGACGCGGCGGATGCCTGTGCCGGCGTCGAGGATGACGATGGTGCCGTCACGTGCCTCCACCTCGACGCACGCCGTGTTGCCGCCATAACGCACGGTCTCCGGGCCCGCGCTGGCAATCGAGCCACGCGTGCCCCATAGGCACACGCGCATATGCGCGCTGGGCCCGTGCGTCCCGGCCGTGCCCGCGCTCAGGAGTGATCCTCCGGAGCATGCCAGAACATGGCCACGCCGCCGATCAGGTGTCCTCCCCCACCGAGCAACGGGAAGGCAGTGACTTCGATTGCGCGATCGGCTCCGTCGAAGCCGCGCAGCCAGACGTGCCTGTGAACTGGCCGCTGCTCGCGCAGCGCCACGATGAGCGGCGGCTGGTCCTCGGGCAGTGGCTGCCCCGCCTGGTCGCGGAAGGCGAGCGCCCTGCGCCGCTCCTCCAGCGGCAGATCGCCCACCTCATCGAAGCGTTTGCCAAGCATCAGCTCGGCGGGCTCATTGAAATAGAGCAGGTCGCCGTGCTCGTCCGCCAGCAACAGTGGTACAGCCAGCTCCGACGCAAGCTGGCGCATCAGGATCAAACCGATGTCGCGCTGTGGCATCCCCTGATTGTGCCGCCTCGCGGAAGGCGGCGGGAGCAGTATCAGCGATGGTGCACGCGGGCAACGGCAATTCGGTGATCCACGAGCGCGGCGAGCAAGCGTCTCCATTTTGCTCTGGATCGGCGGTGTGCAGGCGATTAGTGTTGATGTTGCGGATCGGGCACGAAGAGCACGGGATTGACCCAGCCTGTCGTGTCGGCGCCGTGCGCACAAGCCCAACCGCGCCCCAAGGCCCGCCGGGCAGACGAGCGAGCCGAATTAGAGGAGGTCCGTATGGATCGGATAAGGCCGCGCCTTGTGAGCGGCTTCGTAGCTGTCGCGCTCGTCGCGACGAGCCTTGCCACACCATCGCTCGTCGCCGCGCGCGGACACCAGTCGACGCCCGCGCCCACAGCCAATCAGGACGTGCGGACGATCAGCCTGGGTGGCTCTGCACTTCCCGCGCTCGGCAGCTTCACACCTTCAAACGATGCCGGAGCGGCGAGCAACGAATTCGTGGGCCAGGCCGCTGAGGGCGCGCAGAACCCGTATGCCGGGGTCATCAGCATGTCGACCGGCCAGGCCAACGGAGCGTCAACCAACAGCACAAAGAAGGCCAAGTCGAACCCTGCGTTCATCAACGGTTTCGAGGGCCTGAACCACTACCAGCAGCGCTACACGCGCGGCGGCAACCAGTTCTCGGTCGAGCCGCCTGACCAGGGTCTGTGCGTGGGCAACGGCTACGTGGTCGAAGCGGTCAACGATGTGTTCAATGTCTTCAACTCGTCCGGCGCTTCGGTCCTCCCCGACAACACGTCGAGCAACGTCGTGGCCGGCGCAGCCCGTGACGTGAACCATGCCATCGACCTGAACTCCTTCCTTGGCTATGCACCGGCGATCGATCGCAGCACGGGCGTCTACGGACCATTCGTGACCGACCCGAGCTGCCTGTACGACAGCCAGACCCATCGCTTCTTCCTCGTCACACTGACGCTGGATGTCTATCCCTCGGGTGATTACGCTGGCTACTTCACCGGCGACAACTGGCTCGACATCGCCGTTTCGCAGACGGCCGATCCGACCGGTGCCTGGAACGTCTACAGCCTCGACGTGGCCGGCGACGGAAACATCGCGGCCGGCGGCGGTCCCTACCTGGGCGACTATCCGCACATCGGTGCCGACGCCAACGGCTTCTACGTGACCACCAACTCGTATCCGTGGCAGTACAACACGTTCGCCGGGGCGCAGATCTACGCCATGTCCAAGTGGGCGCTCGCGGCCGGCGCGCCGTCGGTCGGCGTGGTCCACATCGATACGTGGGGCATGGTCAACGCGCCCACCAACGTGAGCGACACGCAGCCCGGCTTCACCGTCTGGCCTGCCCAGTCGCCCAATCCGGGCACTGGCAACACGGAGTACTTCCTGAGCTCGAACGCAGCCGACGAAGCCACTCATCCGACCAGCGGCAGCGGCGACTACACGTCGGACCAGATCATCGTCTGGACCCTCAAGGGAACCAACGCGCTGGCCGGCAGGTCCCCGCACCTGACACTCAGCACATCCATCGTGCAGACCGAGCAGTACGCACTGCCGCCCCAGGCCACGCAGCCCGGCTCGGGTAGCCTGCCGGGGACTGACTCACCGCTCGGTTACTGCATCAACGACACCACCACGGCCACCATCGCCGGTACAGGTTGCTGGCAGTTGCTGTTCAACAGCGAGCCCGGCGACCACAGCGAGCCCGTCTCGACGATTGACGCGAACGACACTCGCATGCAGCAGGTCACCTATGCCAATGGCAAGCTGTGGGGCGCGCTCGACACAGCGCTCAACCCCGGAGGTGGCGGCCAACAGGCCGGCATTGCCTGGTTCGTGATCAATCCCGAGAGCAGCAAGGTGGTCAAGCAGGGCTACCTGGGCGCTGAGGGTTACGACTTCACCTATCCGGCGATCGGCGTAACCAAGAGCGGCCGCGGCATCATCGCCTTCACGGCCATGGGCGCCGACCTGAATCCGAGCGCTGCCTACGCGTCTCTCGACGTGAAGAGAGGTGCCGGTAACTGGACCGTCGTGCCGGGCGGCGAAGGTGCTGCCCCGGAGGATGGCTTCAGCAACTACAACGCCTTCAGCAACCCGGCCGGCAGCCCGCCACGGCCCCGTTGGGGCGACTACGGTGCAGCCGCCGTCGACGGCAACTCGATCTGGATCGCCAGCGAGTATGTCGCCAGCGCGTGTGACTACACCGACTGGGGCGGCCCGTACTTCGATGGCGGCAGCGGCGACAACCTGCTCGGGACCTGTGGCTATCAGGAGGCCTCAGGCGCCTGGACCGGCACGCGCACCGCGCTGGCCAACTGGTCTACCTACATCTCGCACTTCAAGCCCTAGCACCGGTCCTTCGGGACCGAAGCTGGCAACAGCAGTGGCAGAACGGAAGGCCCCGGCTCAAAGCCGGGGCCTCTCCCTATGCCTGCGTTGGCCGCGCCGGGTTGGCCGACGCCCTGTCCTGGGCTACGTAAGTCCGAGGCGCTGCACCAGGTCGTCGAGGTCCGCCCGCGCCTGCTCGTCGAGAGTCGGGCCCGGTGCGCGCACCGCGTCGCTTGCCATGGCGCCACGGCGGAAGTAGATGTGCTTGCGCATCGGCAGGTTGAAGAACGCCTGGTTCTCGAAGCGGATCAGCGGCATGTAGCGGTGAAAACGTTGCGTTGCCGCCTCGCGGTCGCCGGCCACCCAGTCGCGCATGATGGCGACCAGGATCTCGGGGTAGCCGAAGCCGGTCATGGTGCCCACCGCGCCGCGGCGCAGCTCCTCGATGAGCTGCTCCCCACCCAGCCCGCCGAGCACCTGGATGTCGCCGTTGACAGCGAGCAGCCGCGCGACCTTGGGCGCCGTGGGCTCTTCCTCGAGCTTCACAACGCGCAGGTTGGGCGCCTCCCCTGCCAGCCGGCCAATTAGTACGGGCGTCATCCATACCCCGAGCGCGGGCAGGTCCTGGATTACCACCGGCAGCTCGGGCACCGTCTCCGCGACGCGCAGGTAGTTGCGCCGCACGGCGTCGTCGCTGGGCCGGCGCAATGGCGGCGCCGAGAGCATCACCGCGTGTGCGCCCTTGTCGCGGGCCTCACGCGCGTATTCCTCTGATCTGTGCGTCGATGCCGCCGACACCGTGACGCACACCGGCACCCGCCCGGCAGCCTGCTCGAGCACCGTATCGATGACGGCCGACCGCTCGCGGTCGGACAGCTTGGCCGCCTCCCCGAGCACGCCGAGGATGGTCATGCCGTTCACGCCACGCTCGATTACGAAATCCGTCAGCCGGCGCAGCGAGTCGAGGTCGAGCGCCTCGTCAGGGTGGAAGGGCGTAGGCGAGATGTTCCATACGCCCACCAGTTGAGCAAGACGTTGTGCCAGCTTGTCCGTCACGTC
>CAZSWK010000002.1:66432-69113 GCA_964610835.1 uncultured Anaerolineaceae bacterium | reverse complement strand
AGCAGCGTCGATTTGCCGGCATTGGGCAGGCCGACCAGCCCCACGTCGGCGATCAAACGCAGCTCGAGCTCGAGGCGCCGTTCCCCGCCCGGCTCGCCCTTCTGAGCATGGGTCGGCGCCTGGTTGGTGGCCGTCGCGAAATGCACGTTGCCCAGGCCACCCCGGCCCGCGCGCGCGACCATGACCGTCTGGTCGCGAGCCACCAGGTCGGCGATCAGGTCGCCCGTCCGCGCGTCGCGCACCACCGTGCCCGGCGGCACGTTGAGGGTCAGATCGCGGCCGGCCTTGCCGTGCTTCTTTGAGCCGGCGCCGCGGCCGCCCGATTCGGCCCGGAAGTTATGCCGGTGGCGGTAGTCACTGAGCAGCGTCTCGCCGGCGTCGACGCGCAGGTAGACGCTGCCACCGCGACCGCCATCACCGCCGTCGGGTCCGCCGCGCGGCACGTGTGCCTCGCGCCGGAAGGTCGCCGCGCCGTCGCCGCCGTTGCCGGCACGGACGTTGATCGTGACCTGGTCAAGGAACATCGGGTGAATCGTAGCGTGGCCCCGCCCTCCTACGTCCGGTGCGAGGCCCGCTGCCTTACAAGCAGGACCAGCCCCAGTGCGCCGCTGGCCACGGCCACCAGCAGGACGATGTCTCGGAGCACGACCTCCGGTGGGACGGCGACAGGGCACGGCGGGCTGGCGAGCGCGACGGGAGTACCAGTCATCCAGTTCAGCATTCCGGTTCCGGTAGCGACCGACCTATCGGGGTTCAGGGTCACCGCGACGAATTCCCCGGCCGCCACGTCGAGGCTCCCCAGCTCATCGCATCCCTGGGTCAGGATGCTGACGTGGTGGTTCAGTCGACCGCTAACTGACACATCGGGAGCACCCGGGGGGCCGATCAGGTAGAACGTGTCGTCGATTTGCAGTAGCACGGTCTTGGTTTGCGCGTAGCCGACCGGGGCTTGCGCATGGTTGATGAACTGCACCGTAGCCGGACGAAGCGCGAGTAGGGCATACCCGATGATCACGACCAACACTGCCCCGGCGATTGCCAACAATCGTCGTGGAGTGTCCAACTCGCGCAGGCGCTCCATTCCCAGTTGATCATAGAGTCGCCGAAAATGGCGGAGCCGGGCTTGTCCCGGCGGCGATTACGCCTCGGCGGCGGCGGCGCTCTTGGTCAGGCTGGCGAGGAACTCGGCGTTCGACTGTGTCTTGGCCAGGCGGTTGAGCAGCAGCTCGATGCCCTCGTTCGTGCCCACCGCGGACAGCATCCGGCGCATCGTCCAGACCATGCGCAGCGTGCCCTCCTCGAGCAGCAGCTCCTCGCGGCGGGTGCCCGAGCGTTGGACGTCGATGGCCGGGAAGACGCGCTTCTCGGCCAGCTTGCGGTCGAGGATCAGCTCGGAGTTGCCGGTGCCCTTGAATTCCTCGTAGATCACGTCGTCCATGCGCGAGCCGGTGTCGATCAGGCAGGTGCCGATGATCGTCAGCGAGCCGCCCTCCTCGATCTTGCGCGCGGCACCGAAGAAGCGCTTGGGCGGATAGAGGGCAATCGGATCGATGCCGCCCGACAGCGTTCGGCCCGACGGTGGCAGGGCCAGGTTGTAGGCCCGTGCCAGGCGAGTGATCGAGTCGAGCAGGATGACCACGTCGCGCCCGGTTTCCACCTGCCGCTTGGCGATCTCGAGTGCCATCTCCGCAGCGCGCGTGTGGTTGTCGGTCGGCTCGTCGAAGGTCGAGGCGATGACCTCGCCCTTGACCGAGCGGCGCATGTCCGTCACTTCCTCGGGCCGCTCGCCGATGAGCGCGACCATCAGCAGGATCTCCGGGTAGTTGGCGGTGATGCCGTTGGCGATGTGCTTGAGCAGGAACGTCTTGCCCGCCTTGGGCGGCGAGACGATCAGCGCGCGCTGGCCCTTGCCCAGCGGATTGACCAGGTTGACCAGGCGCTGGCTCAGGTTCTTGGGGTCGGTCTCGAGGTTGATCAGCTCGATCGGGTGGATCGGTGTGAGCGCATCAAAATGGGGGCGCCGCTTGGCCGTCTCGGGATCGACGCCGTTGACCGACTCGACGCGGATCAGGCCCCAGTATTTCTCACCGTCCTTGGGCTGGCGGATGACGCCACTCACCCGGTCGCCCGGGCGCAGGCCGTTCCGCCGCACCTGCGAGGACGAGACGTAGACGTCGTCCGGGTTGGGCATCAGGCCGCGCCGGCGCATGAAGCCATAGCCGTCGTCGACGATGTCGAGGATGCCGGTCGCATAGGTCTGTCCGCTGCGCTCGACCTGGCCCTGCAGGATGCGCTCGACAAGGTCTTCCTTGCGCATGTCGTTCGCATCCGCGACACCCAACTCGCCGCCGATCTGGACCAGCTGGTTGAAGTTCTTGCTCTTGAGTTCGTTGATATTCATCCGGGAATTGGCCTACCTACTTACATACCGGGACCGGATAGGCGGAAACCGACGAGCGTCCGCTGAGGGACCCGTGAAGTCCTCGCCTCGGCACGCACCACCTGACAGGCACAGTCACCGACCGGTGGGGGAAACGGGGATAGCCAGATGATATCAGCCGGCGCCGGTCGGTCAATAGCCCCGCCCATACGTGGACGTGTCGGGTGGCGACGCGCAACACTGCGCGTGGAACCGCCAACCCGTCCTGGCCCCGAGATGTCGCTAGATGCATGGCCGATGC
>CAZSWK010000002.1:0-66332 GCA_964610835.1 uncultured Anaerolineaceae bacterium | reverse complement strand
GTGGAACCGCCAACCCGTCCTGGCCCCGAGATGTCGCTAGATGCATGGCCGATGCCGTGCCGGCGTCGATGTACGCGGCAGGTGCGGCAGTCGACCACACTTGGGGCGGCTGCGCCACGAGATCCCGCTGGCGCGGGCTCGTTTGCTGCCGTTAGCGCACCCAGTACGTGCGCCGTGCCCAGTTTCGCTGGCTGTGCCCCGGTTGGTGGCGCAAAAGGCGCCCAGTGACCGCACCACGTGCGGCAACCAATTGGACACTGCCACACCCGGCTGAGGGAGGCGCTGCCGGGTTCCTGCCCGCCCGCCGGCCCGGCACGTCGACGAAGTGCGCTGCCAAGATGGTGGCCAGCAGCCAAGTCTGGCGTGCCGCTCAGTCACGAGTGCCATGCTCGGATCTGACGCGCCCGGAGCCGCGCGGCGCGCTAGTCTCCCCGCGTGCCCGAGCTAACGGCCGTCACGCCGGAAGTCGTCGACCAGGCAATCTTCATGGAGGAGATCGGCATTGCGCCCGATGGCGGCACCGCCTTCGTCGTGCGGCGCTCCACCGACGAGCTGGAGTACCACCAGGAGATCTGGGCGGTGCCCCTCGACAGTGGTGAGCCGCGACGCCTGACGGGCGGGCCGACCGACACCTTCCCCCGCCCCTCTCCCGACGGGCACTCGCTGGCTTTCCTGCGCAAGCGGGCGCACGCGGAGGCCGCCGGCGAACAGGCACGCCACGGCACGGACGACAAGCCGCCCACGCAGGTCTGGGTGCTGCCACTCGAGGGCGGAGAGGCCTGGCAACTGACGCACGAGGAACATGACGTTACCGGCTTTGCCTGGTCGCCCGACGGGGCACGCATCGCGTTCTGGGGCTGGCGTGGCCCGGCTCGCTTTCTCGTGGGCAAGCGCGACGACGGCAAGGAACCAACCGCGCGGCGCATAACCGTGGGCGGCTGGCGTGTCGACGAGATCGGCCACGCCGACCACCACACGCATCTTTCGGTGATCGACGCTGCGGATGGTGCAACGGCGGTGGCCGTCACCGACGGCGACTTCGACGTCGCTAACCCGGCGTGGGATGCGGATGGCCGTTCACTCGTGTTCTCTGCGGCGCGCCATGAGCTGGCCGACCTGTACCCGCGACCTTCCATCTGGCGCGTCACCTCCGCGCCTGCCCGCGGTGCGCCCGCCGCGCCGGTGGAGGTGTTGCGCCTGCGCGGCGTGGCCGAGCACGCCGTACCGTCGCCCGACGGGCGCTGGCTGGCAGTTGCCGGCGTGGACGAGGACGGCGCGCCCGACAACGCCGAGCCGGGGCTGTTCATCGCGCCGGCTGACGGCTCTGCGCCTGCGGTGCCGCTCGCCGCCGACCTCGACCTGCCCATCGGCGCCTGGCTGGACACGGATCTGAACGGCTGGATGAGCTCCCCGAGCTCGGGACCGTTCTGGCGCAACACGGAAAGCGGCCCCGAGTTGGTGGCGCTGGTCACGCGCCGCGGGCGCAGCGACCCGTGGCTGTTCCCTGTCGAGGCGACCACCGGCAGGGCTCGTGGAGCGCCGCGGCCGCTGGCCGAAGGCGATGCCGCGTGCTGGCAGATGGCCGTTGCCGCAAGTGGGCGAGTCGCCGTTGTGGGCACGCTCGGCAGCCGTGCCATGGAGGTCATGGAGCCGGACGGCACAGGCGCCTACCACACCGTGACGAGCATCGGCTCGACCTGGCAGGAGAGCCTCGCGTTACCGCGCATGGACAACCGGCTCATCGACGGCCCGGGCGGCGCGATCGAGACCTGGATTGCCCACCCACGCCAGGGAGACGCCGCGGCCTCGGGCCCGCGCCCGCTGGTGGTGAACATCCATGGCGGCCCGCTGGGCGGCTGGGCGCCCACGCCATCGCTCGAGGTGCAGATGCTGGCGAGTGCTGGCTTCGTCGTCGCGCTGCCCAACATCCGGGGCTCCGCGGCTTACGGTCGCGACTGGATCACGCCGCACATGGGCCACTGGGGCGAGGTGGACGCGGCGGACATCCTGGCCGTCATCGATGCCCTGATCGCCGACGGGACGGCCGATGCCTCACGGATCGGCATCCTGGGCCTCTCCTACGGCGGCTTCCTGGTCAACTGGCTTGTGGGTGCGTACCCGGATCGATTTGCGGCCGCGGTCAGCGAGAACGGCGTCTCCAACCAGGTCGCCGTGTGGGCGCTCTCGTGGAATGGGCCCGACTACAACCGCCGCGCCAGGCTCGGCGAACCGTTCGACGAGACCGGCGTGGGCGCTCTGTGGCGGCAGTCGCCGCTGCGGCTGGCAGCGCGGGTGCGCACGCCGCTGCTGATGCTCCAGGGCGAGGCGGACCTTGTCTGTCCACCGAGCGACAACGAGCAGCTGTTCCTGGTGCTGCGGGCGTTGGGGCGCACAGTGGAATACGTGCTGTACCCCGAGTCGTCGCACGTCTACGCGGTCACCGGGCGGCCCGATCGTCGCCGGGATAGGCACACGCGCATGCTCGAGTGGTTTCGGCGTTACCTCAAGCTGGGTTCCTGATCCGCGGGTGATCCGCTCGCCGTTTCGGCAACGGGCTCCGGGAAAGGTGGCAGCGGCGCGCCATCCTGAACCAGCCAGCATGCCGAGCGGTGGTCCGGCCCCACGTCGGTGAGCGGTGGCTCTTCCGTTGCGCCGCGCTCGGATTGCAGCGGGCAGCGCGGGTAGAACCGGCATCCGGGCGGCAGCCGCGACGGGTCCGGCGTTTCACCGACCAGGATGCGCCGCTTGGTGCGACGCGATGGATCGGGTGACGGCGCCACCGACAGCAGCGCGCGCGTGTAGGGGTGCTGAGGGTCGCGGACCACCTGTTCGGCAGGGCCCTCCTCCACGATCCGGCCCAGGTACATGACCGCGATGCGGTCGGCGATCAGCCACGCCAGCGAGAGATCGTGGGTGATGAACAGGTAGCCCACATTGCGCGTGCGGCGCAGGTCCAGCAGGATGCGCAGGATGCCGACGCGCAGCGACACGTCGAGCATGGACACGGGCTCGTCGGCGACGACGATCTCCGGCTCGAGAACCATCGCCGCGGCGATGGCCACGCGCTGGCGCTGGCCACCGGAGAGCTCGTGCGGATAGCGTTGCAGGAAACGGCGCGGTGGCGTCAGGCCGGCGTCCTCGAGCGCCTGTTCCACGCGGTCGCGGCGTTCACCACCACGTGCGAGGCCGTGCACATCGAGCGGCTCGCCCACGATGTCCAGGACGGTCTGACGCGGGTCGAGGCTCTCGTACGGATCCTGGAACACGATCTGCACGCGCCGCCGATACGAGCGCAGCCGCGCCCCGCGCAGGTCGGTGACGTCGTCGCCATCGAGCAGCACGCGACCACTGTTGATGGGCAGCAGGCGCACCAATGCCCGGGCGAGCGTGGTCTTGCCGCTGCCCGACTCGCCGACCAGCGCCACCACCTCGCCACGACCGACGGCGAGGTCCACGCCGTCGACCGCGCGCACCGCTGGTCGCGGCGCGCCACGCAGCATGTCGCGGAACCCCTGGCGCAGGGGGAACTGCACGCGGATGTCGCGCAGCTCGATGCCGCTCGCCGGTGCTGTCAAAGGCGTGCCGGTCATGACGCTGCCTCCGGCACCTGCTGGGCGCGCAGCACCGCCTGTGCCGACGGCAGCAGCTGCAGCTCCCCGGGTGAGCGCAGCCGGCCAGTGCCGTCGACGGCGTGGCAGGCGACCAGATGCTGCTCGGCGAAGGAGCGCGGCTCGGGATAGGCGTCGAGGCACGCGGAGATGGCGTGGTCGCAGCGCGGGTTGAAGCGACAGCCGGGCGGCGGATCGGTCAGATCGGGCGGTCGGCCCGGGATGCCTGCGCCAAGGTCGCGTTTGCCCTCGATGTCGGGCACCGATGCGATCAGCCGCGCCGTGTACGGGTGCAGCGGTCGATCGTGCAGCTGGACGGTGGTGCCCGTCTCCGCCAGCTGGCCCGCGTACATGACGAGCGCCCGGTCGCACGTCTCGGCGACCACCGAGAGGTCGTGCGTGATGAGGATCATGGCCAGGCCCAGCTCGCGGCGCAGCCGCTCGAGGAGTTCCAGGATCTGCGCCTGGACCATCACATCGAGGGCGGTCGTCGGTTCATCGCCGATCACCAGCTTGGGGTTGTTGGCGAGCGCCATGGCGATCATGACGCGTTGGCGCATGCCGCCCGAAAATTCGTGCGGATAGCGTTTCTTGCGCTCGGGCTCGATGCCCACCAGGTCGAAGAGTCGGCTGACACGCCGGTTCGCCTCTCGGTAGGTGGTCTTGGGCTCATGCAGCAGGATCGGCTCGCGCACCTGGTCGCCGACACGCTGGACAGGGTTCAGGGCGTTCATGGCGCCCTGGAAGATGATGCTCATCTCGCGCCAACGGTGGTGGCGTAGCTGCTCGGCTGGCATGGTCGTCAGCTCCTCGCCGCCGAGCTTGATCGAGCCGCCCGTGATGCGGCCATTGCCTGGCAGCAAGCCCATGACGGCGAGAGCGGTGGTGGTCTTGCCGCAACCCGATTCGCCGACCAGGCCGAGCGCCTCACCCGGCTCCACATCGAAGCTGACTCCGTCGACTGCGCGAACGTTCGCGCCGGGCACGGTGAATTCGACATGCAGGTCGCGAACCTCGAGCAGTGACATCTGACCTCTTCCCTTCAGCTCGGTTCGGCGACGGCGGGCATCAGCCCGCCGAGGCCTTCCGTGCCGCCCTCGTCGCCGCCCTGCTCGCGCGACCGCAGGCGTGGGTCCAGGATCTCGTCGAAAGCCTGTCCGATCAGCGTGAACGCAAGCACCACCAGGACGACGGCCAGTCCGGGCGGTACGAACCACGTCCACAGGCCGAGCGTCAGTGCGCCCGCGTCGAACGACTCCTCGAGCATGCGGCCCCACGAGAAAGTGTCGCGAACGCCCACGCCCAGGAAGGAGAGCGTGGTCTCGAGGAAGATCGCCGAGCCGACGGTGAGCGTCGTGTTGGCCAGGATCAGCGAAAAGACATTGGGCAGCACGTGGCGGATCATCACCCGCACATCGCCGGCTCCGTACGCCCGTGCCCTGGCGACGAACGCACGCTCACGGATGGAGAGTGTCTGGGCCCGGATGATGCGCGCCGTGCCGGCCCACGAGCTGATGGCGATGACGGCAATCACGTTGATCAGGCTGGGCCCCAGCACGGCGGCCAGCACGACCGCCAGCACGAGGGTCGGCAGCACGTAGAAGAAGTCGGTGATGCGCATGAGGGTGGTGTCGGTGCGACCGCCGGTATAGCCGGAGACGATTCCCACGGCGGCGCCGATGATCATCGAGAGGACGCTCGCGAGGATGCCCACCATGAGGCTCACCTGGGAACTGTTGACGAACGTGACCAGGACGTCTCGGCCGGCCCGGTCCGTGCCGAAGAGGTGCTCCAGTGATGGTCCCTGCAGCTGCTGGAAAGAGGCCACCCTGTTGAGTGGTCCCACGATCAGCGGACCAACGACCGCGAGCAACAGGAAGGCGGTCAAAATGATCAGCCCGACCATGCCCTGACGGCTGCGCCGGAAGATGCGCCAGCCCGAACGCAGGCGTCTCATTCGCGCACCCGCGGGTCGAGCATGCCGTAGATGATCTCCGCGGCCAGATTGGCGAGGACAACGCTGATCGCGATCAGCAGGAACAGGCCCTGCAGCACGGGAAAGTCCTTGGCGGCGACCGAATCGATGGTCAACCGGCCCAAGCCGGGCCAGGCAAAGACGGTCTCAACACCGATCGCGCCGCCCAGCACGTAACCCAGTGATAGAGCCGTAAGGGAGACCGTGGGCAGCCACGCGTTGGGCAGGGCGTGGCGACGCAGGATGCCCCGCTCGGACAGGCCCTTGGCGCGCGCGGTCGTGATGTACTCCTCGGTCAGCACCTCGATCAGCGACGAGCGCATGATCAGCGCATAGTCGGCTACCAGCCCGAGTGCCAGGGTGGCCGCGGGAAGGACCAGGTGCGCGCCGATGTCCAGCACCTCATCGATGGAGTTGGCATATACGCGCCCGGGGGTGACCATCTGCTGCTCGGGGAAGATGGGCACTCCGTTCGACGTGGCCAGGAAAAAGAGCAGCAGCATGCCCAGCCAGAACAGCGGCACGGCATAGAGCACCAGCGACCCGCTCACCGACACCGTGTCGAAGATGCCGCCCCGTTTCCATCCGGCGACAATGCCGATGGCGACCCCCAGCAGGAGCGCCACCGCTTCTGCCACGCCGACCAACAGCACTGTCGGCCAGAAACGCTGTGCAATCGCGTCCACCACCGTGCCCGGCTCGGCGAATGAATCGCCCAGGTCAGGCGGCCACTGGAGCAGGTTGCCAAAGTACGTCACCAACTGGTTGTTGGTGATGCTGTCGGGCAGCGTCGAGAGATCCACCTCGATCCGGCCGTTCGCCTGGCGCACGACACCGGGCAGCAACGGCTGGTCCAGGCCCAGGCGGTCGCGCAGGGCGGCGCGCTCCTCCGAGCTCACGTTGCGCGGCAGGAGCGCGCGCGTCGGATCGCCCGGGATCAGCCGGAACAGGATGAAGTTGGCCACCGCAATGAAGGCGATGGTCACCAGCGCGTTGACGATCCGGCGCACCAGGACGCGCCGGCTCATTGCATCACGCCCTGCTCATCCGGGCTGTGGCCTCATCCACCCGCGCTGCGGGCCTAACTCACTCGGCCTCGCGTTCGCTCCGGCGTCGGATCCACAGGATGCCACCTCCAAGAAGCACGACGATGATGACGATAAGCGCCACGAACAGCGGCGTGTTGTCACCACCGGTTGGCGTCGTGTTGTCGCCGGGAGCGGCCGTCGGCGCCGGTGTGGTCACGATCGCTTCCTCGGATGACGCCGGGGTCGGCGCCACCGCCGAGGCACTCGGGCCGGCGGAAGCCTCCGCTGAGGCAGTGGCTACCGGCGAGGAGGTCGGAGCAGCCGTCGGTTCGGCGCCTACCAGGGCGACCGACAACCGGCTGCCGTAGGGACCGTACGCCCAGGCACCCCAGATGGCGCCCCCGCTGCGCGGCAGCTGGACGAAGCCGGTGAAGCGATCGCTTCGATAAGCCTCGATCGCCTGCGAGTACCAGAGCACCGCGTATGGAGCTTCCGTGTACAGCTTCTGCTGCATGTCGTGCACGATCTGCTGCCGCGTCGCGATGTCGGTGGCCGTCTGTGACTGGCGATACATGTCGTCGTACGCCGGATCGCAATAGTTGGCATCCTGCCAGTTATCGATCTGGTCGCACGTGAAGACGCTCAGGATGAAGTCGGGGTCGGGGTCGGGCCCCCAGCCCCACAGGTACATGTCGATATCGGCGTTCGTCGACGCGGGGTAGGTGTCGTCGGTCAGGACGTCCTCGGTGATCTGCTGCAGGTCGACGTTCACACCGGCCTGCTCCATCCAGGACTGGATCAGGCCGCCCGCGATGATGTCCGACTGCTGATCGTTACGGACGAAGAGACGCAGACTCCAATCCTGCCCGGCGCCGTTGGGATCGAAGGCCTGCGCGTCAGAAGTATCGGGCACGTTCAGGATGCCGTTCCCGTCCGTGTCGGCGAATCCGTGCGTGGCCATAACGGCCTGGAAGCGTGAGATCGCGGTATTGAGATCGCCCGGATAGGTGGCCGGGTCGTCCGCCGGCGCCTGGAAGTAGTACGTCGGGTCGGCGGGGCCGATCAGGCCTTCGCCGGGCGTGGCGTAGCCGTTCACGGCGCTGGCGACCAGCTGCTGCTTGTCGACCAACTGGGAGAGTGCTGCGCGCACATCGGGCAGCGTTAGCCAGGGGTTGCCGTTCGAGCCGGTGGTGGGACCCTTCGCATAATCCGTGGTACCTAGTTCGTCGAACTGCTGTGGCGTGGGGTTCCAGCTGTTGAAGCCCAGCTCCACGAAGTCGGTGATCGGGGCCTGGTTGATGGTGATGTCGCTCCTGCCCTGGAGTGTTGACACCAGCGTCGTCGGGACGTCGCTGATCATGTCGATCGAGCCTGTTGTCAGCGCGTTGACGGCCGCCTCGTCGGTGTCGAAGTACTGGTAGATCAGTTGGTCGATCTTGGGCGCACCGCCCCAGTAGTTCTTGTTGGCGACCAGCCGGATGGCCTGGTCGCGGTTGAAATCGACGACCTGGAAGGGGCCCGAACCGATCGGGTTGTCGTTGGTGGTCTTGTAGGCCTGGGCAAAGGTCATGCTCCCCCAGATGTGCTCCGGCAATATCGGGATGTACATCTGGCCGAGCACGATCAGTGGTGCCGTGGTCTTGATCACGACTGTCGATGCGTCGGTCGCCGCGACCGATGAGATGCGCGTATTGGCGTACCCGTCGGCGAGGTCGAGATAGTTGTCGAACAGTGACAGCGGGTGATCGGGATCACCGTCGCCGTTGGTGTCGTTGCCATTGGGCGCCCAGGGGCCCGTGTACGCCGGATCCTCGCTGCTACGGATGAAGTTCAGCGTGAACGCCACGTCGTTGGCCGTGACCGGCTGGCCGTCCTGCCACGTCGCGCCCTGGCGGATGTGGAAGGTCCAGGTGAGGCCGTCCGGCGATGTCTCCCAGGATTCCGCGAGGCCTGGCTCAGGCTCGAGGTTGGGGCCAAAGTCCACGAGCAGGTCATAGACGTCGGCGAACATCAGCCAGTCCTGGCCAAGCAGGGCACGGAACGGGTTCAGGCCGTGGCCGCTTGCTTTCTGGTCGATGCCGATGCGCAGGGTAACGGTGTCCGCGGCCGACACAGGCCGCGCGGCCGGTGCCAGGGCAAGCACGACCACGAACATTCCCGCGATGAATTGGGTAGCCCGAACACGGAGCGACGGTGACATGGTGCTCCCTCCTCGAAGTTGCTCCCCGTGACGCGGCGTAAGCATGCCACGCGGAACGCCCCGTGGCGCATCGATTTTTCAGCGATTTCGCGCGGGGCGACGGAGTGAGCGTGCGAGGCCGGCGGCCAGCGCCGCGGGCTGGCTAGTTCTGGCGCGCGCCCGCGGCGGCGGGCTGCTTGTCGGCAGCCTCTTTGCGCGCCTTGTCCCAGTCCTCGCGGAACCGCTTGATGCCCGCATCCGTGAGCGGGTGGTGAACCATCTGCTCGAGGACCTTGAACGGCAGCGTGGCGATGTGCGAACCGAGCATCGCCGCCTCGGTCACGTGGCGCGGATGGCGGACCGACGCAGTCAGCACCTGGGCGTCGAGGTCGAAGTTGTCGACGATGGTGACCAGCTCGCGGATCACGTCCATGCCGTCCTGATTGATGTCATCCAGCCGCCCGACAAAGGGCGACAGCAGCCAGGCACCTGCCTTGGCCGCCAGCAGGCCCTGGTTGGCGGTGAAGATGAGCGTGCAGTTGGTCTTAATGCCCTCATCGGCCAGGCGTGAGATGGCTTCCAGCCCAACCTCGCTCATCGGTATCTTGACCACGATGTTGGGCGCCAGCTTGGCGAAATGGCGGCCCTCACGCAGCATGCCCTCGACGTCCTCGGCCACGACCTCGGCACTCACCGGCCCGGAGGTTATCTCGCAGATCTGCTTGAGCACCTCGTCGTAGGACCCGCCAACCCTGGCGAACAGGGTCGGGTTGGTCGTCACGCCGTCGAGCACGCCCCATCGAGCCGCAGTTCGGATTTCCTCGATCTCGGCCGTGTCCAGGAAGATCTTCATCGTCTTCACTCCTCGTCTTTCGTGCACCGAGTGTACGCGAGGAGGCGTTGCGAGATCGTAAAGGGCAGGCTGTTCAGGCTCCGATGGCGATTGTTCGCTGTTCGAGCTCGTCCGGACCGGCTTCAGCCGTCTGCGCAGCCGGCACTTCCGGGCCGTGCCCGATGGCCGCCTTGACGAAGCCGTTGAACAGCGGGTGCGGACGGTCGGGTCGACTCCTGAACTCGGGATGGAATTGCGAGGCCACGAACCAGGGGTGATCCCTGAGCTCGACGATCTCGACCAGCCGGCCGTCGGGTGACTGACCGGAGAGCAGCATGCCCGCGCCCTCGAGCGCATCACGATACTGGTTGGACACCTCGAAACGGTGGCGGTGCCGCTCGTAGATGACTTCCTCGCCGTACGCCTCGGCCGCCTTGGTGCCGGGTGTCAGGCGCGCCGGGTACAGGCCCAGGCGCATCGTGCCGCCCTTGTCCTCGAGCTCACGCTGGTCGGGCATGAAGTCGATCACCGGTGCGCTCGTGAAGACGTCGAACTCGGTCGAGTTGGCATCTTGGGCACCGACGACGTCGCGCGCGAATTCGATGACGCCGCACTGGAGGCCCAGGCACAGCCCAAGATAGGGCACGCTGTGCTCGCGCGCATACCGCGCGCCGAGCACCTTGCCCTCGATACCACGGTGGCCGAAGCCGCCGGGAACCACGATGCCGGCGACGCCACCCAGCTTGTCGCCCAGGTTGTCGTAGGTCAGTGATTCCGAGTCGACCCAGCGGATGCGCACGTCGCGGCCGTTGGCCCAACCGGCATGGCGCAGCGCCTCGGTTACCGACATGTAGGCATCGGGCAGCTCGATGTATTTGCCCACGAGCGCGATCTCGAGTGACGGTTTGGGCGCCTTGATGCGCTGGACCAGGGCCCGCCACGCATCAAGATCAGCTGGCCTCACCTTCTCGGTCAGGTTCAATTCGCGCACGATCAGGTCATCGAGGCCGTGCTCGTGGAATTGGAGCGGGACCTCGTAGATGGTCTCGGCCGTGGGCGCCGGGATGACGGCCTCGCTCGCGACATCGCAGAACAGGGCGATCTTCTCGCGCAGGTCGTCGGGCACCGGCTGCTCCGAGCGGGCAATTATGACGTCGGGCTGGATACCGATGCCGCGCAGCTCCTTGACCGAGTGCTGGGTGGGCTTCGTCTTGAGCTCACCCGTCGCGCTGAGCGCCGGCAACAGCGTCACGTGCACATAGAGCACGTTCGTTCGACCAACGTCCTTGCGCATCTGGCGAAGGGCCTCGAGGAATGGCAGCGACTCGATATCGCCGACCGTGCCGCCGACCTCGACGATGACCACATCGGCACGTCCGTCGCGCGCGACGCGGGTGATGCGCTCCTTGATCTCGTTGGTGATGTGCGGGATGACCTGGACAGTGCCCCCCAGGTAGTCGCCACGACGTTCCTTGGCGATGACCGCCTGGTAGATGCGGCCGGTGGTGACATTCGAGAGTTGGGTCAGGTTCTCGTCTATGAAGCGCTCGTAGTGGCCCAGGTCGAGATCGGTCTCCGCGCCGTCGTCGGTGACGAAAACCTCGCCGTGCTGGTAAGGGCTCATCGTGCCCGGATCCACGTTGATGTACGGGTCGAGCTTGATGATCGAGACGGAGAGACCTCGGCTCTTGAGCAGCCGGCCGATGCTGGCGGCGGTGATGCCTTTGCCGAGTGAGGAGGTCACGCCTCCGGTCACAAAGACATACTTCGCCATAGGTCCTGTTCCTCCGGGGTTTTTGCGATTGTAGCGCCAAGCCCTGGGCGCGACGCTCGTCTCAGGCGTCCCCCGGCGCTCGACCCTTCAGCCGCGGTGACTCCGTTGGCCGCGCGCTGGGCGGCCCCGACGGCTGCTCTGGCTGCTGCCGCGCGGCGTGGAATGCCTGGCGTGCCGCGAGAGCTCGATGGGCAGCCGGCGCGAGCTGTCCGCGACCCATGCCGATGTACCGGAAGCCGGCATACCGGGCGCGCACCGGATCGAGCACGTTGCGTGCGTCGAGAATGAGGTTGCCGCGCATGACCTTGCGCACGCGGCTGAGATCGAAAGCGGCGAAATCATCCCAGTCGGCCAGGACGGCCAGGGCGTCGGCGTCGGCGGCCGCCTGCAGGGGATCGGGGCGCAGCGCTCCGCGTAGATGATCTGGCAGGCCAAAAGCCCCCGACGGATCAAAGATGTGGACCCTCGCTCCTTCGCGCACCAGCAGCTCGACAACATCCATCGCCGGTGAGCGGCGCGCATCGTCGGTCCCGCCCTTGAAGGTCACCCCCCAGACAGCCACAGAGGTACCTTTCAGGCCGCCAAGCTCCGCGGCCAGGCGCTCAACGGCTCGCCGGGGCAGGCCAGAGTTGACCGCGTCCACGGCTGCCAGCAGGAGTGCAGAGACACCGTGCACGTCGGCCATGTAGCGCATGGCGGCGACATCCTTGGGCAGGCAGCTACCGCCGTAGCCAATGCCTGGCTGCATGAACAACGGGCCGATGCGTGGGTCGTGACCCATGCCCTCCACGACGCCGTCGACGTCCGCTCCGAGTGCCTCGCACATGCCGGCAATCTCGTTGATGAACGAGAGCCGCGTGGCGAGGTACGCGTTCGAGGCGTACTTGATCATCTCGGCGGTGGGCACATCGACCGTCACGCGCGCGCCGGGTAGGGCTCGGAACAGATCCGCGACGGCGAGTGCGTCGGCCTCGTCGGCCGCGCCGATCACCGTCCGGTCGGGATGAAAGAAGTCGAAGACGGCTCGTCCCTGGCGCAGGAACTCCGGGTTGGAGACCACGTGGACCCGGGGCGAGTCGGACAGTTCGGCGACGACCTCCTCGAGCAATGCGCAGGTGCCGACGGGCACTGTGCTCTTCACGACGAGCAGCGGCCGCTCGCCATGGAGCGAAGCGGCAACCGAGCCGGCCGCTGCGCGCAGGTTTGTGAGGTCCGGCGCGCCATTGGCGGCGGGCGGCGTATCGACGGCGAGGAAGACGAACTCGGCGTTGGTGAGCCCCTCCTCGTAGGAACCGGTGAAGGAAAGCCGGCCGGACGCCAGGCCCGTGGCGACGAGCTCCTCGAGGCCGTCCTCGTGGAACGGTGGGATGCCGCGCGACAGTCCAACAACCACCTCGCGCGCGTGGTCCACGCCAACGACCCGATGGCCCAGCTGGGCGAGTCCGGCAGCGAGGACGAGCCCGACGTGGCCGCAACCGATGACGGCTACCTGCCGCTGACTCGAGTTCACATGGTCCTCGCTTTCCGCACCTGCCAGCTCGATCACGTGTGGGCGGCGCGGACATCAGCCTCGCCACCTCCCCCCATCAACGCCGGGCGAACCTATCACGGGCTAACTGGACTGCCCACCGTACTTGGGTCACCCGGACCAAAGTCAGGTGCCCGCTCGCGCCACGCCGCGCCCGGCGCGCCCAATGTCAGCCGGGTGACGGTCCCAGCCGGTACTGCACCTGCAGCACGACGTCGGTCTGCAGGTTGGTCTGCCAGCGGATCACGCTGCCGTTCACCTGGGCGCCTTCGGAAGCTGACACGAACTGCGCCCCCGCGGGCAATTGAACGCTCACCGAGAGCGGGTCGGCGTTGGTCCCGGGCTGCTTTTGCACCACGAGGCTGTACGTAACAAGGCCGCCGGTGGGTGGCGGGATCGCCACGTATGGTGAGATCCACTGCCAATCGAGCGAGGCTTCACCGGGCGGCACCATCAGGTAGGTCCCGAACCAGTCACGGCCGGCTTCGGTGCCCTGCGATTCGAGCGAGTCGACGGGCGTCAGCGCGCTGCCTCCCGTGACCGACACCAGTCGGCTTCTCTCGGGCACAACGATGCGGTTGAAATTGCCCAGGATGTCGACGTTCTTCTGGATGGCGCGCATGGTGTCGTAGTTGGGCCCGACGCCACTCAGGATGGGGTTCGTCCAGTTCAGCTGCAGCGAGTCGTGGGCGTTGCCGACGGAGTCGATGTGAGCGGTGAAGGCGAGCTGGCGCTGGACGATGGCGTTCAGTTTGCCCACCGGCGCGACGTTCGAGTCGACAGACATCAGGAAGTCACCGGTGTCCTGGCGCAGGCCTCCGCTCCACCCAGCGTCGACCACGTGCGCCTGCAGTTGCGGGTCGGCCAGCCAGATCATCGCCTGTCGCTGTGTCCGGATCTCGTCCAGCACATTGAGCGCGTCCAACCATTTGCTGGCCGGCAGCGCACGTACAGCCTGCAGCAGGTGGTCGGCGAGATAGTCGAGGAAAGCCTTGCGATTGACCCCCGGCGTCTGCGATTGGCGCGTGTTGGCCAGGGTGATGAAGAGCGTCTGGCCGGCGTGCACCGTGACCCCGTACTCGGGAACGGCCACCGGTCCGGTAAGGGTCAGCAGCTTGTCGATCGCTGTCGTGGTCAGGACGATGACGCCATCGATGTTCGAGTCACCGGACTCGTGCGTGTAGAGGGCCAGCGCCTCCTGCGCCGACGTTGGGTAGTCGGGCGACCAGTTTGCATCGGCGAGTTGCCACGAGTAGGTGCCCAGAAGGTGGTCCTTGAGATCGCGCGGCGGCGCAACATAGGGAATGCCCGGCTGCAGGTCCAGGGTGTAGATGTCATGGAAGTCGGAGCTGACTATGGCCCCTCCGTCGAACACGACGATCCCGTAGGAGCCCATGAATCCACCCGTCGGCCGCAGCTCGGCCGGGTCCTCCGGCAGGACCAGGTAGCGGCGCTGCCCGTTGGCACCGAGAAGCGACGGTATGTAGCCCTGCGCACCCGCGTACGCGTCGAGGACCGGCAGGTAGCGGTCCAACCGATCGCGCAGCTCGTCTCGCCCATCGATAATCTGCCTCGCCAACCCGTCGGGTATCGCATCGACGTGTTGCTGCGCGTCGGTCAGTAGCTGGTCGGCCCGGGTGACGTCCGGCGCCGCCTGCTGCATCAGCGCCACCAGGCGCGGCATGGGGTCGCCGCTGCCGTCGCGAGCGTTGAGGAACTGGTGCCCCACGCTCAACATGTCCTCTGCCGCGGCAACCACGTCGTCACCCGCCGCGACCAGGTCGTCGGCACCACGGATCTGCTTGCCAACCACGGGCGCATTGCGCAGCAGGGAGATGAGGGGATCGTGCGCCAGTAAGTCGTCGAGTTGGCTGAAGCGCTGCTTGGCATCGGCGACGTCGGCGGCGGCCGCGTCGAGGCCGGCCGCGTCGATGGTGGCGATGTTGCTGGCCTGACTCATCGCGCTGCGCAGACTCGCGCGCGCGGCTTGGGCATTGTCGAGCGCCGGCAGGTAGCGCACAGCGGCATACAGTCCCAGCAGAAGGAAGGGGACCAGCACCACCATGAGTGCCACCCCCAGGCGCCGCCACCGGACCCGCCGTCGGCGCCGCTCGGGCACCGGTTGGGCGCCGAGCTCGACGTCGCTCACGACACGGGCGTGGCTATGACCAGGAAGCGCGGATCAGTGTCCTGTGTTCCCGTGCACGTTTGCAGGGTCAGCTGCTCAGTGGGCGTGGGGTCGAGCACGCTCAGGTCGTTCCAGGCGATGTCCGGCTCGATCTTCGTGACCTGGTAGACGCGCTGGCTCCCATCCACGAGATCGAGGTAGACGAGGTCACCTAACTGCGCATTCCACAGGTTCTGGAACATCTGCTGACGGGCATGCGCGTAGAGGTAGATGTTTGATCCGCCGCCCGGCCATGCGGTGCCGGGATAGTGGGCCGCCATGTGCAAAGGCGCATCGACGCCGTCCCCCTCCACGACCGGCAGGTCAATGCCCAGGCGAGGCACCTGCACGCGTGTCGCGACGATGCCCGACTCGCCGTTGACGGGCGCTGGCGTCGAACCATCGGTCGATGGCAGGCCCTGGACGCTCGTGCCCGGTGCCGGGGTGCTCGTAGCGGACTGGCCAGGTGAGCCAGTCGGTCCCTGGGCCGCCGGGCTGTCGGGGACAAAGGGCAGGCCCGACGCGGGGGCCGTTGATGCCGGCGCCGATGGTGACAGGCTGGAGGCCACCAGCGGGACGCCGACCACCGCCAGCAAGATCGCAAGCGCCAGCACAGCCAAGCCGACGAAGTTTCGCGGCAAGCCAACTCTGGCCACGATGAAAACTACTCCGAGTGCGCTATGAACGCCGGGTCATCCCGGCGTTCCGCCGGGATGATGCGCTGAACGAAAGTCTAGGCGCGAACGCGGGCGAACCGCCAGGTGAACGTACCGGCGAGAACCAGTACCGCCATGCCGAGCAGTAGCGCCAGCGGCAGGCCGTAGCCGCCCGTGGACGCATCGGCGGTGGTGGGCGGCAGGCCGTGGGTGCAGTTCAGGGTGAGCGTGTTCTGGGCGCCTGCGTCGGTTGTCTGAGCCTTGAGCACACGCGTGCCCGCCACGTCCGCCAGGGAAAGCCCGACGCTGGCCTTGCCGTCCGTGTTGGTCGTGTCAGACGAAGGCGCAAGGCTGTCTGCGCTGTCACCCTTCTGCACGAACGAGAACGTCACGTCGACACCGCTGATCTTGTTGCCCTGCGAGTCGAGGACCGTCGCCACCAGCGTGTTGCCGGTGCACGTCGCGACCAGCTTGATCTGCGCCGGCACCTGTCCTTCGTAGGCTGAGACCGCCAGCGCGCTCCCGGCCAGCACCAGCAGACCGGCAACGACAGAAGCGAGAAATACCTTTGCGACCTTCACAGTTTGCCCCACTTCCTCTTGCCGAGATCTCAGTCGGCTCTGACCGATTAGCTTCATCTTCGGGTTAATCGACGGCAGGCGCCGCCGAGTCCGCTAACGCTAGCACCTCGCGCGGGTGACCGAAAGTACTACTTGACCATTAAGTACTAGTTTCCCAGTTCTGTGTTGTGCACGTGCACCACTCGTGCCGCGCAGACCGCTAGGGGCTCGCGGTTGGCAGTGGTGTCCAGCCGGGTCCCGGGATGTAGAGCGTCTGGCCGACCTTGATGTCATTCCAGTTTCCGACGTTGTTGTAATCGGCCAGATCGCTCGGATCGACACCGAACTGCTGGGCGATCGCAGTGATGGTGTCGCCCGGCTTCACGACATAGGCGTTGGGATTGGGTGAGCTACTGGGCGCCGCCGGTATGGTGAGTATGTCGCCGACCTGGATTATGTAGTCGGGCCCCTGGATGTCATTCGCCTGGGCGATGAGCTGCCATGGCACACCGACCTGATCCGCGATGCCGGTCAACGTGTCCCCCTCCTGGACGACATAGGTGCCGCCCGCCGAGGGCAGCACCGGGGTGGCCGAAGGAGTGGGCGATGGAGCGGCAGTGATCGCCTCAGTCGGCGTCGGCTGCGAGACCTGTTGCGACGCGGACGCGGAGGCAGGCGCGGGCGTGGCAGTGGGTCCCGTGCCCGGGCCCGTAGGCACCAGGCCGATCAAGATGGCGCCGGCGAGCACAGTGCCCGCCAGGGCCACGGCCATCAGTGAACTGACCAGGAAGGAGAAACGCACGACGCGCCGATCATAGCGACCATCAGGATCGGCATCCGGCGGCGCTAGCCCGGTCCCGGTCCCGGGGTCGAACGACCCGGCCCCCAGACCTCCGGGCCGCATATGAAAGCCTGCGGCGCCCGGCCATGTTGGGCGCGCCAGGGGTCAAGGTCCGCCTCCGAACGCGGCAGCCGACCGTTGGCGAAGGCATCCTCGATCCAGCGCGTCAGCTCGCCGAAGTCAGACCACGGCTCGAACGGCCAGCCCTCTGCCCGACACATGCGGGCCAGCCCATCCTTGGCGAAGACGATGTCGGCGTGAGCCGCGCCGAAACGGTCGCTGGTGCCGTCACCGATGAACACGACCACTCGCCCCGCCGCCTGGTGCAGCCTGACGCGCTCTCGCTTGCAGGTACCACACACGAAGCAGCTTGGATGACTGAAGGGGAAGCTCATCCCCGCACCGCCATCGCTGACCGTGTTGTCGTTGGTGGCCACGAACACGTCGCGTACTCCGAGCGCGGCGAGGTTTGAGCGCACGTAGAAGCCGAGCCCGTCGCTGACCACCTCGACCCGTGCGCCGTGCCCATGGGCTGCGCGCACAAATGCCGGGAATGCTGCGTCCTGGGGCATGGCCGCGGCTTCGCGACGCAGCAGCGCGGGATCCCGCGGCAGCACGTCCATGTCCCAGCGCATGAGCTCGCGCGAGCCGATCTCGCCGGCGTCATAGAGCGCGTCCAGCCGGGCTGCCTCGACACGGTCGGCAAAGTGCCGTGCCAGGAGCTCATCGCCGATGTCGAGCAGTGAAACCGTGCCGTCGTAATCGACGAGAAAACTGACCGGGGCGCCGGGGTGCGCCGGGCCCCGGCTCGCGTCGCTATTCAGTCGCTCGACTGATCGTCGCCCTCCATCTCCTGCTCAAGCTCGAGTGCCTCGTCGTCGGCTTCCTCGGTCAGCTTGAGCCAGATGAAGAGGCCGGCAAGCACGACCAGCGGAACGACGACGGCGGCCGCGAGCAGAAGCACGAAGAGAACGACGATCAGCTTGATCAGCCTCTTCACGCGGACCTCCAATCGCAACTCATTTCCGAAGACACGATCAATGCTAAGCCACCGCGCATAGCGCGTCAGCCAGGCGCCTGGGATCCTGCCCCCGGCGGCTTGATCCGTCCGTGCCCGGCGCTGGCGATCATCGCCTCGATGTCGTCACGGGTGAACTCGACGAGCACGTGGCGCAACCCGATGCGAGTGGGCATCAGCAACCGGATCACGAACTGATGGTCCTGCTCAAAGAAGAAGACGTCGCGCGGCTGCTGCTGGTCGAAATAGCCTCCCAGTACGCGCAGAGCCGTCTCGTAGAAGCCGCCCTGCACCCCTCCCGCGGCAGCGGCGCCCGACTTGTCGCCCCGCCGCGCAAACGCTTCGTCCATGAAACGGGAGACGTCGTCCTCGCGCAGGTAAAAGGTCTCCTTTGCCAGCCGTGCAGCCGGATCGCTCCAAGCCTTGTCCTCGCCGGCAACGAGCACCAGACCCTGGACCACGAAACCGTCGTCGGTCTCAGCCATGCTCACTTCGCGCATGCCGCGCTGGTCGAGGATGGCGCCCATCGAGCGCAGCACTTCCTCGTAGTTCTGACGCGGAGTTCCCTCGTATATACGCACCTAGCAAACGTTAGCGTTATCTGACGGTGTTGGTGAAGGCGTCGGGAGATCGAATGGGTTAGTCGAAGGTACTGCGCCACCGGTCGTGTACAGGCTCTTGTCGCCGAAGACCTGCTCTGAAAGAGCGGCAACCTTGTCGAGGCGCAGGAACTCCACCGAACGACCGTTGGTCAGCCCGCGCGGCAGGTGCTGAGCCCACTCGGGGGAGCTGAACACGTACTCAGCCGTGGGAGCGGACTCCAGCTGATTGGCGAGCGACAACAGCTGATCGATCTGGTCGGGCGGGAAGTTGGTGTGCACCACGCCGCTGAGCGCCGCCACGATGTCGGGCAAACGTGCCAGGTTCTGCGGCTCCATGACGGCCTTGCGAATGGCCGTCAGTAGCTGCTGCTGCCGTTTGGCGCGGGCGAAGTCGCTGCTGCCGTGGCGCGAGCGAGCGTAGGCGAGCGCGGTCGCGCCGTCGAAGTGGTACGGCCCGGGATCGAGGTGGAAGCCATACTGACCGTTGCCCCACGGGTAGCCGGGATCGTCGATGGTGTGTGCGTTGCACACATCGACGCCGCCCAACGCGTCGATGAGCTGCGGAAAGCCACAGATGTTGATCGACGCGTAGTAGTCGATGGGGATGCCCAGGAGGTAGCCGATCTCGTAGGCCAACGACGGCTGACCGGGCTCGGGAAAGTAACTTGGCGCACTCTTTGTCCAGCCGGCAAACGAGTTGAGCTTCCAGTAGCCGGGCATGGTCCCACCGACGTAGAGGGGGAATTTCGCGATGTCGCGCGGGAAGCTGAACATGTAGACGTCACCCGTGGCCGCGTTCGCGCTCACCACGATCATGCTGTCGCTGTTGGCGCCGGTCACCGGGCCGCCCGCGCAGCGCGTGTCGATGCCCATCAGTAGGACGTTCAGCCAGCCGTCGTTCTGGGCATCGATCCTGGTGATGTCGAAGGTGGGCGAAGGTCCGGGCTGGATCGTTGCCGGAGGCTCGGTCGGATCTACGCCGTAGTCGTTGTAGCCCGATGGGCTTGCCGTTGGAGTCGCTGTCGCCAGGTGGCTGCCGCTGGGCGTCGGCACCTGCGCGATCACGCTGCTGAACGGGCTGGGCGACGAGTTATCGCCGAGAGTCACGTCCGGGCTGTCATTGAAACCGCGGTCGGCAACCGACAATCGATACATCCAGTCGGTCCCGTACAACGTCGCGGCGCCGACCACGCAGATGAGCAGCAATGGCACCGCGAACGCCGTACCCGGCCCGCGGCGGCCGGCGCGCCAGGCGTTGACGATGGCGCCGATCCACCACAGACCCACGACCAGCACGGCGAGCGCGCCGAACAGAGCGATGGTTGGATCGAGGAACTTCAGGCCGACGCGCGTCAGGCCGGCCCCTGCGATCCAGAGAGCCAGGCCAAGGAAGAGCAGCAGCACCGGGCCGCCGAAGATCAGGGCGGCGCGGCGGTGCCGAAGATATGCCTGACCCAGGCCCGGAAAAACGAAGCTGAGTGCAGCAGCTATCGCTCCCGAACGAACACGCGGACGCCGGGCATAGCTGGCCATCATGCGACCCCGATTTTCGCGCAATGCGCCTCCCCTGGCCACGGCGGGCACCTGGCAACGGTCTCTTGACGAATAAAGATAGCCAAACGTGCCGGGTGCGCAGGCAACGTTTCGTTAACGCTTCCGCGATCTTTGAGGGCGTGCCAGCTCCACGGCGATCAGCGCGGCGATGGCCGCGTTGTTTTCGATCAGCGCGAGGTTCGCCCTGACCGAGCGACCTTGCGTCAGTTCGGCGACGCGCGCCAGGATGAATGGCGTCGCGCCCGGCCCGTGGACACCCGCGGTCGTGGCATCGGCAACGGCCGTGGCGACGGCACGCTCAGACTCCGCGCGCGATAGTGCGGCATCGGCCGGGACCGGAGCGGCGATCACCAGGCCGCTCTCCAGGCCCAGTGACCAGTGCGCCGCCGCAATGGCGGCGGCGTGCGCCGGGTCAGCGACCGATCCGACCAGCGCCCGACCGCTCTCAACGGCATAGAAGCCGGCCAACTGCTTCGTTCGCCAGCCGAGGACCGGCACGCCCCGTGTCTCGAGATACTCGAGCGTCAGGTCGATGTCGAGGACCGACTTGGGGCCGGCGCACACGACGAGCACCGCGGTGCGCGCCAACTCCTCGAGATCCGCGGAGATGTCGAATGATGTGGCGCCTCCGCGGTGGACGCCACCAATACCACCGGTCGCGAACACGCGAATACCCGCGTGGCTGGCCGCGATCATGGTTGCCGAGACGGTCGTGCCCGCCCAACCGCCCTCCGCCAGAGCCAGCGCAAGTGTCGCCCGGGAGGCCTTGGCCGCGTGGGGCTCGGCCGCGAGCGCCGCGAGCTGCTCCGCGGACAATCCGACGAGCAGCCGCCCGCCGTGAACCGCGACGGTGGCCGGCTCGGCGCCGTTGGCGCGCACGGCGGCCTCCGCGCGCTGAGCGGCTTCGAGGTTCTGGGGAGCGGCGAATCCATGAGTGACGAGCGTCGATTCGAGGGCTACGACGGGCCGCCCAGCCGTCAGCGCCGCGCGGACGCCGGGCGCGACAGCCAGCGGCGGCTTGACCGTCGGGGTCACAGGACGAGCTCGGCGCGCGGGCGCGTGAGCACACGCGCAGCCGCGCGATGGCCGATCAGTGCGGCGCGGCGCAGCGTCGCCCCATCGAGTGGAGATCCGTGCCGGTGGCCGCTGGCGAGCAACGAGTACATGAAGCCGGCGTCGAAGGCATCGCCGGCGCCCGTCGTGTCGACTGCCGCAATCGGCCTTGTCGCGACGTCGATGGCGAGTGCCGACTCGCCCGTGTGCGCCCGCCACACGATGCGGCAGCCGGCCAGACCCTGCTTGATGATCGCCAGCGGCGCCGCCTCGAGCATCCGCTCGTCGAGCGCCATCGAGCCGCGCACGGGTCGCAGTCCCGTCAGCGCGGCCGCCTCGCTCGTGTTGGCCAGCACGAGATCGGGCTCCACGGCACGAATCGCGTCGAGCGCCGCGCCTCGGCCACGAGCCAGCAAGGGCCGCTGCGAGGCCAGGTCGACCGACACCGTCCCGCCTGCGGCGTGGACGGCGCGTGCCGCGGCGCGGGCGGCCTGCGGCAGCGAGCCGTTGAGCAACGAATAAGCCGGGATGTGCAGGCCATCGACGCGCGCCAGCCACGCCATCTTTAGCCGATCGGGCGGCAGCTGATCGGCGACCGATCGATCAGTGACGAACGAGCGCTCGCCCTGCTCGTCAACCAGTGCCAGCAGGCGCGGCGTGCGTCCCTTGGCGCGCACGGCGTGGACGACGACACCGGCCGCCCGAACCGACGCCAGCAGCCGGCCCGCCAGGGAGTCCTGGCCGGCCACGCAGATGAGCGATGCGCGCCCGCCGAGGGCGGCAAAGGCGCGCGCCGTGTTGGCCGCGGAACCGCCCGCGCGGAACCTGATCGAGCCGCCCACGTCGGTGCCCGGCTGTGGGGCACTCTCGGCCTGGACGACAACGTCGAGCATCAGGTCACCAAGGCAGGCGAGTCGCGGACGACGGTTCACGGGCGGCCAATGATATGTCGGCGCAAGGCGAGGTTGCCGGCAAAGCGGCTAGGCTTGGGGGGTATAAAACTGAGAAACGCGCAAGCAACGGGCAGCGCTGTAGCATGGCCCATCGGGGCCCAGCGCCGATCATGGGTGCAACATGACTGACGTCCTCGACGACCGCCAAACCTGGCGTGACCTGGCCCAGCAGTTCAGGGTCGACTCCATACGCGTATCGAGCCATGCCGGCTCCGGCCATCCAACCTCGTCACTGTCGGCGGCGGAGTTGATGTCCGTACTCGTCGCCAAGTACTTCCACTATCGCGTCGACGAGCCGCACGACCCGAACAACGACCACCTGATCTTCTCGAAGGGCCACGCGTCACCGCTCTTCTATGCCATCCTGCGCGCGATCGGCGCGGTCGATGAGCAGGAGTTCATGACCTACCGCACGCTCGGCAGCCGCCTGGAAGGGCACCCCACGCCGGTTCTGCCGTGGGTCGACGTGGCCACCGGTTCGCTCGGGCAGGGCTTGCCGATCGGCGTTGGGGTCGCGCTCGCTGCGAAGCGCCTGGACCGGCTGCCGTATCGCACGTGGGTGCTGTGTGGCGACAGCGAAATGGCCGAGGGCTCGATGTGGGAGGCCTTTGCGCAAGCCGCCTATGACAACCTCGACAACCTGACGGCGATCATCGACGTGAACCGCCTCGGCCAGACCGGGGAGACACGTTACGAGTGGGATCTCGACGTCTACGCAAACCGCCTGCGCGCCTTTGGCTGGCACGCGATCGAGATCGACGGCCACGATGTCGACGCGGTCGACCGAGCCTATGGCGAGGCGCTCGCCACCACCAGCAAGCCGACGGTCATCGTGGCGCGCACCGTCAAGGGCAAGGGTGTGCCCTGGGAAGAGAACCGCAACGGTTTTCACGGCAAGCCGGTCGAGGATCCCGAAGACGCGATTCGCGAACTGGGCGGCCTGAGCAACCTCATCGTCCGGCCGCAGCCGCCGGAGAGCCGGGGTGAACCCCACCACTTCACGGCCGGCAAGCTGGACCTGCCGCGCTACGAGCTGGGCCAGAAGGTGGCCACGCGCAAGGCGTACGGCGAGGCGCTGGCGGCGGTCGGCACCGCCCGTCCGGAGGTCGTCGCGCTGGACGGAGAGGTAGGCAACTCCACCTACACCGAGATCTTTGCCAAGGCTCATCCGGAGCGCTTCTTCCAGATGTACATCGCCGAGCAGCAGATGATCGGCGCGGCAGTCGGCCTGCAGGTGCGCGGCTGGCGGCCGTTTGCGGCCACGTTTTCGGCGTTCCTGAGCCGCGCCTACGATTTCGTGCGCATGGCCGCCGTCAGCCGCGCGGACCTGTGCCTGTGCGGCTCACACGCGGGCGTTTCGATCGGCGAGGACGGGCCATCGCAGATGGGCCTCGAGGACATCGCCGCGATGCGCGCCGTGCACGGCAGCACCGTGCTCTACCCGTGCGACGCTAATCAGACGGCCCACCTCGTCGAGTTGATGGCCAGCCAGCCCGGCATTTCGTACATGCGCACGACGCGCCAGGCAATGCCAGTCATCTACGGACCCGACGAGACATTCGCCATCGGCGGTAGCCGCGTCCTGCGCGAGTCGGCGGACGACGCGCTGACCATCGTCGCCGCGGGGATAAGTGTCGGCGAGGCGCTGGCCGCGGCCGATCTGCTCGCCCAGGAGGGGACGGCCGCGCGCGTGATCGACCTGTACTCGGTCAAGCCACTCGACAGCGACACACTAGTCGCTGCCGCGCGCGCGACCGGGCGCGTGCTGACCGTCGAGGACCATTGGCCGGAGGGCGGCCTGGGCGAGGCCGTTTTCGCCGCGCTCGCAGAGGCAGGCGTAGCAGTCGCCGGCAGACAACTGGCCGTCAGCAGGATGGCCGGTTCCGCCACACCTGAGCAGCAGCTCGCCGAACAGGGCCTCGACGCCGACGGCATCGCCGGCGCCGCGCGGCAACTCGCTCAACGCCCAGCGCTCAAGCCACCGGCAGTAGCCGTAACCGGCGGGGTCGGCTGAGGATGGCGAGCATGGCTGACACAGCAATCGAACAGGGACACGCCACCCGCCTGACCAGCGGCCTGCGCGAGCAAGTGGCAGAGGCACTCGCGAAGGCAGTCGAAGCTGACTGGCCGGCACGCATTTGGCAGCGCGACACGAAGGTGTGGACGGACGACCCGCCCGTCGCCGAGAAGATCCGTCATCGCCTGGGCTGGCTCGACGCACCCGACCACTTCGCCGACGACATCGAAGAACTGCAGGCGTTCGCTGCCGCCCTGCGCGCCGAAGGGTTTACGGCCGGGCTGGTATGCGGCATGGGCGGCTCTTCGCTGGCCCCCGCCGTACTGGCCACCTCACTCCCACGCGGCGCGCACGGGCTGCCGGTTCCGGTGCTGGACTCGACCGCGCCGCGTGCGGTGAGCGCCGCCAGCGACGCGTCAGAACCGGCACGCACCGTCTACCTGATTGCCTCAAAGTCGGGCACGACGACCGAGACGCTGTCCTTCCTGGCGCACTTCTGGCAGCTCGAGGATCGCCTCCACGGCGAGATCCCGGAGAGCCTGCCCGGTGCCCACTTCGTGGCCATCACCGATCCGGGCAAGAGCGTGGAAGCCATTCCGCACTCCGATCTCTTCCGCGAGGTCTTCCTGAACCCCCAAGATGTCGGGGGGCGCTACAGCGCCCTGACCTACGTGGGCCTGGTACCTGCCGCGCTGCTTGACCTCGACCTGCGCGGACTGCTCAGCGAAGCGTCGGAGATGGCGGCTCGCTGCCATCGAGGCGACGCGGACAATCCCGGCCTATGGCTGGGCGTCACCCTGGGCACGCTGGCGCGTGCCGGTCGTGACAAGCTGACCCTGATCATCGAACCCGGCGCGGCCGCGCTCGGGGCATGGATCGAACAGCTCATCGCCGAGAGTACCGGCAAGCACGGAGTGGGGATCGTGCCGGTCGACGGCGAGCCACTGGGCAAGCCGGGCGTGTACGACGACGATCGGGTCTTCGTGCGCATCAGCAGCGCCACTGACGAGACATGGCAGGCGGCCACCGACCGCGCCCTCGACGCGCTGGCCGCCGCCGGCCACCCGGTCGTCGACCTGCACATGGACGGCGAGCACGCCCTGGGCGGCGAGTTCTTCCGCTGGGAGTTCGCAACCGCGGTGGCGGGCGCCGTGCTCGGCATCAACCCCTTCGACGAACCGAACGTCACCGAGTCCAAGGAGAACACCCGCCGCGTACTCGATGCCTACCACCACACGCATCAGCTGCCACACACCGAGTTGCTGGCCGAATCGGGTGCCCTGCGGCTGTACGGCGACGCGCCATTGCGCCTGACGATGGGCCGTGACGGTTTCGTAAACGAGCTGCGGCGGCATCTGGCGCGGGTGCGGCCGCGCGGCTACTACGGCCTGCAGGCGTACCTGGCGCCCGAGGCACAGCGCACGGACATCCTGCGCGGGATCGCCACGCAGCTGCGCGACGGCACGCAGCGCGCGGTCACGCTGGGCTATGGGCCGCGCTTCCTGCACTCCACCGGGCAGCTGCACAAGGGCGGCGCGCCGATCGGCTGCTTCATCCAGCTGACCGCCGACCAGCCCGACGGGCCACACATCCCCGGGCAGCGCGAGTCATTTGGCACGCTCATCGCCAGCCAGGCAGCGGGCGACTTCACCTCGCTCGAGACGCACGAGCTGCCGGTGGCGACGATCAATCTCTCGGCCGACCCGGACGCGGGCCTCGCGCAGCTGCGCGAGGCATTCAAACAGGCACTCGAGCGGCCGCTCGAACGGGAAGCCCGGGTGGGATCTTGACCACAGAGTCCGCCGCGGGCGGAGAGGCAGGAGGCAGAGGGCAAGTGGAACTGGCGATCGTCGGTCTTGGTCGCATGGGCGGCAACATGGCACGCCGCCTGTACCGAGCTGGCTTCCGGGTGGTGGCCTATAACCGCCACCGGGACAAGACCGAGGAGATCATGGCTGAGGGGCTCGAGGGCGCGTTCACGCCACAGGACGTTGTCGCCAAGCTCAAGGCACCGCGCACGATCTGGCTGATGGTGCCCGCGGGAGACCCGACCGAGCAGACACTCGACGAGTTCCTGCCGCTGCTTCAGGCCGGCGACACAATCGTCGACGGCGGCAATGCCAACTTCAAGGACTCCAAGCGCCGTTATGCCAGGCTCAAGGAGAAGGGCATCAAGTTCGTGGACGCGGGCATCAGCGGCGGCGTGTGGGGACTGGCCAACGGCTACGGGGTGATGGTCGGTGGCGAGGACGACGCCGTCGGGCCGCTCGAGCCGGTGCTAAAGGCACTGGCGCCGGCCGACGGGGGCTACGTGCACTGCGGTGCGCCAGGCTCGGGCCACTACGTGAAGATGGTCCACAACGGCATCGAGTACGGGATGATGGAGGCCTACGCGGAGGGTTTCGAGATCCTCCATGCAGGCGAGTACACGCTCGACCTGGCCGACATCGCCGAGGCGTGGATGCACGGCACCGTCATTCGCTCGTGGTTGCTGGAACTGCTCGGCCGTGCCTTCGCGCAGCACGGCGAGAGCCTCGGCGACATCCGCGGTTGGGTCGAGGATTCAGGCGAGGGACGTTGGACCGTGCAGGAGGCGCTCGATATCGACGTGCCGGCGGCGGTCATCACGCTCTCGTTGATGACCCGGTTCCGCAGCCGCCAGGACGAGAGCTACGCCGCACGCGTGCTGGCCGCGCTGCGCAACGAATTCGGCGGCCACGCCATCAAGACCGAGTAACTCGGGGTCGGGCGGCATGACCACGCAGACGAAACGCTCAGGCGCCCGCACGACAATCGGCTCGGCCAGGGGGCGCAACGCCAAGGAAAGCGTGCACGTCTACCGGCCGCAGGAGGAAGCACAGCAGAATCCGCTGCGCGCCGGGTTGCGCCTGGAGCGCGTGCCTGACCCGTGCGTGATCGTGGTCTTCGGCGCGACCGGTGACCTGACCTCGCGCAAGATCCTGCCGGCCATCTACAACCTGCGCCGAGCTGGCCTGCTGCCGGCCGAGACGTGCGTGCTCGGCTTCTCGCGCCGGCCGCTGACCGACGACGCGTTCCGCAAGATGATGCGCGAATCGGTCGAAGCCCACTCGCGCGTCAAGGTCGAAGACGGATTGTGGGACGACTTTGCCGCGGGCATCTTCTACCAGCCCGGGCATTTCGACGATCGCGCCTCCTTCCGCGACCTGGCCGAGCGGCTGGAGCAGATCGACGCCGCGCGCGGCACACAGGGCAACCGTCTCATCTACCTGGCCACGCCGCCCTCCGCCTACGAGGACATCGTCGCCAACCTGGGCCGCGTCGGCCTGCAGAAGGAGGGCGGACGCGCGGGCTGGGCGCGGATCGTGGTGGAGAAGCCGTTCGGCCACGACCTGGCATCCGCCGGCGAGTTGAACGATGTCCTCATCAACGTCTTCGACGAGTCGCAGATCTACCGCATCGATCACTACCTGGGCAAGGAGACGGTGCGCAACCTGCTCGTCTTCCGCTTCGGTAACGGCATCTTCGAACCACTCTGGAATCGGCGTTACGTGGATCACGTGCAGATCACCGTGGCCGAGGACGTGGGCATCGAGGGCCGCGGCGCCTTCTACGAGGAGGCCGGCGCCAGTCGCGACATTCTCCAGAACCACCTGCTGCAGCTGCTGACGCTGGTGGCGATGGAGCCACCCATCGCCTTCGAGGCCGACGCGCTGCGCGACGAGAAGACGCGCGTGCTGCGCGCGATCGACACCAACTGGACCGAGGAGCGCGTGCGCGCCAACGTTGTGCGCGGCCAGTACACCTCCGGCTGGATCGGGGACAAGCTCGTGCTGGCCTGCCGCGAGGAAGAGGAGGTGGCGCCCGATTCGGACGTGGAGAGCTTCGTCGCCCTCAAGCTCGAGGTCCAGAACTGGCGCTGGGCCGACGTTCCCTTCTACCTGCGCACGGGCAAGCGCCTGCCCCGCCGCGCGACGGAGATAGCCATCCAGTTCAAGCTGCCGCCGCTGATGCTCTTCGGCAACAGCTCGACGCCGCCCGAGCCGAACCTGCTGGCCATGCGCATCCAGCCCGACGAGGGCATCATGCTGCGCTTCGCGGCCAAGGTGCCCGAGCTGGGGCTCGACGTGCGCAGCGTGAACATGGACTTCACCTACGGCCTCTCCTTCACGCGCGACGCGCCCGAAGCCTATGAGACGCTGCTGCTCGACGCGATGCTCGGCGACGCGTCGCTGTTCACCCGCGCCGACGAGGTCGAGGCGGCGTGGGCGATCGTGACGCCGATCAACCAGATCTGGGAAGAGTGGGACCGGCAGCACCAGCCGGGCACGGCCGTATCTCCGTACGAAGCCGGCACCTGGGGGCCCGAGGCGGCCGAAACCCTCATCGAACGGGACGGTCGGCGCTGGCGCCGGCTATGAACGCGGTGGGGCCAGCATGACCGACACGACCGGGCCCGCTCTCGAAGATTCGGCCAGCCGCTGGCACGTGCGGGCGCACAGCATTCGTCAGTGCGTCGACGAGCTCGGCCAGGTATGGAGCTCGGCCGCCGAGGAGGCTGCGGGGGCCGAGCTGTCCGAAGAGACACGTGGCGCGGCGCTGGGTGACCCGCGGCTGGCGGCACGGCTGGACACGCACCAATCGGTAAGGGTGCGAATGCGCACGAGCGTCCTCACGCTGGTCGTCATCGCTCCCCGCCCCGAGACGGCCGAGCGTGCCCTGGCGGCCGTCGAGGCACTCCATCAGCGGCATCCATCGCGAGCCGTGGTCGTCTCGCCCGGCGATTTCGACGGGCCGGCCAGGATGGACGCTGACATCTACGCAGAGTGCAAGCTCTCGGAGCGCACCGACGCCGAGATGTGCACCGAACAGATCGTGGTGCGCACCGGCGGCGAACTTTCCCAGCACCTCTCGCGCGTGATCACCCCGCTGTTGATCCACGATCTGCCGGTCGTGCTGTGGTGGCCCGACGATCCGCCTTTCGGCTCGCGCCTGTTCAACGAGGTCGTGGGCAGCGCCGACCGTCTGCTGGTCGACTCGGGCACGTTCCACGAGGACGGCGGCCGCCGCATGGCAGGCCTGGCAACCGTCGTGTCCGACGGTGTGTCGGTGGCCGACATCGGCTGGCTACGGCTCACCCTGTGGCGCGAGCTGATGGCGGGGCTGTTCGACCATCCTCTGCTGGTGCGCGAGTTGCGCCATATCCGCAGCGTGCGTGTCGACGTCTCACGGCCGACAAGCACCTTCCGCATCTCCAAGGCCGCCTACTTCTGCGGCTGGCTGGCATCCCGACTCGGCTGGGACGTGGCGCGTCCGCTGAGCGAGCAGCAGGACGACGAGGGGCTGGTCGGCGCCTTCCGTGATGGGCGGCGCGAGATCAAGGTCGAGCTGCGACCGGTGCACCAGACACTCGACGGAGCGCAACGTGGTGCCGGATCGCTGGTCCGCGTTGAGGTGGACACCGAGCGGCCGCGGTCATCGATCCGGGCGCGCATCACGCGCCAGGCCGATCACCTGCTCGCGACCGCCGACTGGAACGGCGCTCAAGTCGCGCGCCGGGCGGGGCGGCTCGAGCCCTTCGAGGAAACGCCGTTCATCGCCGAGGCACTCGAGCGGCCCGGGATCGATCGTGCCTTCGAGGCAGCCCTGGTGCGCGCCGTGCGTCTCATCGGTGGCTGACCTCGACGCGGCGCCTGCCGAGTTGAGGATCCTGCCCGACCCAGATGACGTGGCACGGAGCGCCGCCGACCGCACCATCGCGGTACTCGCCCGTGGCATCGCGCAGGGCCGGACCGTCCACCTGGCGCTGACCGGCGGCTCGACCGCAGTCCCGTTCTTCCACGAACTGACCCGGCCCGAGCGGCGCACGCAGCTGAGCTGGCAACGGGTCCATCTCTGGTGGGGCGATGAGCGTCTCGTGCCGCTCGCGGATCCACAATCGAATGCCGGCCTCGCCGAACGGCTTCTGCGGGCCACCGCCCCGCTCGTCGACGCGGCCAATGTTCACCCGGTACCGGTCGACCTGGCGTCCGATGCGCCGGACGCCGGACCGCAGGCGGCTGCCGCCTATGCCGCCGAGATCAGAGGCCTCCTGCCGCTCGACGCTGACGGCGTTCCGATCTTCGACGTGATCCTGGCCGGCATCGGGCCCGACGGCCACGTGATGTCGATCTTCCCGGACAGCCCCGCGCTGGCAGCCGATGCACCGATCGCAATGTCCATTGCCGCACCGCGGCACGTCGAGCCGCACCTGCCGCGGGTGACGCTCGCGGCACGCCTCCTGCCCGTTGCACGGCAGATCATCGTGATGGCCAACGGGCCAGGCAAGGCCGAAATAGTGCGCAGTGTGCTCGGTCCAGAGCGCGAGCCGCGACGGTGGCCCGTCCAGAGCGCGCTGCTGGGCAACGCCCTGTGGCTGATCGACCGGGAGGCGGCCGGCGCCTAGTGCAGTAGCGCGATGGCGCACGCGGCGAGAGCCACGCCCAGGAGCTGGACGGGCCGCATCCGCTCGCGCAGGAAGCTGGCCGCCAGCAACGCGGTGACGACCGGGTAGAGCGAAGAAAGTACGACGGCCACGGCGAAGGCGTCGGCGTGTTCGGCGAACAGGAAGAAGGTGTTGCCGCCCAGGTCGCCCGCGCCAGCCATCACGAACAGCGGCGCGACCGCCAGCAGGCCGCGTCCACCTGCGCGCAGCCGGTTCATGCCCAGCAGGGCACGCGCCTGTTGACGCCAGCCAGACGGCCGGCGGCGAGCCGCGAGCAGCAGCGTGAAGAACAGCACCGTCAGGCCGAGGCCGGTCAGGCGCACGGCCATCTGCGGCCACCAGATCGAGCCACCCGCCGACGCGTGGTCGATGAACAGGAAGAAGCCGGCGAAGCCCAGGCCGCTGAACAGCACCAGTGGCAGCTCGCTGACGTCGATGCGCCAGGCTCGCCGCTCGTGTGCACTCGTGGCCCGGTCAGGTAGCGAGATGAGTACCACCGCGGCCAGCGCCAGGGCGATGCCGACCAGTCGTGGTGTGTCGGCCGCCTCGCCACCGCCGATCGTGAGCAGGACGGGCACCCCGGCGCCGACGAGCGCCGCCAGCGGCGCGATGACGCTCATCGTGCCGCGTGACAGTGCGAAATAGAAGAAGCCGAGCCCGGCCACGCCGGAGGCGCCTGCGGCGACAGCCCACGCCATGGCGGCGTTCGAAGGGGCCGGCTCACCGGAGCCGATGACCAGGCCGAGCGCCAGCAGCAAGCCCAGCGACTGGCTGACCATGATCGCGGCCAGGACGCTCGTGTACCGGCTGAGGAGCCCGCCGCAGAAATCGCCGGCGCCCCAGCTGAGGGCCGATATCAGGCCAAAGACTGGGCCGACGGTCAGCGACCCTTCCGTGTCGAGGCCGGTGTCCGGCTGACCGGCGCGCTGCTCCACATGGAGATCGTTTCAGCCGCCGTCGTTGTTGAAGGAGATCCGGGCTCCGGCTCATCGCGCTGAGTCGGGGCGGGCAAGACGAGCACATTGTCGGCGTGATCGTCGTAGCGGTCACTGGTGGTGAGCAGCAGCACCTGATGCTCGCGGGCGATGTCGTGCAGCAGGGCCACCGCCCGCAGAGCCCGCTCATCGTCAAAAGTGACGAACGGGTCGTCGAACACCAGCGGCGGACTCGCAGGTTCGGTGACCTGGCGGACGATCCCCAGCCGGGCACACAGGTACAGCTGGTCGAGCGTGCCCTGCGACAGGCGCCGGACATCGACCCAGTCGTCGAGTTCGGGCGAGTAGACGGTGAAGGTCAGCGTCCCCTCGTCGACGCGCAGTCGGCGATAGCGGCCGCCGGTGACCCGGTCGACGTCCTGGGCCATGCGCTGCTCGAGGAAACGTGCCGCCTTCTTCATGGTCGCCTGCTCCGCGGCATCCAGCGCGGCGAGGACCTGTTCGTAGATACGCAGGCGCCGTTCGGCTGCGACGTACTGCTCCTGGGCCGTGCTGAGTGCCTCGGTATCGGCCGCGACCTGCTCGGCGTCGACTTCGTTGGCCGTGACGCGCGCCTGGGCATGGGCCTCGGCCTGGAGCGCAGCTTCGCGTTCGGGCGTCAGGCGCTCGATCGCGAGACGATGGCCGGCAAGATGGCGCTCGGGATCGTGTCCCACCTCGCCCATGCCGGCGAGCGCGTGCCGGCACTCGTCGGCCTCGGCGGCGGCACGGTCGCGCAGCTCATCGACGTTCTCGGCGCCCGGCTCGGCGCGCGTCAGACCACGGAACTCGGCCGTCAGGGCATCGATCCGGGCCACGTGCTCGGTCTCGGCGGCGAGCAGCGCCTCGGCCGCGGCCACATCCTCGACCTCGAGCGGAACGAGCTTGTCCGCACGCTCCTGCTCTGTCTGCCGAACCTGCTCAGACAGCTCGGTGCGGCCCTGCAGACGGCGCGCGATCTCTGACTCACGCAACTCGTTCTGCAGCCGGACATCATGAATCCGTCGCCGCTCGCGAGCAGCGAAAAGCAACCCGGCGACGCCGAGCAGCGCAAAGGCCAGCGCCGCCACGCCGCCGACCGCCAGCGAGTCAAGCAGCACGCCACCGACGAGCCCGATCAGGCCGATGACCAGCATGACCGCCCCGCCGATTGCCCAGGGCCGCCACCGCAGCGTGGGGATGGCCACGTCGTAGCCGGACAGGTCGGGCTCGGCAGCCAGTTCGGCGCGCATTTCTGATAGACGGAACTCGGTGTCGCGCAGGTCGTCAACCGCGGCGCGCAGCCTGGCCAGCGGGATCGGCGTCGGATGACTGCCATTGAGCTTGTCGATCTCGGTCCGCAATTCGGCGGCGCGCCGGTAGACCAGGTACTTGCTCGACGCGTCGTTTGCCCGCGCCGTCAGTTCGACCGCTCGCTCGGACTTCTCGGCCCCCGCGCGTTCGTGGGCGAGACGCGTATCGAGGCCGGCACGCGTGGCACGGGCCTCCGACAGCGCCTGGCGGTCGGTGGCCAGGGCGGCCAGCGCCGCCTCACCGGTCTCCACCGCGACCCGCAGCCGATCGACCTCGGCGCGCATGCTCTTGAGATAGCCGGGATTCTTCGAGCCCTCCGTCCGATAGCGGTGGACAGCGTCCTCGAGCTTGCGCCGCGCAGCTCGCGTGCCGCGATCGGCACCGCTCATCGACTGCTGCAGACGGTCACGCAGGGTGTTCTCATCCTGCTTCAAGCCAGTCAGTTCCTGGTGATGCACGCTGGCCGTGGCCTGGAAGAATTTCTCCGACGGCAGGCCAGTCAGGCGCGCCACCTGCTGTTCGACCTGCGCCGGGTCGGACATGGCCTTCTCTTCGTCGCCCAGCCGCATCTCGACCGTACCGCGCTGGCCGGCGAAAACCTTGCGCAGACTGCCTTCGACACCGTCCTCCTCGAAATCGATCGCCACCACCGGGGCGCTGTCCTGCGCTGCCCAGGGGCGCAACCGGTCGACGTCCTCCGCAGTTGACGTCGGGCGCCGGAAGAGGCCCATTTCGAGGGCTCGTTGGACGGTCGATTTGCCGGCCTCGTTCGCGCCGCGCACGACGTTCAGGCCCGGCGCGAAGTCGAGGTCGAGCGACTCGTGGCGGGCGAAGTTCTCGAGGTGGACGTGTCTGATACGCATCGTTCTAGGCCAGCGTCACGCGGTTGGGATCGTCGAGCAGCAACGCCCCCAGGTGGAGTGCCTCGCGCAACTCGGCCGCGCGGGCCGTGTCGCCGCGGCCCTCGGCATCCTTGATGCGCGCCTCCAGGTCGCGGGCGAACGAGCCGATGATCGTGTCCACCGGCGGCATCGGGCCATCGGGCAAGGCCATCACCGCGGCGTCGCGCACGCGCACGCGCAGGAACGAGCCGCGCAGCTGGTTTTCAAGTTCGTCGGTGTTCAGGTCCAGCCCTGCCGGTTTGACGCCCACCAGGCGCACGTCGAGCACCCTGTCCGGATCCGCCAGCTTGCGCAACTGGGCATCGACCTCTGCCTGCGAGCCGATGGTGGCGGCGTCGAGTTCGAGCTTCTGGAAATGGGTCCGGCCCACCGGCTGCGTAGCAACGCTCACCGTGCGCCGTCCCTCGGCATCTTCGAGCGCGACGACCAGCACCTGACCGGCCCCGTCCTGATCGACCGCAACCGGCTCCGGGGCACCCGAGTAAGCCCAGGTCGTGCGCCCGGCCCGGCCCTGACGCGCCGTGTGCCAGTGGCCAAGAGCCAGGTAGTCCAGGCCGCTCGCGGCGATCTCCCCCTCCGTGAATCCGACCTCGTCCTGGTCGACGTGCCCGGGCACCACCAGCGAGCCGTGGATCATGCCCACGTGCCAGATGATCGCGCTGTTCCTGACCGGCTCGCGAGTGATCGTGAAACCGGCCAGTGGGCTTTCCGGCGCACGCTTGGTGGCGAAGACAAAGCCGTGGACGGCTATGCCCAGCGCCTCGAACTCCACCAGGCGCTGTTGGTCGGTCAGTACGGTCAGCAGATCGGTTCCCTCCGCACCGGCCAGCGCCGCCAGATCGAAGACGCGATAGATGGAGCCCGGCTCGTAGCTGTCGTGCGTCCCGGGAATGACAACCGTCGGTATGTGACGCTGGACGAGACGGCCGAGCTGAGCGGCCGCCCGCTCGACCGAGCGGGGCGGCTGGCTGTTCGAGTCGAACAGGTCGCCGGCTATCAGGACCAGGTCGACGCGCTCCGCCAGCGCATGCTCGATGGCCCGCTCGAAGGCGGCGAACTGGCGCTCGCGCTGCTCAGCCGCCGCCGGCCCGAGATCGCTGTGACGGGCACCGAGGTGAACATCGGCCATGTGCAGAAGGCGGGGCATCGCCGCGGTGGACTCCCTCGCTATGGATTGACGAACCTCCCGCCGACCAGAGTGGTGCCGACAGGCCACACTGAATTCTGACACCCTTGCAGGGCCGCCACACATAGGAAGGTTGGGCTAGGCGGAAATTGAGCGTGGGCCGCCGGGGCGCGCCTTGGGCAGGTCGGCCGCCGGTGGTAACCTTGCGCCAGTTACCGGTGCGCCCCAGTTCAGGGACCTCGGCAGAGCACCTGGGTCGCGTGGCGCCCGGCTCCTCGTCGTAGCGCTACGCACGGCTTCAGCGTGCTCGGAGCTGGAGTTCGGTGGGCATCCGGCAACAACGGTCACAACGTTCGCTGCCCAGGGGAGGCAAACCAGGTGAGTTATACGGATCGGACCCTTACCTGTGCCGACTGCGGCGTGGAATTCGTCCACTCCGCGGCCGACCAGGAGTTCTATGCCCAGAAGGGGTTCGCATCGGATCCCAAGCGCTGCCCAAGCTGTCGCGCGGCCCGTCGTGCCATGCGCGAGTCGAGCGGCTACGACATGCGCGAGATCGGCGGCCCGCGCGGCTACGAGCGCGGCGATTACCGGCCTCAGCGCGAATACTTTGCCGTTATCTGTTCGAAGTGTGGCAATGCCGCCCAGGTGCCTTTCAAGCCACGCATGGATCGACCCGTTTACTGCTCCGATTGCTTCCGCGAGGTCCAGGCGGCGGGCGCCAGCTGACGGTCAAACACCGCGATTGTGCAACGAGCCGGGGCGTTCGCCCCGGCTCCTTTCGCTACGCGACGAGCTACCTTCGCTCGCTGATGGGAACGTAGTCGCGCTGCGTCGCTCCGACGTACAGCTGCCGCGGGCGGCCGATGCGCCCTTCGGGATCGGTCATCATCTCGCGCCACTGGGCGATCCAGCCGGGCAGCCGCCCGATGGCGAACATGACCGTGAACATTTCGGTCGGGAGACCCAGCGCGCGATAGATCAGGCCGCTGTAGAAATCGACGTTGGGATACAGCTTGTGGTCGATGAAGTACGGGTCATTGAGCGCCACGTGCTCCAGCTCGAGGGCGATGTTCAATAGCTCGTCCGTGGCACCGAGCTTGCCCAGGATCGTGTCGGCCGCCTCCTTGATGATGCGTGCCCGCGGGTCGTAGTTCTTGTAGACCCGATGGCCGAAGCCCATCAGCCGGAAGGGGTCGTTCTTGTCCTTGGCCCGGTCGACGAACTTGCTGACGTCACCACCGTCGGCGGCGATCGCCTGCAGCATCTGCAGCACTGCCTGGTTGGCGCCGCCGTGCAGCGGGCCCCACAGGGCGGATATGCCGGCCGAGATCGAGGCATACAGGTTCGCCTGGCTCGAGCCGACCATGCGCACCGTCGATGTCGAGCAGTTCTGCTCGTGGTCGGCGTGCAGGATGAGCAGGATGCGCAGTGCCCGGGCCGCGTCGGGGTCGATCGTGTACGGCTCGGTGGGCAGGGCGAACATCATGTGCAGGAAGTTGCTCTCGTAGTCGAGCGCGTTGTCGGGATAGACGTACGGCTGGCCGACCGATTTCTTGTATGCGAAGGCAGCGATGCTCGGCATCTTCGCGATCAGGCGGATGGTGCTGATGTCCACGTCGGCCGGATCCTTGGGGTTCTCCGAGCGCTGGTAGAAGGTGGACAGTGCGGCGACGGCGGAGGCCAGGATGCCCATCGGGTGGGCATCCATGGGGAAGCCGTCGAAGAACCGCTTGAACTCCTCGTGCAGCAACGTATGGCGCGTGATCTGCTCGGTCCAGTCGGCCAGCTGCTGCTGCGTGGGCAGCTCACCGTGGATCACGAGGTAGGCGGTCTCGAGGAAAGTCGACCGCTCGGCGATCTGCTCGATCGGATAGCCGCGATAGCGCAGGATGCCCGCCTCGCCGTCGAGGTAGGTGATCGCGCTGCGCGTCGGGCTGGTGTTGGCATAGCCGTAGTCGAGGGCCGTCATGCCCGTTTCCTTGAGCAGGCCCGAGACGTTGATTGCTGGATAGCCGTCGCTGCCGCGCTCGATGGGGAGCTCAAGGGTGCGCTCGCCGATACGCAGCTGTGCGCTGGCGGCTGGCTGCTGGGTCGCCGCGCCGGGGGAAGTGGTCAATGTCATGGCTGCGTGCTCCTATTCGCTGGTTACAGCCAAACGTAGGCCCCGGCGCGCGGTTCGTGACGTGCCATACGGCGCATATGCCGCGGGCCTATCGGACGTCGCACGAGCCCACGGTCCGGAGTAGTGCCGAGCGGCTCGCGACGCGGGGACCTATGGCGCTCGAAATGGCCCGCCGGAGCGGGTCTAAACTGGATTTCTGACCCCTGGCGGATCCTGAAGGGAGAGCCGACTCGAATGACCGACACGATTGCACGACCGCGGCTGAAGATCACCTACGCGACCCTGCGCGCCGACAACGAGGAACTGCATCAACACTTCGAGGTAGGCGACCAGCGCGCGCGAGCCCAGCTGGGTCAGCACTACTCGAACTTCATCAACGGTGAAGCGCGGCACGGAGAGGGGGAATTCGAGGATCGCTCGCCGATAGATTCCGCCCAGGTGCTCGGCTACTTCGCCAAGGGCACGCGCCAGGACGTAAGGGATGCCATCGCAGCCGCCCGCGCCGCGGCGCCGGGCTGGGCCCGAATGCCCTGGCGTGAGCGAGTCGCGATGATGCGCCGCGCGGCCGACCTGATCAGTGAGCGGCAAATGGAATACGCGGCGCTGATGTGCCACGAGGTAGGCAAGAACCGGCTCGAGGCGCTGGGCGACGTCGAGGAGACGGCCGACCTCATTCGCTACTACTGCGACCAGATGGAGAAGCACGAGGGTTTCGACACGCCCATGGGCAACCTGGGGGACAGCGCCGTCCACACACGCTCGGTGCTCAAGCCATTTGGTGTGTTCGCAGTGATCAGCCCGTTCAATTTCCCGCTCGCGCTGGCCGGCGGACCGGCCGGTGGCGCGTTGGTGGCCGGCAACGCGGTCGTCTTCAAGCCGTCGAGCGATGCGCCGCTGCTGGGCATGAAGCTGTACGAGGTCATGCGTGATGCCGGCCTGCCGGCGGGCGTGTTCAACTACGTCGCCGGGCCCGGTGAGACGGTGGGCGCCGAGCTCCAGGAGAACCCCGGCATAGACGGCGTCGTCTTCACCGGCTCATTCGAGGTGGGCTTCGACCTGTACAAGTCGTTCGCCGGGTCGTTCCCCAAGCCGGTCATCGTCGAGATGGGCGGCAAGAACCCGTCAATCGTGTCGCGCCATGCGGACCTCGAGGAAGCGGCCGAGGGTGTCATGCGCGCCGCGTTCGGCTTTGGTGGCGAGAAGTGCTCGGCCAACAGTCGCTGCTACGTAGAGCGGCCGGTGCACGACGAGTTCGTGCGTCTGCTGGTCGAGAAGACCCAGAAGATCACCGTCGGCGATCCGCTTCGCCGCGAGGTGTGGCTCGGCCCGGTCATCAACCAGCGCGCCGTGGCGCGCTACGAGGCGGCCGTCGCAGAAGCGCGCCACGAGGGCAGCATCGCGGTCGGTGGCGAGCGGCTGGCCGACGGCGAATATGCCAACGGCTGGTTCGTTACCCCAACCGTGGCCACCGGTGTGCCGACCGACCATCGCCTGTTCCGTGACGAGCTGTTCGTGCCGTTCATCGTCGTTGCCGCGGTCGACTCGATCGATCAGGCCCTCGAGCTGGCCAACAACAACGACTACGGCCTGACGGCCGGCTTCTTCAGCGAGGAGCGTGCCGAGATAGACACGTTCCTCGAGCGGATCCAGGCCGGCGTCGTCTACGTGAACCGTCGCGCCGGGGCGACCACCGGCGCATGGCCGGGCATCCAGCCCTTCGGCGGCTGGAAGGCATCGGGCTCGACGGGCAAGGCCGGCGGCGGGCTCTACTACGTCCAGCAGTTCATGCGCGAGCAGTCACAGACGATCGTCGATTGAGTGACCGGCCGGCAAGGCGCTGGCGGCGAACCGATTGTCGCGAGGCGAACGAACTCGACAGGTGGTGCTACCTGGCACGAACCGATTTCCGCGAGCGGAACGACCTCGACAGAGCAGGCGGCAGATGACGGCCAAACAGCCCGAGCTGGGGCGGTTTGGTGCGCACGGCGAACAGGAGCGACTGGTTGACGCCGGGCGCGCGGCCGGCGGACCGGCCGCGCGTCGTGTTCATCCGCCACGCGCAATTTCCGATGCCCTCAGAGGCTGGTCGCCATGAGTGCGCTGCGCGCGGGGCGGACGCTGCTGGCGCTCATGCTGGCGCTGGCGGTGACTGTCCTGCCCGGAGCGGGAGCGGCCAGCGCCGCGGATCCCGCGCCGGCTACGACCGTGCGCCTGATGGCGGTCGGGGACATCAGCCTGGGCTGGGAGGTCGGCCGGCGCATCGTCCGCCACGGCCTGGACCCGTTCAAGTACGTCGAGGGGTACTTCGACCAGGCCGACCTGGTGATGGGCAACCTCGAGTGTGCCATCAGCACCAGCATGGACCGCTGGCCGAACAAGACCATCCACCTGCGCGCGCCGCTGGCCTCCGCCGACACCCTTGCCGCGGCTGGCTTCGACGTGCTCAACGTCGCCAACAACCACGCGCTCGACTTCGGCGTGAGCGGTTTCGAGGACACACTGGCGCGGCTCGACGAACGGCAGATCGGCCACGTGGGCGGAGGCGTCAACTACGACGCCGCCCACGCGCCACTGATAGTCGAAGTCAACGGCCTGCGTGTCGCCTTCCTGGGTTACGTGCTGCCCTTCTGGGGCCTGACCCACTTCAAAACCGGCATGTGGGCGGCGCACGCGGACACGCCCGGTCTGGCCATGGGCAAGCCCGCCGTCGTGGCCGCCGACGTGGCCGCCGCGCGAACGCAGGCCGACGTCGTGGTCGTCGCATTCCACGGCGGGGTCGAATACCACCACCGGCCGAACCCTCACGTCCGCCGGTTCGCCAGGGCCGCGATCGACGCCGGCGCGGCGCTGGTGGTAGGTCACCACCCACACGTGCTGCAGGGCTACCGCGCCACGGGCAACTCGCTGATCGCCTACAGCATGGGCAACTTCGTCTTCAACCGATTCAGCGGCCGGTCGAACGACTCGGCGATTCTCGACGTCACCCTGAGCCGCAACGGCGTGGAGAGCTTCGACTGGGTTCCCATCTTGATCCGCAACGGAGTGCCACGGCCCGCCGGGGGCGCCGATGCCGCCCGCATCCTGCACGAGATTCGCAGCCTGTAGGTACTTACTGCCCGCCAGCGTAAGGCCATGGCGAGCGGTAGACTACCGACAGTTTCATGCACGGTGAATGAAATCTATGCAGGGGTGACTTCGTGACCGATCTCGCCGAGCGTCCCGCCGTCAGGACGGCGCCAGACATCCGCACCCCCATACCTGGCCCACGCGCCCTCGAGCACGTCGCGTTCGACCATCGCTACACGTCGCCCAGCCTGCCACGCGCGTACCCGATCGTGCCGGTCCGCGGCAGTGGCTGCGCGATCGAGGACATCGACGGCAACCTCTTCCTCGACTTCACGGCTGGTATCGCGGTGTCGTCGACCGGCTACGGCCATCCGCGGGTGACGGCGGCAATCGAACGCCAGGCGCGCGAACTGATCCATTTCAGCGCGTCGGACTTCTACCTGCCAATCTACGCGGAGTTCGCGGCCGCACTGAGCGACATCGCGCCGATCGATGGGCCGGCGCGCAGCTTCATTGGCAACTCGGGCTCCGAGGCGATCGAGACGGCCATCAAGCTGGCCCGCCACGCCACCGGGCGGCAGTACCTGGTCGCATTTCTGGGCGGTTTCCACGGACGCACCTACGGCGCCGTGACGCTCACCGCCAGCAAGGCCAAGTACCACGCGGGGTTCGGCCCAATGCTGCCGGGCGTCTTCCACGTGCCATACGGCAGCGCGGGACTCGACGAGCTCGAGCAGCGCGTGTTCAAGCGCCTCGTGCCAGCAACTGAGGTAGCCGCCATCGTCGTCGAGCCGATCCAGGGTGAGGGCGGCTACGTGGTTCCCGACGATGAGTTCCTACCGCGCCTGCGCCGCATCTGCGACCAGCACGGGATCCTGCTGATCGCCGACGAGGTGCAAAGCGGTGCCGGGCGAACCGGCAAGATGTGGGCAATCGAGCACTGGGACGTGCAGCCAGACATCTTGTGCCTGGCCAAGGGAATCGCCAGCGGCATGCCCATCAGCGCGGCCGTGGCGCGCGCCGACGTGATGGCGGCCTGGCAGGCGGGTCATCACGGCTCAACCTTCGGCGGCAACCCGGTCTCGTGTGCGGCTGGGCTGGCGACGATCGAAGCCCTCAGGGGTGGCCTGATCGAGAATGCAGCAGCGCGCGGCGAGCAGGCGCTGGCAGGCTTGCGTGAGTTGGCCGCGCGACACGGGGAGCTGGTCGACGACGTGCGCGGTAAGGGCCTCATGATCGGCGTCCAACTCACTTCGGGGGATACTGCGGAGGCCGTCCAGTGGGCAGCCTTCCAGCGCGGGCTGCTTGTCCTCGAGGCGGGCGACAACGTGGTGCGCATGTCGCCACCGCTCGTCGTCACGGCGGACGAGGTCGACACAGCGGTACGCCTCTTCGCTGAGGCACTCGACGCCGTTGCGGAGGATCCGGTGCGCGCCCACGGCTTGGCCCATCGCTGGGGCATGCCTGACGACCAGTACGTCGACGGGTAGCACGCTGGGCGGCCGGCCCAGGCTCCTCACCGCGTAAAATCGGGTCGGCGTACCGACCGGCCTTTCCCCGATGACGAGCGTGCCGTGCGCTCGCGACGGTTGGGCCATGGTCGAAGTCGCCGCGTACAGAGATGCTCGTCAACATGCTCGTTCTTCGCCGCATATCTATCGCCTGCCTGCTGCTAGCGGTCCTGATGGCCGGCGCCGCGCCGGCCATGGCCATGCCTGCCTCGAACATGCCGAGCACGGCGGCCGCGCCGGCGAGCGCCATGACCATTGCCCAGGCGCGTACCTATCTACTCGAGCGCATCAACACCGCGCGAGCCAATCACGGGGTTCGCAGCGTCGCCGTGGATCCACGCGTGGCAGACATCGCCCAGGCGCGCTCCGACGACATGGCCACCAACCACTACTTTGCCCACCTGCGAACCGCGGAATGGGTGGCAATGTTCACCAGCCGGGGCATTTCGTTCTCGGCGCTCGGCGAGATCCTGGCCGAGAACGACTGGCCGTCGGTGGGCGATTCGGCCGACGAAGCGATGCGCCAGTGGCGCCACTCCAGCGCGCACTGGAGCATCCTCACCGACAAGGCGTTCAACTACGCCGGCGTCGGCGTCGCGCAGGACAGCCAGAACGGTATGTGGATCTGGACGGTCGAATTCGTGAAGGAACCGACCGGTTCGACTGCCGTGCCGCCGACCGTCAGCATCACGAGCACCCAGGTGCTGCCCTACAGCAGAGCGTATCGCAAGGTCAAGGTGACTTGGGCCGGGACACCCGGCAGCGCCACCATCAGGGATTACCGCGTCCAATTCCGAATCAACGGTCACCGCTGGCGCACGCTGCGCAGGGCCACCACCCGCACACATGCGGCGAAGCGCGTAAGAGTGGGCAAGACGATCGAGTTCCGTGTGCGTGCGCGTGACGTCAACTTCGTAAGGGGTAACTGGACCCTCTCGGGGGCGATCTCAGTCCAATAGATCCGATTGCGCGCCGCCAGAAAGGGCCACGGCGGCTTCGGCTGTTACGTACTTTCGCGTAACCCCACGCGCCTGGCCATCAAACTATGCTGGTTGGGCTGGCAACTCATCCTTGTCCCACGTTACCCGGGAGCCAGACGTTGCCCAACGTTGCGATCCTGGACAATCAGTCTGTCGCCGAGAGCCTGGCTATAGCGTTGCGCACCGTTGACGGGGTCGATAACGCCGTGTGGGTCGACTCGTTTCCGGCGCTGCGCGCGCTGCTGGACACCGATCGACCTGACGTGCTGATCGTCGATATCGGTGGCAACAACGCCCACGAGCGGCTCGCGGTCATGGACCTGGATGCTGTACGGGCGCAGCGCACGCGCGTCCTGTTCCTGTCCCGTTACGACCGAGGTGCTCTGCTGGCCGCGGTCCGCCGCCGTGGAGCGGCCGGCTTCCTCCTCAAGGACACGCCGCTGCAAACACTCGCTGCAGCAGTGGCCGTAATCGCTCAGGGTGGCAGCGTGTTCGACGAGCGCATCAGGCCCTCGCGGCCAGCCCAGCTACCTTTGCCCAGTCAGCGGGAGTTCCAGCTGCTCGGTGAGTTGGCTCGCGGGCTCACCAACGTAGCCATCGCCCACGACCTCGAGATCTCTCCGCGCACGGTCGAGAGTCATCTGCGCCGGCTGTTCTCGCGCTACGCCGTCTCGAGTCGTAGCCAGCTACTAATGCTGGCGATCAACGAAGGTTGGATCGCGGCGGAGCGACCGACAGCCATCCCCATTTGAGGCGGCCGGCTATGCCTCGCCATGTCCTCACCCGTGGGCGGTGCCCTGGGTGAGACGCGGGCCGCGGCTGCGTGCGCGATCATGACGCGGTGACCGCGAACAAGATCGCCTCGATGCACGATGCGATCGCCGAGCTGGTGCACGACGGCGACAGCGTCGCGATCGAGGGCTTCACGCACCTGATCGGTTTCGCCGCGGGGCATGAAATCATTCGTCAGCGGCGGCGCGATCTGACCCTCTGCCGGCTTACCCCGGACCTGGTCTACGACCAGATGGTCGCCGCGGGGGTTGCACGCAAGCTGGTTTTCAGCTGGCTGGGCAATCCAGGGGTGGGATCGCTGCATGCCATCCGGCGCTGGAGCGAGGGGTCGGAACCGCGGCTCGAGCTCGAGGAATACAGCCACTTCGGCATGGTCTGTCGCTATACCGCCGGGGCGATGAACCTGCCGTTCTTCCCGCTGCGCTCGTACGCGGCAACCGACCTGCCGTCCGCCAATCCGCTCATCCGCCCGATCGATTCGCCGTACGGCGATGAGTACATCTACGCCGTGCCGCCCCTGCGCCCCGATGTAACGATCGTCCACGCACAGCGTGCCGACGCTGCCGGCGACACGCAGGTGTGGGGGTTGCTCGGCTGCCAGAAGGAGGCCGCTTTCGCAGCTTCACGGGTCATCGTGGTGGTCGAAGAGCTGGTCGACGAGGAGGTCATCCGCGCCGACCCCAACCGCACCATCCTGCCCGGCCTGGTCGTCGACGCGGTCGTGGTCGAGCCCTTCGGGGCGCATCCCTCGTACGCGCAGGGCTTTTACGACCGCGACAACGCCTTCTACCTTGAGTGGGACCGCGTCTCACGCGACGAGGACTCACTGCGGACGTGGTTGGACGAATTTGTGTACGGCGTGACCGGCCGGCCGGAGTACGTCGAGAAACTGGGCCGCGACCGGCTGCTCGCGCTGCGACCCACACCCGCGCCGTCCGGGTCGGTCGATTACGGGGAGTACCGGTGAGCCAGGGCCCGCCCGCTTTCAGCGCGGCAGAGATGATGATCGTCGCCGCGGCGCGTGAGCTGGCCGGCCAGCACGTGTGCTTTGTCGGCGTCGGCCTGCCCAACATCGCCGTGAACCTCGCCAAGCGCACGGTGGCGCCCGAGCTCGAACTGGTCTACGAAGCGGGCGTGTTCGGCGCCCGTCCGGCACGGCTCCCGCTGTCGATCGGCGACCCGACCATCGTCACCGGCGCCACCTCGGTAACGAGCATGCTCGAACTCTTCGGCTACTACCTGCAGGGCGGGCTGATCGACGTCGGTTTCCTGGGCGCAGCGCAGATCGATCGGCAGGGGAACATCAACACCACGGTGATCGGGCCGTATGAGACGCCGAAGATCAGGCTGCCCGGTTCGGGTGGCGCCTGCGAGATCGCCCAGAACGCGAAGTCGATCTTCGTGATCATGCGCCTCTCAAGGCGCTCGTTCGTCGAGCGGCTCGACTTCCGCACTTCGGTCGGTGACCGGGTCCACGTCGTGGTCACCGACATGGGCATCTTCCATCGCGTCGACGGCGAGCTCGTGCTCGACGCGCTGCACGGTGGAGTGACAATCGAACAGGTCCGAGCGGCGATGGGCTGGCAGCCGCGCGTTGCGCCGTCGCTCGCGGTCACACCGCCACCGACAACGGCGGAGTTGCGCCTGATCCGCGAGGAACTCGACCCGGCCGGCGTCTACACGAAGTAGCGTTGCCCGCCACTCGGAGCCGCTGGCCGGCCGAGGTCAGTGCGACCTGCGTCCCACCCTGCCGCCCGAGACCGGCGGAGACCGGCGGAGACCGGCGGAGACAGCGTTGACCATAACCCCGTCGGCGTTCGCCCTGTCGAGCAGCAACGGCCACCTGGGCTACCCGTGTCGCTTCAACAGCCGGGCGACGCGGTCATCCACTTGCCCGCGGCCGGCGCACCGGGCTGGCACTTCATACGCCGACGATCACCCGGGCGAGCAGCTACCTGCTTTCCACTTTGCCTTCGGGGTGACGCCCTGGCAGACGTGCGGATTCGCCAGCCACGCGGTCCTCAGGCGGAACTGCGCCGCGCGCTGATGATCAGCAGCACTCCAAGAACGATGATGGCCGCCGGCCAGAACCAGCTGTACTCGGGGATGCTCGTCAGCTGACCGCCGGCCTGCACCAGTCCGATCAGCCCGAAAATGGCCACGCCCCACAGCGGCCAAGCATCCCGGTCGTGGCGCAGCAGCTTGATCACCCAGATGATGAGGAATGCCGCGGCGATGCTCAGCGACGTGCGCCCGGGTCCGACGTAGATCCCGAGCTCGCCGGCCAGGTTGCCGACAGCCAGGCCGGTCAGGAGCAGTCCAGCGACCGCGGCCGGCCACGAATTGCCGAGCAGCCACGCACCGACGAGCGACAGGCCCAGCACGAGCAGCAGCACCGTGCCGGCGCTGACATCCGGGACGGCGACCTGGACCAACAGTGCCACACCGATGAGCACCAACAGCACGCCCAGCCACGGGAAGTTACGTCCGTGGTAGACCCACATTCCCCCCGTCCAGCCGGTCGAGCGCGGCTCCTCGGCGCCGGGCGTCACATTGCGCATCTCGGCCATCGCGCGGAGCCTAGCAAATCCGGTCAGCCGAACGTCAGTCGTCGGCGGGTATCACCATCCGCGCGGCGCTGATCAGGGCACGGAACATCTCGACCGGATCACGCGCGGAGAAGACAATCTCGCGGTCGCCGTCGCGCTCGAAACCGGGGATGACCGCCGTCATCGCCGCCTGGCCAGGTGTGGCGACCTCCAGCCGCAGCTCGACGGGCATGGGCATCGTGAACACCGGCAGCTTCTCGCCGGCGGCGACGCGGACCAGGACACGCTGCGCCGCATCGCGGATCAGGTCGCGCGCCCGTGCCGGGAGGATCGAATCGGCCGACTGGAAGGCCAGCGCGCGCTTGACCACCACGCGCTCGGCGGCGGGCAGCCACTCGGCCACCTCGGCGGCCAGGGCGTCATCCCCGGTGACCAGGCCGACGGGTATGCCGAACGAGCCCAGGTAGAGCGCATTCACGGCCGCCTCGGTCGCGGGCCGGCCGTTCAACGTGACCAGCGTGATGCGCGGGTTGTAGGTATGCGCGATGACGCCGGTGGGGTGGCCGGCCCGCGCGTGATAGCCGACGAACAGCGCCACGTCGAACTTCGACTCGCGGGCAGCCTCGACCATCGACAGCGGCTTCTTGCCCTCGACCAGGCGCGCCCGCGGGTCGAGCTTCTCGGGCGGCAGGTTGAACATCTGGCCGTGGCTGTCGTTGACCGTGACCTCCGTCGCGCCACCGGCGAAGGCGCCCTCGATCGCGGCGTTCGTCTCGCCGGTCATCAGCTCGACTGTCTGGGCGTAGAGGTCGTCGCCGCGCCGCGTGGGTGCCGCGTGGCTCACGCCGGCCATGCCCTCCATGTCGACCGACAGGTAGACCCGAACCATCACTCACCTCCCCGCGCCGGCGACCCGACCCAGACCGACCCGTCGCGGTATTGCTCCGACTTCCAGATGGGTGCCCGCGTCTTGAGCTCGTCGATCGCGTAGCGCGCGGCCTCGAACGCGGCCGATCGGTGGGGCGCGGCGGCCGCCACCACCACGCTCGGTTCGCCGAGCGGCACGCTGCCGGTGCGATGCACGATGGCCAGCCGCTCGACACCGAAGTGCTGCTCGATCTCGCCCGCGATCCGGCGCAGGACGTCGAGCGCCATCTCCTCGTATGCCTCGTAGTCGAGTTCCTCAACGGGCTTGCCCGCATGCCGCGCGGCCTCGGCTTCCTCGCCGGGCGCCGGCGTGCCGGGAGTCTCGCGCGTCTGGCCGACGAAGATCACGAATGCCCCGTCGCGTGCCGTGGGCAACGTCCGCCGCAGCTCGCCGAGCAGGTCGTCGGAGATCGGATCGGCTGTGAGCCACAGCCGCGGCTGGTGGTCGGCACCACCCGAAACCGGTGGAATGAGCGCCAGCTCGTCGCCGTCGGCCAGCGCCTGGTCTGCGGCCGCGTAGTGCCGGTTGACGGCGAAGCGAACGATCGAGCGCGTCGGCGCCAGGGCGGGCTGCTGCGCGACGAGCGCCTGCCAGGCGTCCTCGACCGTGGCTGCGCCCGGCAGATCGAGCTGGCGGACCTGCCAGCCGGCCTGCTGGCGCAGGATCGCGAACAGGCGCACGGTGACGTTCATACCAGCAGCCCGCCGGTGACGTACAGCGCGGCCGCGCCGATGGTGCCCGCCGCGACCGCGGCCAGGTTGATGTACAGCAATCCCGTGGCCGATTCCATCGACCGCGTCTGGGCCGTGCGCAGGGCCATGTAGATGAGTATCAGCGGGAAGATCAGGGTCACGATCAGGCGCATCCAGACGAGCGGCGCCGACGAACCGGTCAGTGCCGCGAAGGCAGCCTGGTCAACGCCACCGCCGAGCGTCGTCCAGGTCACGAACAACAGCGTCTGAAGAATCGCGGCGGCAAGCAGCAGACGTGTTTCGAGCACCAGCGGCGTGGTCGACAGCTTGGGCGTCACGAGGTACCAGTGGCCCAGTGTCAGCGCGGCCAGCGCGCCGCCGCTGACGGCCGAGAGTATGAACAGCTGAACGCCCAGTGGCACCGCGTCGGTCGGCGTGGGCGCCCAGCCAACGGCGGCAAAGAGCAGGGCTGCGGCGCCGCTGACCAGGGCAAGCACCGCCGCGAGCAGATGTGTCCGACGAAAGCGCAGGAAGATGGCGTACAGGATCGCCAGCGCGCTGAAGGCGGCCAGCGACAGCCGGCGACCAAGGTCAACATCTGCCGACGCCGCATGGATGGCCAGGCCCGACGGTACGGGCAGGGCGCCGCCGGAGGCGAAGGCGAGCAGACCGATCACCCCGGCGATGAAGGCGCTGAACGCGATGTAGCCACGGGTGGCATCGGTCCTTTCGTGGATCAGGGCGATGAGCGCGAAGCTGCCCACCGCGACCGCGACGAGGACCATCCAATTGACGTAGGGCAGTGCCGCCGCGACGGCCTCGGGCGCCATCAGCTGCGGTCAGCCGTCCTGTCCAGGGCCTCGAGGATCGGCGCACAGGCGGCGACCGATTCGACGGTGATGGGGTCGAGCACGAGCTGGACGTGGCCGATGCCCAGCGGCGCGTATGCAGCGATGGCGGCCGCGATCTCGTCCGGTGCTCCACGCAGGGCACGATCGTCCGCCTGTTGCCCCTCACCCGACAGGCGGCCCCGCCCGCCGGGCATGTGCACCAGCAAGGTGACCGTCCGTTCGACCTCCGCCGGGTCGCGGCCGGCCGCACGGCATGCCGTGTCAACCTTTTCCAGAAGTGGCGCGAGGCCGGCCGGGGAGTTGCCGAACCACGCGTACCAGGCGTTCCAGGAGTCGATGACCGGCGCCGTGAACTTCAGCAGCCGCGGGCCGATTGAGCCGAGCATCAGTGGCGGCCCGTCGGGGCGCGGGCCGCGCGGCACCAGCTCGCAGTCGCGCACCTGGTAGAAACGCCCATCGAAGTCGGCGTGGCCGTCGCGCAGCAGGCGGCGAATGATCGTGAAGGCCTCTTCGAACCGGCTCGCGCGATCGCTGAAGGGAATGCCGTAGGCAGTGAACTCCGGCTCGTTCCAGCCCGCGCCCAGGCCCAGGATCAGGCGGCCGCCGCTGATCTCGTCGACGGTCGCGGCCATCTTGGCCAGCATCGGCGGGTCATGGAACGCTGTACAAGCCACCAGCGGCCCGATCTCGACGCGGCTGGTCGCCTGCGCCAGCGCCGCCAGTGAGGTCCACGCCTCCCACGGGCCAACGACGCCGTCCGCCCGACGGTAGAGCAGGTGATCGCCCAGCCAGATCGAGTCGAAGCCCACCTGCTCGGCCATCTGGCCGATGGCGAGCTGTTCGGGCCAGCGCACGGCGCGTTCGACTTCCGGGAGCTGGACTCCGATCTTGAAGGGTCGCGGCATCGCGCCTGAGTCTAGCCGCGTGGAGAGCGCAGGCGGAGTCAGGCCGGCTGGGCGACGACCATCAGGCGCAGCTCGGTCATGTCCTCGACCGACCAGCGCAGCCCTTCACGGCCGAGGCCCGAGTCCTTGGCTCCGCCGAAGGGCATGTGATCGATGCGGTAGATGGGCACGTCGTTGATGATCACTCCACCGACCTGGAGCTCGTTGAACGCCTGCCAGCTGTGGATGAGGTCGTTGGTGAAGACGCCTGCCTGTAGGCCGTAGAAGCTGTCGTTGACCATCGCCAGCGCGTCACTAAAATCGTCGAACGGGAAGACGACTACGAGCGGCGCAAAGGCTTCGTTGGAGCACACTTGTGCCGTCATCGGCGTGTCGACCAGGACCGTGGGCGGAAACAAACTGCCCTGAGCGCGGCCGCCCAACAGAACCTTGCCCCCCAGCTGCTCGGCCTCCCTGACCCAGCTCTCGGTGCGCATGGCGGACTGCTCATCGACCATTGGTCCGAGTTGGGTGGCCGGATCGAGCGGATCGCCCACCCGCAGGTCACGGGCGCCCGCGATGAAGCGGTCGAGGAACACCTCGTAGATGCCGCGCTGGACGAATACGCGCTGCACGCTCACGCATACTTGGCCGGCGTAGGCGAAGCCGCCGGCCAGTGTCCGCTTCACCGCCCATTCAAGGTCCGCCGACTGGTCGACGATCACGCCAGCATTGCCACCGAGCTCCAGGACCACGCGTTTCTTGCCGGCACGCTCCTTCATCCGCCAGCCAACCGCCGGCGAGCCAGTGAAGGTAAGCAGCTTGAAGCGCTCGTCGGCGACCATGCGATCACCGAGCGCACGGCTCATGGGCAGGATGCTGACGGCTCCCTTGGGCAGGCCGGCGCCATCGATGATCTCAGCCACCGTGAGCATCGTGAGGGGATCCTTGGAGGGCGGCTTGAGGACGACCGGGTCGCCTGCCGCGATCGCCGGTGCGACCTTGTGCGCGGCCAGGTTTAGCGGGAAGTTGAACGGGCTGATGGCCGCTACCGGGCCGAGCGGAAAGCGCCGGGTGACTGCGACCCGTCCCCGGGACGAGGCCATCAGGTCGAGCGGGATTAGCTCACCGTGGATGCGCTCGGCCTCTTCCGCGCCCAAGCGGAATGTCAGCACGGCGCGATCGACCTCCACCAGTGCCTCGCGGATGGGCTTGCCGGACTCGAGCGTTATCAGCCGGCCCAGCTCTTCACGCCGTTGCGCGATGCCGGCGCTGATATGGCGCAACGCCGCAGCACGCTCGTACGCCGGCAGCCGGCGCGTCTCCTCGAAGGCACTGACCGCGGCCGCGACGGCCTCCTCGTACTGCTCGGCCGTGGCGTTGTAGGTAGCCCCTGCGGGTTCGCCGCCGGCCGGGTTGCCAATGTTCAGCACCTCGGGGGACTCGACCCACTGGCCGGCAACGTAGATGGGATGCGGCTTGATAGCGACGGCCATACCGACCGTGATTGTACGTCCGGCCGGTCGGCGCCCCGTGTCCGAACGATGGCGCTAGCCTTCGGGCAACATGGCACGCCGCTACCGCTTCCGACAGGTCGACGTCTTCACCGACCGCGCACTGGCCGGCAACCCGCTCGCCGTGTTTCCCGACGCGGCCGGATTGAGCGACGCGGAGATGCAGGCTCTCGCGCGCGAGACGAATCTGTCCGAGACGACCTTCGTGCTGGACCCGAGCGAGGCGGGTAGACAGGCCGGCGCCGACTATCGCGTACGCATCTTCACGCCTGGCGAGGAGCTGCCCTTTGCCGGGCACCCGTCGCTGGGCACGGCCTGGGTGCTGGCCGAACTCGGCCGCTTCGAACTGGCCGGCGGCACCGTGACGGTGCGCCAGGAGGTCGGCGTCGGCGTCCTGCCACTGGCACTCTCCCTGTCCGGAGGCACCGTCGACGAGATCACGCTGACCACACCGCCGCCGCGGATACTCCGAGAACTGACGCCCGATGAGGCGGACGAGCTGGCCGCCGTGCTCGAGCTCGCGCCGAGCGCCCTTGGCTGGCCGGCCGCGGCGGACCCGGCGCTGCCGGCCGTGGTCTCGTGCGGCCTGCCCACGCTGGTCGCGCCCATCTCGCGGCTCGCCACGCTGGCTACGCTCGACGCGCGCGTGGCGCTGACCCTGGCCGACCTCGTGCGCCAGTACGGTGTCGACACCGTCGCCCTCGTCGCGCCGGGACACGTGGCCGCGGTGCACGACGCGGATGCCCACGCACGCGTCCTGTGCGATCCGCGAACAGGCATCGTCGAGGACCCTGCCACCGGCTCGGCCGCCGCGCCCATCTCCGTCCAGCTGGGCCTTCTGGCGCGCCGTCGCGACGCAACCGAGCGCACGGTGATTGAGCAGGGCGTGGAGATGGGCCGCCCGTCGCGGCTTGTGGCAGAGGCCGATTTCGACGCCGCGGGCAGGCCTGTGGCGGCGCGCGTCAGCGGGCGCGTCGTCGGTATCGCCGAGGGCTGGTTCGAGCTGCCCGACGCGTGAGAGCCGCGGCTTCTGAGTCGGTTCTCATCTTGCTGCGCTAGGCTCCCGAAAACCGTCCGCCGCAGGAGCTGAAGATGAAGTCCTACCCCGCGCCCCCGCCGATGTCCATCGATCCCGCCCGCAGCTATGAGGCGACGATCAACACCAGCGCGGGTCAGATGACCGCCGAATTGCTGCCCGGCGACGCGCCCAAGACCGTCAACAACTTCGTCTTCCTGGCGCGCGACGGTTTCTACGACGGCGTCATCTTCCACCGCGTCATCCCCGGTTTCATGATCCAGGGCGGCGATCCCACCGGCACCGGCCGGGGCGGCCCCGGGTACCGCTTCGACGACGAGCCCGTCCAGCGCAGCTACTCACGTGGCATCCTGGCCATGGCCAACGCCGGACCCAACACGAACGGCAGCCAGTTCTTCATCATGCATGCCGACTACGGACTGCCGCCCAACTACACGATCTTCGGCCGGCTCACGGCGGGCACCGAAGTGCTCGACGCAATTGCCACGGCGCCCACCGGTGCCAACGACCGGCCTCACCAGCCGACGAGCATCACGAGCGTCACGATCACCGAGCACTGATGCGTGGCGCAGCTCACCGATTGGCAGGCCGAGCTGCTGCGTTCCACGCGGCGCGCGGTCCTGGCAACGATCCGTCCCGACGGACGGCCACGTCTCGTGCCGATCGCCTATGCCGTCGCGCACGACGCGGACACACTGCTGATCTACTCGCCCATTGACGAGAAGCCCAAGGTGGTGAGCGACCCGCACCGTCTGGCCCGCGTGCGTGACATCATGGCCCGCCCGCGGGTTTCGCTGCTCGTCGATCGCTGGGCGGAGGACTGGGCACACCTGGCCTGGCTGCGCCTGGATGGTCGGGCGCAGTTGCTCGAGCCCGGGGCGGCAGGCCACGCGCACGCCCTGGCCCTGCTGCGCGAGCGCTACCCGCAGTACGCCGCCCAGCGCCTCGAGGAGCGGCCGCTGCTGGCGATAGCGGTCGAGGCGGTCGCCGGGTGGCACGGGTGAACCTGCCGTTCAACGCCGTGGACCTGATCGCGCTGACGATCATCGTCGTCGCGGTGGTATTCGGCTGGCGATCCGGCTTCATCGTCCAGGCGCTGGCGCTGGTCGGCTTTTTGCTCGGCGTGGTGGCGATGATCGCGCTGGCGCCGCTGGCGACGCAGCTGACCGCCGGGCTGTCCGGCTGGCTGCCCGGAGTACTGCTGGTGACGGTCATGGCCGGCATCATCGTGCTCGCCCAGGTGGCCGGTGGCGCGGTCGGGGCGCTCATCCGCCGCCGGCTCGGCCGCGGCGTCCTGGGTGGCCTGGACCAGGGTGCCGGGGCCGTCTTCGGCTTCGTCCGCGGCGTGTTCGTGGTCTGGCTGATCGGTGCGCTGGTCGGCCTGCTGCCGATCGCCACGCTGGCCACCGAGGCACGGCAGTCGCTCATCATCCGCACCCTCCAGACCCGCCTGCCCTCGCCGCTGGTGTTCGCCGGTGAGCTCGGTCGCGTCCTGGAGGTGGCCGGCCTGCCGGACATATTCGTCGCCGCCTCGCCGCCGCCGGCGCCGCCACTCAACGCGCCCGGCCTGGCACAGGCCGAGGCTGCCGCGCGTGCCGCCCAACCGAGCACGGTCCGGGTCGAAACGGTCGCCTGCAGCGAGCTGATCAGCGGCACCGGGTTTGCCGTGTCGGCGGGCCACTTCGCCACCAACGCCCACGTGGTCGCCGGCGCGACCCAGGTATGGGTGTCATTTGACGGCTCACTGAACCGCTACGCGGGCAAGGTCGTCTTCTTCGACCCGCAGCTCGATATCGCCGTAATTGACGTGCGTCGTCTCGACGTACCGCCACTGACCTTCTCGGCGGCCGATCCGCAACGGGGCGACGCGGCCGCGGCGCTGGGCTTCACCGGTGGCGGCCCCGAGCGCATCATCGACGCCCAGGTCAGCCGCACGCTCGAGGCCCTGACGCGCGACATATACGGCAACGCGATCACCGCACGGGAGATCATCGAGTTGCGCTCCAGCGTTGCGCCGGGCGATAGCGGGGGCCCGCTGGTTCTGGCCGACGGCACCGTGGGCGGCGTCACGTTCTCGCAATCCCGCGACCATCCCGATATCGGCTATGCCCTCGCGCCGACCGCGGTCGCGACCGACATCGCCGCTTCGCTCGCCAGCACCACCGCCGTCGACCCCGGCGGTTGCGTCCACTGACCGCCAGTTGAACTACAGCTGGCGCGCCTTGATCAACCGGCCGCGACGGGTAATGGCGTGGCTCGACAGGGCGGCCACGCCCATCGCGATCAGGGCGCGCTCGCTGGGTGGCAGCGGGCGGACCACCGCCAGGAACTGCTCGGCACGTTGACCGTCGACCTCGGCCAGCAGGGCCTTGCCCGCCGGGGTTACCTCGAGCGTCCGCTGGCGCCGGTCGGCGACCTCCTCCTGACGCTGCGCCAGCCCGCGTCGCTCGAGCGTCGTGATCAGCCGGCTGGTGGCCGACGGCGAGCGCCCGATCCGCTCGGCCAGGTCGGCGATGGTCATCGTCTCAGTGCCGTCCATCGCGTAGAGCGCGGCAAGCTGGGCGAAACCCAGGCCGAGCTGCTGCAGCTGCGCCGCGAAACCCACGACGAGGTCACGCCACAACGCGCGGCCCATCGCAATCCGATCCGAAAGCTGGCGCGGATTCTGGATCTCGTCGCGGGCTGCGACGACAGCCGGACTGAGGTCTTCCACCGGCTGGTGGTCGGGCGCGGTCACGTGCCCCATCGTAGGCTGCCCCGGGCATGCGTGCAGAAGTGCACGTAATTGGTCGGCTGGCCGTCGGCACGCTGCTACCGTGCGAAGTCGTGCACCAGTTCGCGCTCGTCTTCCCCGGCCAGGGCTCCCAGTACGCAGGCATGGGCCAGTCGCTCGCCTACGCGTCGGAGCCCGCCGGCGAGGTATTCCGCGCGGCCGACGAGGCGCTCGGCGAGCCACTGTCAGAGCTGTGCTTCAACGGCCCGGCCGACGAGCTCGACCAGACCGTCAATGCCCAGCCGGCCATCCTCGCGGTGTCGATTGCCATGCTTCGGGCACTCGAGGAGCGACTCGGCGGAGCGCCACGGCCGGCATTCATGGCCGGTCATTCGATGGGCCAGTACAGCGCGATGGTCGCTGCGGGCGTCATCAGCCTCGAGGATGGGCTGCGCCTGGTTCGCGAGCGCGGCCGGCAGATGCAGGCATCGGCCAGGGAGGGTGCGATGGCCGCGGTCATCGGCCTCGACGAGGCGCGCATCCCCGACCTGCTGGCCGCTGGTCAGGCTGCCGGTGAATTCACCCTGGCCAATCGCAACTCGCCCGGCCAGATCGTGGTCAGTGGCACGCGCGTAGCCGTCGATGCGGCGGTCGCCGCGGCGCGCGAGCTGGGCGCCCGGCGTGCCATCGTGCTGCCGGTCAGCGTGGCCGCCCACTCGCCGCTGATGGCGCGCGCTGCCGACGCCATGCGCAAGGTGCTCGCCGACGTCAGCTTCGCCGATCCGGCGACGCCGCTGCTGGCGAACGCCGACGCACGCCTGCTGACGAGCGCGGAGGAGTGCCGCGCCGAGCTAGTCGAGCACCTGACCCGCGGTGTGGACTGGGTCGCGGCGGTTGAACACATGACCGGCGCCGGAGTTGACGCCTTCGCCGAGGTCGGGCCGGGCAAGGTGCTGACCGGGCTTATCAGGCGCATCGCTTCGGATACCCAGGCGGCTGCTCTCGACGAGTCCGCCGCGGCTGGCGGCCTCGCGCTGCCCGACTTCCTCTCACCCACTTCAGAAGATCAATCCACCGCCAGCGCCACAGGAGCAGCCAGCTAGCCATGCGTCGTCCCGATTTCTCGCGCCGAGTCGCCGTCACCGGGCTCGGCATCATCAGCCCCATCGGCCAGGACATCGACACCGTGTGGGACAACCTCCAGCACGGCCGCTCGGGCCTCAAGCGCATCACGCGCTGGGATCCCTCCCCGTACGAGGCACAGGTGTCGGGTGAGATCAACGACTTCGATGGCACGCGGTGGATGGACTTCAAGGCCATCCGGCGCACCGACAAGAACGTGGTCATGGGCGTGGCCGCGGCCAAGCAGGCGCTGGCCGATTCCGGGCTGGTCGTGGACGACGCGAACCGCGACGACATCGGCGTCATCTTCGGCTCGGGCGGCGGCGGCCCGTTGCTGATGATGGACAACGTCCAGAAGTGGGAGAACAGCGGCGCACGAACCGTGTCGCCGTTCTTCATCGCCAACATGCTGCCCGACACCGCGTCGGGCCAGATCGCCATCGAGACGGGCATCCGTGGCTCGAACATGTGCGTGGTGACCGCCTGCTCCACCGGCACGCACAACATCGGCGAGGCGGCCGAGGGCATCCGCCGCGGTGACTACGTCGCGGCGCTGACCGGCTCGACCGAGAACCCGCTCCACGAGCTGGTGCACATCGGCTTCTCGAACATGCGCGGCATGGGCCTGCCGCGGCCGGGCGAGGACCTGCAGACGGTCTCGCGGCCGTTCGATCTGACGCGCAACGGCTTCGTGCTCGGTGAGGGCGCCGGCGCGCTGATGCTCGAGGACCTCGAGTTCGCCAGGGCGCGCGGCGCTCGCGTATACGCGGAGGTGGTCGGCTACGGTTCCGCGGCGGACGCCTGGGATCTTATCCAGCCGGTCGAAAAGGGCGACGGCGCGCGGCGGGCCATGATCCAGGCGCTCGAGCGCCATAACGTGCCGGCCGACGAGATCGACCTGATCAACCCGCACGGTACGTCGACGCCACTCGGCGACCTGCGCGAGGCGCAGGCCATCTGGGCGGTATTCGGCGACCACACGCCGGACGTGGCCATCAGCGCGACCAAATCGATGACCGGCCACCTGATGGGCGCCGCCGGCGCGGTCGAGGGAGTGTTCACGGTCCTGTCCGTGTTCAACCAGTGCGCGCCGCCGACCATCAACTTTCGCGATGCGGATCCCGAGATCAACCTGAACATCGTTTCCGGCACGGCGGCGCGGGCGATGCCCATTCGCTACGCGATGAGCGACAACATCGGCCTGGGCGGCCACAACGGGGCGGTCATCTTCAAACGCTACGAGGGCGACTGACCCGCGCCCTGTCCGGCCGATGCTTGCCGTCATATCCGGCAAATCGCGGGGGCCGTGACGCCATTTGGCCCCAGGTTCCGCAATTGGGCGGCATCTGACAGAAGACTGGCCGGTTCGGCCGCAACACTGCCACAGATAGCGGGATTTGATGGAACATCGGCGCCTTGGCCTGCTTGGGGCCGGCGGCAGAACCGCCGCTGAATGGCCCTTGACGCGAGGCGAGCGAAGACAACACTCCGCATACATCGACTACGCCCTCCAAGGGTGGTCCATAGCCGTCTTGTTCCTCTCTGCTCGCGCAAGTGGCTGGACCCGGATCAAATCCAGCGATAAGCGGCAGGTAAGCCGGCGGTAAGCGCCTGCTCCTAGTCTTCGGCGGCATGGAAGCACTCGCTCGCCACGTCACCCCCGAGTCGCGCTGGCTATTCATGCGGCGCGTGTTCCAGACGTGGTCAATAGGCATTCCCGGGACATTCGATGAACGGTTCATCAAGGAGGACAGCTACTGGCACGCCTGGGACGACCAGCGATCCATCTCCCTCACGAGCATGACGATCGACAAGAGCGGTCGCCCGGTCAGTGCGACGGAGATACTCGAGGCGATGAAGCCGGACGCGATGCTCGGCAAGGATGGCATTCCGGTGGAGGAGCTGCCAGCTGGATTGAACGGACACGCGCGTTACGGACCCATTGAGCAGCCTGCCCGGGCCTCGTCGGCACTCTGTGGTCTGCTCGCGATCGACGGACGCGTTCTCATCGTGACAATCACTTCGGACGACTTCGACTGGGCGAGAGACGTCTGGCTGTCGATCCACGCTCATCCGATACCTCCTGGCCCGGGGAGGCGGCGACAGCGGAGTTCGGGCAGGCGCCGCCGGTCGTCTGAACCGTCCCAGGCAAGTCCGCAGGAGGGACCGAAAAGACTAAGTCGTTGACTAAGTCCACCAATCGCAGGCACAATTGGCCGATGTCTGAAGTGGGCGTGCATGAAGCAAAGACTCATCTCTCGAGGCTGCTGCGCCGCGTGGCTACCGGCGAGGAAATAGTCATCACCAGCGGCGGACGCCCCGCCGCAAGACTCGTCCCAGTTGAGCCCGGCCAACGGATCTTCGGCTCCGAGGCGGGCATCCTCCATGTACCGGACGATTTCGATGAGCCATTGCCACAGGAGCTGCTGGACGAGTTCTACGGGTGAGGTATCTCCTCGACACGCACGTATGGCTGTGGCTACTGGAGGCGCCCGGCCACATCCGTCCCGACCTGGTGAGTGAGTTCAGCGGCCGGCAGACACAGCTGTATCTCTCGGCCGCGGTGTCCTGGGAGATCGCCATCAAGTGGGCACTCGGCCGCATGCCACTGCCCGAGCCGCCGGCGGCCTACGTGCCGCGCATGATGCGGACGTCCGGCGTGGCAGGACTTGCGGTTGAGCACGTGCACGCCCTCCAGGTTGCGACTCTCCCCCGCCACCATGGCGATCCATTCGACCGGCTGCTCATTGCGCAGGCCCAGGTCGAGCACCTGCCGATCGTGACAGTCGATTCGGTGTTCGACGACTACGATGTGGAAGTGGTAAAGGCAGCTTAGGGATGGCGGGACCGGTTACCGCCGAGTACTTCTACCGGGTGCGCTGGGGCTTCCACGACGAGTGGCTCGACCTCTTCCGGCGCAACCATTGGCCACTGCTGCGCGAGTCGAAACGCACCGGCAACATCCTCGATGTGCGCTTGTTCACGCCACGCTTCCACGGCGACGGCCGCGCGGACTGGGACGTCATGGTGCGCATCACCTATCGCGACTGGGCGGCGATGGAGGGCCACACGCCCGAAGAGGTCGCGCACAAACTCTTCCCCGACCGGGAAACCTATCGCCAGGAGGAGCAGCGCCGCTTCGAGTTGCTCGACGCGCACTGGGACGTGCCGCTCGAAGAGCACACCCTGCCTGAGTGAGCCCTGTCCGGCTCGACGCAGCGGCAGCATGCCTGATTGCCGTCGAAGCGTCGCTGCTGAGCGCGAACAACACGCTATCGGCTGATGGCGATGGCATCCTGCGCGTCGTCCGCCACTTCGGCAGCCTGCAGCTCGATCCGACGCGCACCGTGGAGCGGACGCATTACCTGGTGCTGTGGAGCCGGCTCGGCGTCTACGATCGGGAAGAGATCGACCGCGTGCTGTGGCGTGAGCGACGGCTGCTCGAGCACAACGCCTTTCTGGTGCCGATCGAACGCCTGCCCGAGCTGCGCTACGAGGCGGGGCCGTGGATCGATCGCTGGGACGGCGTCAAGGGCTGGATCGAGACCAATCGCGCCTTTCACGATTCGATCCTCGACCAGCTGCGCGACCGCGGCCCGCTCCAGTCGCGCGACATCGACGACTCGAAGCTGGTCGAGGGCTGGCGGTCGAGCGGCTGGACGCATGGCAAGAACACCACGCGCATGCTCGAGTTCATGGCCAAGGCGCTCGAGGTGCTGGTCGCCGGCCGCCAGGGCCGGGAGCGCGTGTGGGATCTGGCCGAACGGGTGATCCCGCCCGATGCGCCGGCCGGCACACTCGATGACGAGGCCTACGCCGAGCGCCGGCTGGACGAGGCCATGCGCCGCTTCGGCGTGGCCGACCTGCGCGAGATCAAGACGCGCACCTACTGGGCGCCCAAGGACGTCCTGCCACGCACGATCGAGCGCTTCGTCGAAGAGGGCCGACTTATCGCGGTCGATCTGCCACGCAGCGGGCCGCCCCGCCCGACCTGGGCTACTCCCGACGCGCTGGCCAGAGCGGAATCGCGTGCCGACTCGAGGACGACGCTCGTGTCTCCGTTCGACCCGCTCGTCTACGACCGCGAACGGGCCGCGCAGCTGTTCGACTTCGAGTACAAGCTCGAGATGTACGTGCCCAAGGCGGAGCGCCAGTTCGGGCATTTCGTGCTGCCGGTCCTGTACGGCAACGAGCTGGTGGCCCGGCTCGACTCGGAACGCGACCGCAAGACCAGCGAGCTGGTCGTGCGCCAGCTGCACTGGGAAGCGGAACGGCCCGGCGCACAGGTGCGCCGGGCCGTCGATGCCGCGATCGCGGACCTCGCCGCGTTCGTCAATGCGGGTTAGTCAGCGGGACAGTCCTACCTGAGTCGCCACATCAGGGTCGATGCGCACGGGGGTTCAGGAACGTCCGATTCCCTGCACAGACCTGTCCGGAATCGACCAATGCGTCGACTGTCCCCGCACGAATTGCCTGTGAGCGATGCTGCGCGCGCATCAAGCGCTGTCAACAACGTTCGTGGAAACCAGTCAGTCAGGCGGCTTCGGCCACCCACTTGCGCGGGTCGCCCGCGCCCAGATCGGCGATACCGGCCGACTCGAGCGCTCCGAGGACGAGCACGCGGCGGTGGGCCGCGAACGTCAGTACGTGAGCGATCAGGCCGCCGTAGGTGAAGATCTCCGGCGGTTCGCAATGAGCGTCGACGAAGGTCTCGTCGAGCCGGTTCTCGGACGTCACGCGACGCACCTCGGCGAGGAACGCCGGGCCGACGCTCGCCAGCCTCGAGCGCAGCGAGGCAATCGACTCGTGCTGCTCCACGTCCCAGTCGTACGGCCGGTCGTGAATGACGTTGTTCCACATGTCCATCTGGCCGATCAACCGCGAGAGCAGCGAACGAATTGTCTGGTCCTCGTCGATGTCCTCGACCGACAGCTCGATGCGCTTGTCGAGTGCCTTGTCGTCGAGCCGTGCGGCGCGATCGACCATTTCGCCGAGCAGCCACACGTGGTGCTCGACCATGCGCACGATCAGGTCCATTGATGTCACCTCGTTTCGGGTCGGCAGCCGCAGGCCGCCGGGTGGGTGGAAATGCACGTCGTTGGGCGTCGGCAGCCGGATCTGCCGGGGTGCCGAGCGCCACTCGGATGGGTTGACGCCGTAGGCGCGGCGGAACGCCCGCACGAATGCCTCGTGCGATGAATAGCCGGCCTCGAGCGCGATTTCAAGGATGTCGTCGCCCGCGATGGCCAGTCGGTAGGCCGCCCGCTCGAGGAGCAGGCGTCGCCGAAAGGCGGCCGGCGGTTCGCCGGCGACTGCGCGGATGACGCGATCGAAATGGCTGCGCGACATGAACGCGCGGGCAGCGTGCTCGTCGGCGCTCAACGCGTCGCCGGCGAGTGCCTCGGCCAGGCCGTCCACGAACCGGATGAACGTGTCTGACTGGGCCGTGGAGAGTGCCATGAGCTGATCCTGCGCGCTAGACGGACGGGCGCGCTTGATCTTTTTCATCATTCACCGCTCGCCCCCAGCCGGGCCGGCCGAGCAGCTCACCGTCACGCATGACGATCCGGCCGCGCACGACCGTCGCCACCGGTGCGCCGACCGTCGGCCGGCCTTCGAATGGCGACACATTGTTCTTGCCGTGCAGGTCGGCGGAGTGCACGACGCCGGGTCGCTGCAGGTCGACCAGCGTCAGGTCGGCGTCTGCGCCTTCCACGACGGCTCCCTTGCGCGGCCACAACTTCCAGGCGTGCGCGGGCCGCTCGGAGGTGACCGATACCAGCCGCTCCAGTGTCAGCCGGCCCTCGTGGACCTCGGTCAGCAGCAACGGCAGCAGCGTTTCCACGCCGGCGAAGCCGCCCGGCACGTCCCAGATCGATGCCGCATGTTTGGCCCCGGCGAGGTGCGGCGCGTGGTCGCTACCGAGACAGTCGATGCGCCCGTCGGCCAGCGCCGCCAGCAGCGCAGCAGAGTGCGGCTCGCCGCGGATCGGCGGATTGACACGCGCCAGGCCACCTTGCCGCTCGTACACGCCGAGCCCGAGCAGCAGGTGGTGCGGCGTGGCCTCGCAGGTCAGATCGACGCCCGCGGCGCGCCAGCGGCCGACCGCCGCCAGCCCTTCGAGCGAAGTCAGATGGAAGACGTGGCCCGGGGCGCCAGTCTCGCGCAACAGCTGCCCGGCGTGGTCGATGGCCGCCACCTCCGCAGCGATCGGCCGTGACTCGAGATGTGCCCGTGCATCCGTTCTCCCGGCCGTCCGCAGGCGAGCCTCAGCGACGCGGAGAAGGGACTCGTCCTCGGCGTGAAACCCGACCCGCAAGTCGGCCGCCCGTGCCAGCTCGAGCAGGTGGCGCAGGACATCATCGTCCGGCGCCCGATGCCCGCCGGTGGTCGGCCCCAGGAAGACCTTCAGGCCGACGATCAGTCCCGACCCGATCAGCCCGGCTACCGCTTCGACCGATTCGCCCGCCAGGCCGTAGATCCCGAAGTCACACAGCGAACGCTCGGCAGCGAGCGCCAGCTTCTGCCGCGCGGTGGCAACCGACCCGGTAGGCGGCACGGTGTTGGGCATCTCGAGCACGGTCGTGACGCCGCCCATCACCGCGGCCCGCGAACCAGTCAGCCAGTCCTCCTCCGCCTCGAAACCGGGCTGCCGGAAGTGCACGTGCTCGTCGATCAGGCCGGGCAGTACGTGCAGGCGGCCGGCCTCGATCACCTCCGCCGCCGCGGTAAGCGTGCCGGCCGCCTCGATCGCGGTAATCCGGCCGTCGCTGATGCCGATGTCCGCAACGTGCCTGTCGGTCGCGCTAACCAGGGTGCCATTGCGAATGATCAGGTCGAGGGCCACGATGGCTAGTGTGATGGACGCGCGCCACGTCGACCCGCTGCTCGGTTTCTACGGCCCGGCAACCATGATGTGGCGCATCAACAGCGAGGCGGTGCTGCTCGGAGCGGGGCCGGCGGCCCTGCTACTGCAGGTTGCGCATCCGCTGGTCGCCGAAGGTGTGGCCCAACACAGCACCTTCGAGCAGGACCCGTTTCGCCGCCTGCACGGCACGATCCACACGACCATGGACCTGGTCTTCGGCGATGGGCCGACCGCCGAGCGCGCAGTCCGCCGGCTGAACGGCGTCCACCGAGGCGTGCGTGGCACGGTCGATGATCCTGCCGCTCGCCAGCTGGCGGAGTCCTACCGCGCGCTGGACCCGGAACTGCTGCTGTGGGTCCAGGTGACCCTGATCATCTCCTCGGTCCGCGCCTACCGCCGCTGGGTGGCACCACTCAATGAGGCGGAACTCGAACGGTTCTGGCAGGAGGCACGCGAGGTGGGGGTGCGGCTGGGGGTGCCGCTCTCGCTGAGCCCGGCTTCCTGGCCAGACCTCATGGCGTACTGGCGCCGCATGCTCGCCCCGGACGGCCCCATCCACGTGACACCCACGGCGCGACGTCTCGCGCGCCTGATCGTCCGTCCGCCGCTGCCGCTCACGCCGGGACCGGTGGTCGACCTGCTGGCGCTGCCCGGACTGGCGCTGCTGCCCGAACGCCTGCGCGCGGAGTTCGGCATCGACTGGAATCCGCGCCACGAGGTCATGGCGCGGCTTTCGGGCCAGGCTCTGCGGGCGTGGGTACGCACGGTCCCGCGCGCCTGGCGGCAGATGCCCCAGGCGCGCTCGGCGTACGGCCGGGTCGAACGCGCGTGAGGGAAGGCGCCAGACGGGCGCCGGTACAATCCGGGCCAGCCGGACGCAGGAGTTCAAGTGCCTGACAAGAACCTCAGCCACCGAGCCGTCATCACGGGCGTCGGTGCCATCACGCCGATCGGTAACGACCACGCCACCTTCTGGCGCAACCTCGTCGCGGGTTTGAGCGGGGTCGCTCCGATCAGCACCTTCGACGCTTCTCGGTTCGACGTCCGCATCGCCGCGGAGGTCAAGGACTTCGATCCGGCCACGGTCATGGACCGCAAGATGGCGCGCCGCATGAGTCGTTTCGTGCACCTGGGCATGGCCGCCGGCGGTGAGGCGGTCGCCGACGCCGGGCTCGACTTCTCCGATTGGTCGCCCGAGCGGCGTGATCGCGTTGCCGTTGCCTTCAATACCGGCGGTGGCGGGATCGAGCAAGTGACCATCAACCACGACATCCTCGAGGCCAAGGGTCCCGGGTTCGTCAGTCCGTTCGCGTTCCCGGCCCTGTCAGCGTCGATGGCCGCGTGTCAGCTGTCCATGCAGTACGGCCTGACCGGTCCGGTGATCACCCAGTCGGCCGCGTGCGCCACTTCGATCATCTGCTTCCTGGACGCGCTGCGCATGATCCAGCGCGGCGAGGTCGACGTGGTGCTGGCCGGCGGCACGGAGGCACCGCTGCTGCCGATGGGCTTCGCTGCGCTGGGCAACATGCACGCGCTGTCCCGGCGCAACGACGAGCCGCAGCGGGCATCGCGGCCGTTCGATCGCGACCGTGACGGTTTCGTCTACGGCGAGGGTGCCGGTGCGGTGGTAATCGAGACGGCCGAACACGCCCTGGCGCGTGGCGCGAACATCCAGGCAGAAGTGCTGGGCGCGGCGCTGACCGCCGACGCGTTCCACATCTCGGCGCCCGACCCTTCCGGTCGCGGCGCGTGCATGGCGATGACCAAGGCGCTGCATGACGCGCAGGTGGCTCCGGACGAGATCGACTACATCGCCGCACACGGCACGAGCACGCCGTTGAACGACGTGACCGAGACGCGGGCGATCAAGTCCACCTTTGGCGGCCACGCCCGACACGTGCACATCAGTTCGACCAAGTCGATGGTCGGCCACACCATCGGGGCGGCCGGGGTGATCAACGCGCTCGCGGCCATCGGCGCGATTCGTGAGGGCGTCATCCCGCCGACGATCAACCTCGACAACCCCGACCTGCCCGAGTGCGATCTCGACTACACGCCGAACGTCGCGGTTCACGCCACCGTCGACACCGCGATGATCAACGGCTTCGGTTTCGGGGGCCAGAACGCCGTCGCCGTCTTCCGACGTTTCGAACCCTAGCGAGGACCGGCGTGCACGGCCGGCCGTGACCGGCTGAGTGCGCCCGTGGACTTGACCACATCGCTTTCACGGCGCGTGCCAGAGGTCCTGCGCCTGCGCGACTTTCGCGCACTCCTGGTGACGCGCTTCACGTACTGGTTCGTGATGAGCGCGCTGACGGTGGTCGTTGGCTACCAGGTCTACGTGCTGACCGGCGATCCGCTGGCGCTCGGCCTGCTCGGGCTGGTCGAGGCCATTCCCGCGCTTTCGCTGTCACTGTTCGGCGGCCACCTGGCCGATCGGCGCGACCGGCGCAACATCTACGTGATCAGCCAGATCGGGATGATCGGTTCGATCCTGGGCCTTGCCGCGCTGTCGCTCGATCCGGGACGCTTCGGACTGGGCGGGATCTTCGCGGTCATCTTCGTGACCGGTGTCGCGGGTGGGTTCGAGCGACCGGCCTACCGGGCCTTCGAGGCACAGGTGATCCCGCTCGAGCACATGACGCGGGGCACGTCGCTGTCGAGCGGCACTGGCCAGCTCGGCGGCATCAGCGGCCCCGCAGTCGGTGGTTTCCTGTATGCGCTCATCGGCGTAACCGCAACCTATGCTGCCCTGGCGGCCATCCTGGCCATCGGCGTACTGTCGATCCTGCTGGTCGCGTCGCGGCCGGTACCGGTCGTGGGCGAGAGGGAGAGCCTGCGCAAGAGCCTGGCCACCGGAGTGCGCTTCGTTCGTCGCTCACGCATCCTGCTCGGCGGGATGTCACTCGACCTCTTCGCGGTCCTGTTCGGCGGCGCCGTCGCCATGCTCCCGATCTACGCCACCGACATCCTCCACGTGGGCCCCGGCGGGCTCGGGCTGCTGCGCACCGCGCCATCGGTCGGCGCGCTGCTGGCCATGACATTGGCGGCCTGGCGGCCACCGACCGCCCGTGCTGGCTTGACCCTGCTGACCTGTGTTGCCGGGTTCGGCGTCTCAATCATCGCCTTCGCCCTGTCACGCAACTTCGCGCTGTCGCTGTTTGCGCTGTTCATGACCGGCGCCATGGACGGCGTCAGCGTCATCATCCGCTCGGTGATCACGCGCCTGGCGTCGCCCGAACACCTGCGTGCGCGTATTGCCTCGGTCGAGTTTCTGTTCATCGGGACCTCCAACGAAGTCGGCGCCTTCGAAAGCGGAGTCGCGGCGAAGTTCCTCGGGGTGGTGCCCAGCGTGGCCATCGGCGGCACGGTCACGCTCGTCGTGGTTGGCCTCGTGGCCGCCCTGGTGCCCGAATTGCGCGGCCTCGACCTGAACCAGCCCCTGCTCTCGCCAGAAGATCTCGCCGCGGCCCACGTCGAGGGACTCGCCATTACGTCGTCGACGGCGCCCTTCCAGTAGGGCGTCAAACGCTTTTCGCGCATCAGCGGCGTTCGATCGGAGCGCCCTCGAACTCCTCGAAGCGACCGAGCAGGTCAG
>CAZSWK010000001.1:21746-87997 GCA_964610835.1 uncultured Anaerolineaceae bacterium | reverse complement strand
CGAGCAGCCCTCGATGACAAGTGGTAGAAGAACAGTCTGGCCCATCAGGAGGACTCGATGTCGGACAACGATCAAATCAGCTGGCGCAGCGTGGTCTATGGCACTCCCGTGGTGGCCGGTGGCACTCGCGTGGGCACCGTGCACGAAGTCCTGGGTTCCGATGAGGAGGACATCTTCCACGGGATCCGGGTGGCAATCCCCAACCACCATGACGTGATGCTCGACGCGGAAGATGTTGCCGGCCTGACAGCCTCAGCCGTCAACACCTCCCTGTCCCCCACCGACGTGGAGGCGCTGCCGCCTTACGACGACGAGGCCACGTACCACCTCGCGTCTGTTGGCTGGCTGCGCAAGCACCTGGGCTGGACGCGGGACGCCGGCGGTGATGAGGAGCCGGGCTAGCCGTGCAGGGTGATCTCTCCCGGTAGCGGAAACCAGCGCAGGGCCTCGACGTCCGGGTCCAGTTCGGGGTCGACCACCGGCTGGGCGGCCCGCGACGGCGCGGAGAGCATCGCGCGTGCCTCGGCCAGGTAGTCGGCCAGGCGCGACGCAGGCTCGCGGTGCCGGTGCGCCGAGTACGCCATGCGGCCCGATGAGTAGTCGATGTCGGCGAGGCTGAGGGGCGGCTCGGCCAGGCCGGCTGCATGACGCCAGAGGCCCGTCGGGGCATCGAATCTGTACTGCGGGAGCAGCTTCCAGCCGTCGCTGGCGACGATCTCGACTGCCTGCAGGATGAAGTCGAAGACCTCCTCGCCGATGAAGTAGTTGAAGTTGACCCTCACCCAGCCCGGCTTGATGCCCTCGCAGCCGCGGCCGATCGCGCGCTCGAACTCGTGCGAGGTATCGATATCTATGCCCAACAGGCGGTGGCCATAAGGCCCGGCACACGAGCAGCCGCCGCGTGACTGGATGCCGAACAGGTCGTTGAGCACGGCAACCACGAAGTTGTGGTGCAGGTAGCGGGGCTGGTGGCGGACAACGAACGAGACGATAGACAGCCGCTCGGCCCGCCGGTTGCCCAGGATCTCGATGTTCGGGTGGCGCTCCCAGCGCTCGATCGCGCGGCCGATGAAAGACTCCTCACGCGCGCGGATGGCGGGAACGCCGACCTGCTCCTTGAGCTGAAAGACGAGTCCGGCCCTGATCGACTCGAGAATCGCCGGCGTGCCGCCCTCCTCCCGGTGCTCGGCGTCGGCCAGGTAGACGTGCTCCTCCGGGTTGACGTACGCGACGGTCCCGCCGCCGACGACTGCGGGGACCCGGTTGTGCAGCAGCTCACGGCGCGCCAGCAGCACCCCGGGTGTGCCCGGCCCGCCGATCAGCTTGTGCGGTGACACGAAGATGGCGTCCTTGTAGTCGAGTGGATCGCCGCGGCGGTGCGGGCTCATCTCGACATCGACGTACGGAGCAGCGGCGGCGAAGTCCCAGAAGGACAGCGCTCCGTGGCGGTGCAGCAGGCTCGAGATCGCGCGGGTGTCGGACACGATGCCGGTCACGTTGCTGGCGGCGGAGAAGCTGCCGATCTTCAGCGGACGCTCCGCGTACTGCTCGAGGCTGCGCTCGAGTTCGACCAGATCGACATGTCCGTCGGCGTCCTCGGGGATGGTGGCCACGTCGGCAATCGACTCCCGCCAGGGCAGCTCGTTGGAATGGTGCTCGTAGGGGCCGATGAAGACCACCGGGCGCTCGTCGGGCGGGACGGCGTCCAGGAGCCGGTAGCGATCGGCGAGGTCGGCTGGCAGGCGCAGGTTGAGGATCGCCACCAGCCTGTCGACAGCGCCGGTCGAACCCGAGCCGCAGAAGATCAGCGCGTGCTCCTGCTCGTTGCCACCCAGCGCCTCGCGCACGATGCGCCGCGCTTCCTCACGAAATCGAGTCGTCTGCAGGCCAGTGCCGCTCGATTCGGTGTGTGTGTTGGCATACAGGGGCATGACCGCGTCGCGCAGGTAATCCTCGACGAAGGTCAGGCTGCGCCCCGACGCCGTGTAATCCGCGTAGGTCACGCGGCGCAGGCCGAATGGTCCGGCGACCGCCTCATCGTCGCCGATGACCGAAGCGCGGATCAGCTCGATGAGTGCATTCGTCTGCACCTGGTCCGCCGTCTTAGCCAAGTCCGCCTCGCCGCTACTGGGCGACCAGTCTACTTGGCGGCCTTGGCCAACCGGGCCAGCTGCTCTCGGGTCCGAGACTCACCCGGGACATAACCCTTCCGCGCGAACAGTTCATGTGCCACGGCGAGTTCGTGCTGTGCGGCTCCAGTTTCGCACCGGCGCGGCCAGCAGGTTTGCCAGGGTCTCGTGGCATCGTCCGGCAACGAGGATGTCGCCGGTGGGGTCGATCAACGCTGTGGCACGCCGCGCCAGATCGATCCGCGTCGAGCCGTGTCACGTCGAGCTCGCTGACGCCGGCGTGTGGTGGCAGTGGATCCGCGCGATGGAGCTCCGCGGGCATGTCGATCGGCTCCCCCCGGCCGATCAGGCAGCGCTGCGCGCCAGCGCCGCGCAGGAGTTCAGCGACGACGCGCAGCCTGAGAGGATCAGCTTCCCGATGGATGCGATGCTGGCCCGCGCGCGGGCGCCTACTCCAGGCTGACTTCGCCCAACCTGCCGAGGGCGTAGTCGACCGCGGCGTCGAGGTCCATCGATCTGCCCGCCGCCTGCCAGGACTCGACCTGCGTATCGGGGATCCCAGCCGCGCGCACCTCCGCCAGCGGGTCACCGATGCCCGGCACGGCAAAGGAGATCATGCCGCCCTGCTCGTCGCGCGCCCGGGCGGCCGCGCCGAGCAGCTCCATCGCGGCCTCGTGGCGAGCCGTCACCGCGAGCAGCGAGGCTGCCGGGATGAGCTGCATCAGCGTGCGCGACGCATCGCCTAGCTCACGGCTCTCAGCAAGCGCCATGCGGTACTGGCCCGCCGCCTCCCGGAGGTGCCCAGCGAGTCGGTCGACATGACCCAGGGCCAGGCGATTGTCGTTCGCCCGGCCAACGTTCCCGTGGGCCGTGTTCAGCTCCAGCGCCTGGTTAATTGCCGCGCGGGCCTCGTCGAGACGTCCGGTCATCATGCGCGAGTACCCGATCACCCCGATGACGCTGGCGATGTTGAGCTCATCGCCCAGCTCGCGGTAGCGAACCAGGCTTTCCTCGAACAGGCGGCCGGCCTCGTCCATGCCGTCCGCTGTCGAACCCCGGGACAGCATCGTGGCGAAGCCCAGGTTCTGGAGCGAATCCGCGATTCCGCGCGCGTCATCCAGGCTGCGGTAGATCGCCAACGCATCGCCGTAATAACGGTGCATGGCCTGGTCGCCCTGCCAGTAGGCGACGCCCCCGGCGGCGGTCAACGCCTTGGCATGCACGGCCGGCACGCTCGCCGCGCCCGCCAGGGCCAGCAAACGGTCCAGCCACTCTCGTCCTTCCCGCAGTTGGCCGCGCCGTTGCCAGAAGCGCCAGATCGAACTGGCCAGCCGCAGCCCGATCTGTGCCTCGCCGGCGTCCACGGCCCAGGTCATGGCGGCACGCAGGTTGTCCTGCTCGAGCGCCAGGCGGGCGGTGCCGGCCGCCGCATCGGGGCCAGTCAGATCCGGTTCGACGGTCTCCGCGAGGTCGCGGAAGTAGAGCGCGTGGCGGCGCATTGCGGCTTCCGCTCCGCCTGCCGCCAGCAGTCGTTCGTAGGCGTACTCGCCGATGGTCTGCAGCAGGTTGAAGCGTGGCTCGTCGGCATCCATGCGCACGATCAGGCTCTTGTCGAGCAGGGAGGACAGGCCGTCGAGCAGATCGATGCCCAGTTCCTCGGGCAGGCAGACCGCCGCAGCCGACTCCAGGTCCCAGCCGCCGCGAAAGACGGCGAGTCGCTCGAACAACGTGCGCTCGCCTTCGTCGAGCAGCTCCCAGCTCCAGTCAATGGCCGCACGCAGCGTGCGCTGGCGCGCGGGCAGGTTGGGCGACTGGACGGCCAGCAACTCGAGGCGGTGGCCGAGGCGGGCCAGGATGGCACTGGGTGGCAGCAGTTTCACCCGCGCGGCGGCAAGCTCGATGGCGAGTGGCAGCCCGTCGAGCCGCACGCAGATCTGGGCTACGGCCGCTGCGTTGGCGGCGGTCAGCGTGAATCGCGCGTCGACCGCGCGCGCCCGCTCAAGGAATAGCCTGACCGACGCGATGCCGCTCATCGCCTCCGGCGCCGGCAGCGACTCGAGGTCGGGTGTCGGCAGCGGCGCGACCCGGTATTCCTGCTCCCCGTAGAGCTGCAACGGCACCCGGCTGGTGACGATGGCGCACAGCCCGGGAGCGCTGGCCAGCAGGCGGTCGACCATGGCCGCGGCGGGCATGACCTGCTCGAAGTTGTCAAACACGAGCAGCATTTCCCGGTTTGCCAGGTGGGTGGTGAGTACCTCCTCGGCCGAGCCGGCCTTCTCGGTCACGCCGATTGCCTCGACTGCCGCCGAGGCAACGAGCTCTGTGTCGCGGATGGCGTCAAGAGCCACGAAGACGGCCCCATCCCGGTGCCCGGCCGCGGCCCGTCTGGCCGTCTCGAGGGCCAACCGCGTCTTGCCCGTGCCACCGGGGCCGGTGAGCGTCAGCAACCGCGTCTGGTGCAGCAGCCGGGTGAGCGTTTCGATTTCCTGCTCACGGCCGACGAAACTGGTCGCCGCCTGCGGCAGGTGAGTTGTCGAGCCGAGCGAGCGTGGTGGCGGAAAGTCAGCCGGCAGGCCCTCGATGACCAGTCGGTGCAAGCGCTCCGGCGACCGCAGGTCCTTGAGCCGGTGCAGACCCACATCGCGTGTCGAGAGGTCGTCGGGCAAACCGTCGGAGACGAGCGCCCGGGTTGCCTCGGAAAGCAGTACCTCGCCACCGTGGGCGGCGGCGGCAATGCGTGCGCCACGGTGCACGTCCAGACCGACGTAGTTGTCGCCGCCACGCGTACCAGCACCGGTGTGCAGCCCGATACGCACGCGCACAACCGCCTGATAAGGAAAGGAATGAGCGGCGTGCGCGCGTTGCACAGCCGCGACCGCAGCAGCGGCGTCGCGCGGCGAGCTGAAGACCGCGAAAAAGGAATCGCCCTCCGTGCTGACCTCGCGGCCACCATGCTGAGCGAGCGCCGCGCGCATCAGGGCCTGATGCTGGGCAAGCACCTCGGCGAAGCGTTCGCCGAACTGTTGAACCAACCTAGTCGATCCCTCGATGTCGCTGAACATGAAGGTGACGATGCCGGTTGGCAGTTCCTCGTGGGCGGATCCGGCCATAGCAGGCATGAGTGTCGCACCGGCGAACAGGAGTGGCGGTATCGGTACGCTGGCGGCGATGGCTGGAGCAAAAGTCGAGCTCTCACGTGAGCAGATCCTGGCGCACCGCCGTCGCGTCAACCTGCTCGACCAGCGGCTGCCAGCCGGTCCCGGAGCCCTGGAGCAGGCTGCGCTGGCTGGCCTGCAGGACAGCATGCCCAGGGCGGCACTGCTGTCGATTCACGCGCGCGTTGCCGGCACCGAACCGGCAACGTGGGAGAACCCTGTCTACGTTCAGCTGTGGGGGCCGCGCTTCAGCGCATACGTCGTCGCGGCACGCGATCGGGCCCTCTTCTCGCTGGGCCGGTTGCCCGACAGCGCGAAGGAAAGGCGCTTCGCGCTGGACCTGGCGGCACGGCTGCACGCCCATCTCGACGGCCGCCGCTTGCCCTACGACGACGCCGGCCAGGCACTGGGCGTGCACCCGAATTCGCTGCGCTACGTCGCGCCGACCGGCACGCTGCTGCTGCGCTGGGAAGGCGCCCGGCGGCCGATCATCTGGACGGTGCCGGCGCCCGACATCGAGCCACTGGCGGCACGTACCGAATTGGCGCGCAGGTACCTGCGGTTGTTCGGGCCGACCACAGCGCCGGCGTTCGCCAAGTGGGCAGGCATCGGTCGCCGCGAGGCGCAGGCCGCGTTCGAAGCGCTCGCGGGCGAGTTGACCGCCACGCGCTCACCGATTGGCGAAGGCTGGATCCTCACCAGCGATGAGCTCCGCTTCCGGGCCGACACATCCCTCGTGGACGGCGTGCGACTGCTACCGAGTGGCGACGCCTACTGGCTTGTCCACGGTGCCGATCGCGAACTCCTGGTGCCCGACGCAACCCGGCGCGATCAACTCTGGACGCCGCGCGTCTGGCCTGGGGCGCTGCTGGTGAGCGGCGAACTCGCCGGTACCTGGCGACGCGCCAACTCGAACTTGAGCGTCGAACCGTGGCGCCGTCTGTCACCTGCCGAGCGCCGCGCGATCGAAGAAGAGGCCGCCTCCCTGCCGCTGCCCGGCCTCGACCGCCCGATCAGCGTCCGCTGGGAGCCCCGCTAGGCAACCCTATTCGCGCGATGGCTCGAGGGCGCGTTCGATGCGCGGGTCGGGCACGATCCAGATCGCGGCCACCACGATGAACACCAGAATGGCGACGGCTGGCAGGTAGAGCGCGAAGGGCAGTGCCAGGGCATAGATCACGATCGAGATCTTGCCCTTGAAGTCGTTGCCGATTGCCGCGGCAAGCGTGGCCGACTGGCCGGGCGCCGCGATCAGCCCCCGGACGAGGATGTAGTACGCGATCGCCGGCAGGATGAGCACCGCGTTGTAGACCATGACCGGCGTGCCGGCGAACGAGTGCTCCCCCATCCACGCGGTGGCGAAAGGAACGAGCGACAGCGTGAACAGCAGCAGCATGTTCGACCACAGCACACGGCCGCTGACCGTGCGCGATGCCTGGAAAAGGTGGTGGTGGTTGTTCCAGTAGATCGCCAGGTAGGCGAAGCTCAGTGCGTACGAGAGGAACTTGGGCCACAACGCGACGAGGTCGTCCAGTGACGACCCGGCGGGCGGGGCCAGCTCGAGCACCATGATGGTGATGACGATGGCCAGCACGCCATCGCTGAATGCCTCGAGCCTCCCTTTGCTCACCCCGCCAGTATGCCGCCAGCCCGATGTCGGCGGCGCCCGAACGTCAGGCTTCCGGAGCAGTCGGCTCCTGCACAGTGCGCGGCACCTTGCCCATCAGCGTTCCGAAGAACTTCAACATCTTGTGCCCGCCGTCGGACGTGGGCTCGAACATCAGCGGGCAACCGCCTTCGATGACGGTGATGCCATTCTCGCGCCCGACCCGCGCCGCCTGCGCGGAGCACGATCCGGCGCCGAACAGGCGGTGCATCCAGACGCGCGTGATGCCCAACTCGGCCGCTTCGCGGATGGTGCCTTCCGCGTGCTCGGGACGGGTGGCGAGGATCACCACCTCCACCCCATCGGGAATGGACTTGAGGTCGTGGTAGCAGGTGTCGCCCTCGACCTCGTCGGCGTTGGGGTTGACGGCGAATACCTCGTAGCCGCGCTCGCGCAGGCGCTTGTAGACGACGTTGCCGCCGTGAGACGCTGGCGTGCGCGAAACGCCGGTCACGGCGATGCGCTTGTGCGACAAGAACTCATCCGCCACTTCGGCGACTGATGGCATGGCTGTCTCCCGGGCGCGGTGATTTGGCCAAGTCATCGTCGGGCGTACCACAACGCCACTGGAAGGGCCAAACGGCCCGCGCCCGTCTACTCTTGGCCCGTGGCCAGCTACCGCTTCACCGCCCACGCGAAGGCACCGCCCGAACTCGTGTTCAACCTGTGGACCAATCTCGAGCGCATGGCCGAGTGGGTGGGCGGCGTGACCCGCGTAACCGACATCAGCGGACCGGTCGATCGCGCGGGGACGACGTACGTGACGCACTTCGGCAGGATGAGAAGTCCCACCCAGGTGCTCGAAGTCGACCGCCCCAGGCGCTTCGTCACCCGCTTCGGCAACTGGCTGCTGCACGGTGAGAACGCCACGAGCTTCGAGCCAGATCGCGACGGCACACTCATAACCGAGGAATTCCGCACGGTCGGCCTCATCCCGGCCATCAGCGCCCGCATCTTTGCCAGCGGCTCCTACAAAGGCAGCTTCCAGGGGGAATTGAACGAATTCGTACGCATCGTCGAGCGCGAGGCCCGGGCCGGCGAGCACGGCAACTAGGCCGCCGTCGGTTACCCTGTCGAACAGGTGAGAGGGTGAAAACTCGGTGATCTGCGCCAACTGCGGGACGGAGAACGAGCCCGGCCGCAAGTTCTGCGGTGAATGCGGGGTGTCACTTGCCCAGGCATGCCCGAACTGCGGCACGGCCAACGCGCCGGGCATCAAGTTCTGCGGCGAATGCGGAACGGCGCTCGCCACAGGGGTGGCCAAGCCGGCAGCTGCCCCACCCAGTCAGGCTCCGGCGCAGCCGGTCGCCGAACGCCGGCTGGTCAGCGTTCTCTTCGCCGATCTCGTCGGTTTCACGCCATTCGCGGAAGAGCGCGACGCGGAAGAGGTCCGTGACACGCTCAGCCGCTACTTCGCCGAGGCGCGTGCTGTGATCGAACGCTACGGCGGCACCGTCGAGAAGTTCATCGGCGACGCGGTCATGGCTGTCTGGGGCGCGCCCGTGGCACAGGAAGACGACGCGGAACGCGCCGTGCGCGCCGGTCTCGACCTGGTCGACGTGGTCCGCGACCTGGGCCCGAACATCAACGCGCGTGTCGGCGTGCTGACCGGCGAGGCGGCGGTGACGCTCGGCGCAACCGACCAGGGCATGGTCGCGGGCGACATGGTCAACACCGCTGCCCGGCTCCAGTCCGTGGCGCCACCGGGTACCGTCCTGGTCGGCGAGGCGACGCGCCATGCCGCCGGTGCGGCGATCGATTTCGAGGAGGCCGGCGAGCAGGTGCTCAAGGGCAAGTCCGCCCCGGTACCGGCCTATCGCGCACTGCGCGTGGCCGCCCAGCGCGGAGGACAGGGGCGCAGCGAACTGCCCGAGCCACCGTTCGTCGGCCGCGACGAGGAGCTGCGCCTGCTCAAGGACCTCATCGCCCTGACTGGCCGCGAACCCAAGACGCGCCTGGTCTCGATCACCGGCCCGGCGGGCATCGGCAAGAGCCGGCTCGCGTGGGAGCTCGAGAAGTACCTCGACGGCGTCGTCGAGACGGTGTACTGGCACCGCGGGCGATCACCGTCTTACGGCGAGGGCGTGACCTTCTGGGCGCTCGGCGAGATCGTCCGCCGCCGGCTTGGCCTGGCCGAGAGCGATGACGAGGCCACTACGCGCGAGCGGGTGCGTGTGGGGGTCACCGAATGGGTGCCCGAGCCTGATGATCGGCGCTGGGTCGAGCCGGCCCTGCTGACGCTCCTCGGCCTGGAAGAGGCCCCCGCCGGCGGTCGCGACGCGCTCTTCGCCGCATGGCGCATCCTCTTCGAGCGTATCGCCGCCCGCGGAACCACCATTCTTCTGTTCGAGGACCTGCAATGGGCAGACACGGGTCTGCTCGACTTCATCGACCACCTGCTCGAGTGGTCCAAGGGGCTGCCGATCCTGATCATCACTTTGGCCCGCCCCGAGCTGTTCGACCGCCGACCCACGTGGGGCGCCGGCCGGCGCAACTTCACCGCGGTCGACCTCGAGCCACTTTCCGACGCGGACATGCACGAGATGCTCGCCGGCTTCGTGCCCGGCCTGCCCGACCGGGCTATGGACGCCATCGTGGCGCGAGCCGATGGCGTCCCGTTGTATGCGGTCGAGACGGTCCGCAGCCTGCTCGCCGAGGGCCGCCTGGAGCGTACCGAGAACGGCTACCGGCCGGTCGGCGAGCTGGGCGAGCTGGCCATCCCCGATACGCTTCGCTCGCTGATCGCCTCGCGACTCGACGGGCTGGATGCGGCCGACCGCGCCCTGCTACAGGACGCCTCCGTGCTCGGCCAGGCCTTCACGCCGGCTGGCCTGGCCACGCTCGAGGGCGGGCAGAAGGACCTGGACGAGCGCCTGCATGGGCTGGTGCGGCGCCAGCTGCTCGAATTCGAGGCCGATCCGCGCTCGCCAGAGCGCGGCCAGTACCGTTTCGTGCAGGAACTGATCCGGGAGGTCGCCTACAGCACGCTGGCCAAGAGGCAGCGCCGCGAGAAGCACCTGGCTGCCGCACGCCGCTTCGAGGCAGTGGGTGACGAGGAGCTGGCGGGCGCCCTGGCGAGCCACTACCTCGCGGCGCACGAGGCGTCGGCTGAAGGACCGGAGCGGGACGCCGTCGCCAACCAGGCGCGGCTGGCGCTGCGCGCCGCGGCCGAGCGCGCCGCGCAACTGGGGGCCAACGACCAGGCCGTCATCTACTTCGGTCAGGCGCTGCAGGTCGCCGCTAAGCCAGCCGATCGTGCTCCACTGCTCGAGCGCGGCGCCTTCGTCGCCAACCTGGCGCAGCAGAACGAGGATGCCGTGGCCATGGCGGAGGAAGCGATGGCTGCGTATCGCGACCTGGCGGACTACGCCGGCCTCGCCCGAGCGGCCGCGGTGCTCGGCGATGCGCTGATCGACATCGGTGACCCGAGCCAGGCCGTGAGCCGGCTCGAAGCGATCCTGGGCGAACTGCCGGCCGGCGACGAAGCTGACCGAGTCCCGGTGCTCACCAACCTCTCCCGTGCGCAATATCGCAACAACGCACCGGCGAAGGCGGTCGAGGTTGCCGATCAAGGGCTGCCCCTGGCGGAGGCCAACGAGCTCAACCGCCACATCGCCAACCTCATGGCGAACAAGGCGGCCGGCCTCTCGTACATCGGCCGCCAGAAGGAGGCGGTGGCGTTGATGGAGGGCGCGGCACGGGTGGCGGCCGACGACGGCTTTGTCGATGTGGAGGTCCGCGCCAGGGCCAACCTCACTTCGATCATCTGGACCGACGACCTGCTGCGCGCGTACGAGTTGAGCAAGGCCAACCTGGAGCTCACGCGCCGCCTGGGCAACCACCTGATGACGAACTGGATCGTGGCATCACAGGGTCCGGCTGCTTATCTGTTGGGCCGCGAATGGGATGCGGTCATCGCTGATATCGACCAGGTGCTCCAGTCCGGCGTCGAGCCGGCGACGGAACAGCACCTGCTGGCGTACGCGGCGCAGATCCGCGCCGCGCGCAGATCCGGCTTTGAGGAGTTGCTTGCCCGTCTCACTGAACTGACGGAGCACCTGCCCGATCCCCACACTGATCGCGAGCTGGCATGGCTCGAGGCACACAGGGACCTGTTCGAAGGCCGTCCCGGAGAAGCAGCCGACACTGTCTCCGAAGTAGCCCAGGAGATGGAGATCATCGGCTACCTCTACCGCGCCTGGGCGTGTCGCGCGGCGATCTGGGCCCGTGACGCAACCCGACTGCGCCGGATGACAGCCGCGCTTGAGGCCGACCCCGAGCGATCCAGGATGCGTCGCGACGACCTGCTCGAATTCCATGCGGCGCTGGCCGCGCTCGAGGGGCGAACGGACGAGGCACTGGCCGGCTACCGCCAGGCGATCGCCGGCCGGCGCGAGCTGAACGTCGACTTCATGGCGGCTTGGATGGCACTCGACCAGGTCATTCTCCTGGGACCGACGACCGATGCCGTTCGCGAGCACGCCGCATGGGCGCGTTCGCTATACGAACAGCTCGGCGCCGTGGCCTTCCTCGAGCAGCTGGATGAGGCCATGCGCACCTCACCCGGCGCACCGGTCGCGGCACGCCGCAGTGTGGCGCCTGGCAGTCGCGTGCCTGCCGGCTAGGCGTGGCCGGTTCGATTCGGCCGGCTTTCAGCAGCTGGCCGGACTACAACCGCCGCCTGCGCGCTGCGGTCAGTCGGCTGACGGATGGCCAACTGGCGCTGCAGCCGGCAGCTGAGCGCTGGCCGCTGTGGGCAACGATCGGCCACCTGGCCTGCCAGCGCGTCTTCTGGCTGTGCGAGTTCGCCGGAGCGCCGGGTGCGGATGCGACGCCGTTTCCCAACGCTGCCTATAACTGCCCTGGCGACGACGACCTGGAAGACGTGCTCGATGCCGGCCAGCTGGTCACGGCCCTTGATTCGACCTTCCGCATCGTCGAGCAGTGCCTCGACACGTGGACGCTCGACTCCCTCAACGAGACCATCACCCACCCGGAGTGGGGCGACGGCCGCGTGCACACGCGCGGCTTCACCATCGAGCGCGTCTTCGCGCATGACGTGTGGCACATGGCCGAGATAAACGAGGCCCTGAGCCACCACCGCCTGCCTCTGATCGACCTCTGGAGTTAGCTGTTCGTCGAACCCGCGTGTGCTATCTGGGGGAACTGGCGCCACAGCAAGAGGACCAACGTCGCCGAGCCGGCAAATCCGAACCAGAAAGGCGCGGTGATGCCGTATGTGCCCGCGAGCACGCCGCCCAAAGGCGTGCCGACGACCAAGCCACCCAGGAAACCCACGCGATAGACGCCGCCAACGCGACCAAGCAGCTCGTTGGGTACCGCGCGCTGGCGCACGACGGTCGCCGTGGTTCCCCACACGAACGCTTCGGCTCCGAACATGACCATCGCTGCCAGGGCCACCTCTGGGGAAGTGGTCAGCGCGAGGGTGAGGTGCCAGCCGGTCTCAACCAACAGCACGACGCGCATGATGTTGCCCAGGCTGAAGCGCCGCTCGAGGGCGCCGTACGACAACGTTCCGGCGATGCCACCGATGGCGACGGCAGTGGTCAGCAGGCCGAAGCCGACCGGGCCCATGTTCAGCCGCTCGCCGGCGTACAGCACCAGCACGCCCCAGGCCGCGCCCCAGGTAACGTTGAAGGCGGTGATGATCAGGGCGAGGGTGCGCATCGGGGTGTGCCCGGCCAGCCAACGCAGGCCCTCGACGAGATCCGCGCGAAAGGCCCTTCGCCGTCCGTCCTGGCCACGATCGACGGAGCCGGCACCCGCCCCTATACGCCAGATGAGCAGAGCGGCGAGCACGAATGCCGCCGCATTGGTCGCGAACGGCAACGCCATGCCGGCGGCGAACAGGAATGCTCCGATGGGCGGCGCGACGAGCTGATTGGTCAGCAGAAACGCGCCCTGCATGCGTGCGTTGCCGATGCCCAGGTCATCGCGCGAGACCATGCTTGGCAATAGCGTGCTGCTCGCCGAATCGGCGAATGTCTCGGCTGTGCCGAGCAGGAAGATGGTGACCAGGATGAGCGCAATGCTTACGCTCCCGGTGGCGATGGCGGCGACCAGCACCGCGAGCACGAGCGCCCGGAGGAAGTTGGCGACGACGACCATCAGGCGTCGATCGAAGCGATCGGCAGCGACGCCGCCGAAGATGGCGAAGAGCAGCCCGGGCAGGTAGTCGAACAGCAGGGCGAGCGACACCAGGAACGGGTCGTGGGTCTGCGAGGCGACCAGCAGCGGTCCGGCAGCCAGGACGATGCCGTCGCCGAAGTTGTCGACGACCGTTGCCGCCAGCAGCCAGCGGAAACCGCTGCCCAGGCGAGCGGGTGCGAGCACTTCCACGAGCCACGTGACGGGATTGCGCACGGAGGCGAAGGCTACCCGGAGTTGAGCACGGGCCGATCGGCTCTTGTGACAGCGTGCACGACCGGAGAGCCTTGCGCCCCAGGAGGGTTGGGAGGCAGATGAAGGTTCTGGTTGCATATGCCAGCCGCCACGGTGCGACGCGTGGCATCGCCGAGCGCATCGGACAGGAGCTGGAGCGGCAGGGACTCGACGTGACCGTCAGCCACGTCACAAAGGTGGGCGATCCTCACCGGTACGACGCCTTCGTCGTAGGTAGCGCCGCCTATGCGTTCCATTGGCTGAGCGACGCGACCTCATTCGTGCGTCGGCACAAGACGCTGCTGGGCAGTCGGCCAGCGTGGCTCTTCTCGAGCGGACCGGTCGGCCCCGAGAAGGTCGACAAGCAGGGCCGCGACGTCCTCGAGGCGACTCGACCGCGCGAATGGCTGGAACTCATCGACGCGGTCCGTCCGCGCGGCGAGCAGGTCTTCTTTGGCGCCTACGACCCTGACCTGCCGCCGAGCGGCGCGGCCGAGCGCTTCATGAAGATGTTCATGCGCTTCATGCCGTCGGTGCGCGACTCCCTGCCCGCCGGCGACTTCCGCGACTGGCCCGCGATCGAGGCATGGGCCGACAGCATCGCCCGTGACCTGCAGCAACCGGGCGCCCTGGTCGCCAACTCGGCGGCCTAGACGGCGCCGGGCCGGCCTGCAGGGTGTGCTTGGCCGGTTATCCACAGATCGGCCGGCAAGTAGTCGACATTTGGCGCCCCGCGCCGGTCAAAACGGCATCAGGGGCAGTGCAGACCGCCATCCGTACGGGTAGTCTTAGTCTGCGGCGTCGGCGAACATCGGCCAAGCGCAAACGCCGCAGAGGAAAGCCGTGTTACGAAAGCCTGCCGTGGTGGCCGTACTGGTTTTTGCTGCCCTGCTCACCGTATCGTCGGTGGCCCAGGGCCATGCTTTGCCACAGGTCACAGTCATGGGCCCGTCGCCTGAGGCGACCGAGGTCGTTGTCGCGCGCTCGACGCCGGGACAAACTGGTTCGTTCCTGGCGCCGCGCTACGTGCACGCCGGCACGCAATCGGTCACTTCCGCGAGCGCGCCCACTGCCACGATCCAGGTCACGTACCACAACTTCCCGGCCAACGCCAAGGCTGCCTTCCAGGCCGCCGTAAATATCTGGCAGACGATGGTCGTGTCGAGCCAGGTCATCCACGTCAACGCCTCGTGGAGCTCGCTCGGATCCGGCATCCTCGGCGACGCCGGCCCGGCGCTCATCGCGGTCAACGGCGTGGCCTATCCGGCGGCGCTGTACGAAGCCATGTGCAGCTGCAACCAGTACCAGGGCAACGAAATCACGGCCACGATGAACAGCTCATTCGGCAACTGGTACCTGGGCACGGACGGCAACCCGCCCATGAGCAAGTACGACTTCGAGAGCGTCGTCCTCCACGAGCTCGGCCACGGACTGGGCTTTCTGAGCAGCTTCAAGGTCAACGGGAACGGTCAGGGCAAGGTGGGCTTCAACATCGGATCCAACGTCTACCAGTCGGCGTTCGATCAGCACGAATGGAGCGCAGCCACCGGCGGATCCAAGCTGGTCAGTTTCGCGAGTCCATCGACAAGTCTCGCCAACCAGCTGACCGACGGGTCGGTCTACTTCGACGGCCCCAATGTCCAGAACGTGCTCGGACAGCGCGCAAGGCTCTACGCCCCGTCGAACTGGATCGAGGGTTCGAGCAACTCGCATCTCGACGAGGGGACCTACGGTCCATCAAGCGGCAACGCGCTTATGACGCCGGCGCTGTTCAACGGTGAGGTCGAGCACGACCCGGGTCCGCTGATGCTGGCCATGTTCCGCGACATCGGCTGGGCGACCGCCAATGAGATGCCGCCGGCGCCGAGCGCGCCCGGCGCTCCACGGAACGTCACGGGCAGTCCGGGTAACGGAAGCGCCAACGTCTCCTGGCAGCCACCCACTGCGACTGGTGGCAGCCAGATCACCGGTTACGCGGTCACGTCCGACCCCGACGCGCGGACCTGCACCACGACGGGCGCCACCTCATGCACGGTCGCCGGCCTGACCAACGGGACTGCATACACGTTCACGGTCACCGCGACCAACAGTGTGGGCACCGGCCCCGCATCACAGCCATCGTCACCGGTCACGCCTACCGACCAGCCACCGGACACCACACCGGCAAGTGTCAAGATGCCCACGCTCTCGATCGCCGCCAACCAGCGCTTGGGCGGCACGGCCATCGTCCACGTGAGCTGGCCCAAGGCGAGTGACCCTTCCGGCATTTCGGGCTACGACCTGCAGGTCAAGCGCGGCCGGCATGCCTGGACGTCGGTCGTACTCGCCTCGCCCACCGACACGAGCGTCGACGTTGCCCTCAGGCACCGCGGCAGATACCACTTGCGTGTCCGTGCCACCGATGGCGCCGGCAACGTGGGCGCCTGGACGAAGACCCCTACCTCGCGGCTCCGCGTGCGCCAGGAACGTTCGGCCCGGATCAACTACTCAGGTAATTGGCGGCTTCACGCGCTGCACGGCGCGGCGGGCGGGCACGTACGTTCCACCGGCGCTGCCGGCCGTACTGCGACGTTCACCTTCAGCGGCACCGCCGCAGCGTTCGTGAGCACGCTCGGACCCAACCGCGGCATCGTCGACCTCTGGCTCGACGGGTCGCTCGTCGCGACCATTGATCTTTACGCGCCGTCAGTCAGCACGCGCGCCATCGTCTGGACGAGCGGCGGCACGGCACTCCCCGCCGGGACGCACACCATTCAGCTGCGCCCGACGGGAACGCAGAATTCGAGCGCCACCAATAGCCGCATCGATCTCGACGCTTTCCTGGCCTGGCCCTAGCCGGGCCTAGCGAACGCGGATCGACCCCAGTCCGCCCTGCAGGTCCATGTCAACGCGGTTGGTCGCCGTCTCGTAGTCGGCCGATTGCCAGCCGTCGAGCGCGCGTGGGAAGCGCGATTCATCAACGCTGGTCGAACCCAGCGTCATGCGCGAGCGAATACGCGCGGCGACACCGGCCGGCACGTCGATGGCCACCGCGGCGACGCCGGTCTCGACGCGCACCGACGCGGACCCCGACGCCGGCAGGCGCACGTGGGTCTCACTGGCACCGGTATGCAGCTCCAGCTGGCGGACGTTGAGTGCCGTAAGGTCAATGTCGGAGCGGCTGGCGCCGGTGTCGAGGCGCAGATCGACCGGAATACGCGAGGTGATGCCCACGTTCCAGTGCAGCGGCGCGCCGCCCCAGAAGGGCATGGCGTCGGCATAGGGGCGTAGTTCGACGCGGCCACGACGCAGTCGATTGCGAACCCGCACGCCACCCTCGAACGTACCCGACACCAGCATCCCGGGAGTGGCCTCGCCGACCCGCAGCTCACCGCCGCCGAAGCGCAGGCGCACGTCTGCGGCGGCAAGCCCGTTGAGTGGCAACGCAAGTTCCTGCGTGTTGCTGCCGGCGTTGCCGGCGAACAGCGCGCCGAGCAGGAACCACAGGCCGAGGGCGATCACCGCGACCGGCCACCACGCGAGGAGCTGCGCGGGCGTGATATCGATGGACTCGGTCGTGCTCAGCAGCAGCACGATGCCCACGACGGTAAAGGCAAGTGGCGACCAGATGCGCCACAGGCCCATCGCGTGGCGTTGGCGCGTGACCACCGCCGTCAACGCGCCGACCACGCCGATCATGATCACGAACAGCGGCCACGCTTCCTGCCACGGCCAGCGCGTTATCTCCTGCACGACGAATACCGAGCCGAGGCCGATGAGCCACAGGCCGCCGACGACCAGCCCCTCGCGCTCCGGCGCCGAGCGAACGACTCCAGTCATGATCCGGAGGATCATGAACCATCGACGGGCGCGCCGGTGCCGTTTGGCCCGAGTTCGCGGTAAGCCCGGCCCGCTATCCGCCCCCGCCGTGATGCACTAGGGCAGCGAGCGGATCATTCCTCCATCTACGGGCACGACCGCTCCGTTCACGAAAGACGCAGCCGGCGACAGCAGGAATGCCGCCACGCGACCCACCTCGATCGGATCCCCGTAGCGGCCGAGCGGGATGCGCGTGATCCACTGCCGCTGCACGTCCTCGACTGTCACGCCTTCCCGACTTGCGCGTTCGGCATCGTTATTCGACACGCGCACCGTGGAGACCTTCCCGGGGGCGATGCCGTTGATACGAATCGGCGCACTGGACAGCCACGATGCGCGATCGTGGCGACTGCACCGGCGCGGAGGTGACTTTCGGCCCGTCCCGGGCCGGCCGCGGCAGGCTAGCGTCCGTCACCGGATCCTCTGATCACCAGACCGGTTCCGCATGCCCGGGCCGGCGGAGGTAGAGCCTTGGAAGCAGTCGACCTGGCCCGTATTCAATTTGCGTTCACGGCGGCATTCCACTTCATCTTTCCGGCCGTGTCCATCGGCCTGGGCCTGCTTGTGGCAATCGCGGAGATAGTCCGCTGGCGCACCAGGTCGGAGGTGTGGGATCGCCTGGCGCGTTTCTGGACCAAGGTATTCGCGCTCACCTTCGCCGTGGGCGTGGCCAGTGGCGTCGTCATGGAGTTCCAGTTCGGTACCAACTGGTCGCGCTACTCCACCTTCGTCGGCGACATCTTCGGTTCGCCGCTGGCGGCCGAGGCAATCTTCGCCTTCTTCCTCGAGTCCACCTTCCTGGGCCTGTTGCTGTGGGGGCGCAAGCGCATCGGCTCGGGCCTGCGCATGGTGTCGGCGGTGCTGGTATCGGCAGGCGCAATCCTGTCCGGCTTCTGGATCATCGTCGCCAACTCGTGGATGCAGACACCGGCCGGCTACGAGGTCCAGGGCGACAAGGCGGTGCTGACCGACTTCGCGGGCGCCGTGTTCAACCCGTCCACCATCCAGCGCTTCACGCACACCATCATCTCGGCGTGGGCGGTTGCGTCCTTCTTGATGGTCGGAGTAGCCGCCTGGTACCTGCTCAAGCACCGTCACTATGACGTCGCGCGGCGCAGCATCCGCCTGGGCCTGGTCGTGGCGCTCATCGCGTCACTGGGCATGTTCCTGACCGGCGACTGGTCATCCCGCCAGGTGGCCAACACGCAACCGGTCAAGTTCGCCGCCATGCAGGGCCTGTTCACGACGACTCAGGGCGCGCCGATGATCATCTTTGCCCTGCCGCCCAGCCAGGAGGGGGAAGCCAACGCGCCGAGCATCGTGGTCACCAGCCTGCTCAGCTGGCTCACGCATGGCGACACCAACGCCAGGGTCGAGGGCCTCAACGCATTCCCCCAGGAGCTCTGGCCGCCGGTAGCGATGACCTTCCTGAGCTACCACAACATGGTCGTGCTGGGCACCTTGATGTTGCTGGCGATGCTGCTCGGAGTACTGGCCTGGTTGCGCGGCAGGCTCGAGAGCTGGCGAACGTGGCTATGGGTCGCGGTCCTGGTCACGCCGGCCCCACTGATCGCGGTTGAGCTCGGTTGGGCGACGGCCGAGATCGGCCGTCAGCCGTGGATCGTCTACGGCCTGATGAAGACGGCCGACGGCGTGTCGCCGCTGGTGAGCACGCCGGAGGTGCTCGTATCTCTGCTCGGCTTCGTGGGCGTGTACTTCGCGCTGTTTGCCCTGTGGCTGTTCCTGGTGCGGCGCACGCTGATGGCCGGGCCTGATCCGGCGCCGGTAGGGGTGCCGGTCGAATCGCCGCCCCTGCCCGACCAGCGTCAGCCGCGGCCCGCGGAGGTGCTCTCGTGATCGACCTGCCGACGATCTGGTTCGTGCTCATCGGCGTGCTCCTGGTGGGCTACGCGGTGCTCGACGGCTTCGACCTGGGCGTGGGAGTGCTGAGCCCGTTCATCGGCCGTTCGGCCGCCCAGCGGACAGTCCTGATGGAGGCAATCGGACCGGTCTGGGACGGTAACGAGGTCTGGCTGCTGACCCTCGGCGGCGCTCTGTTCGCGGCCTTCCCGCTGGTCTACGCGACGGTCTTCTCCGGTTTCTACCTGGCGCTGATGCTGCTGCTGCTGGGGTTGATCCTGCGCGCGGTGGCCATGGAATTCCGCCACCAGATCAGCGACCCGCGCTGGTTGCGTTTCTGGGATGGCGCCTTCTTCCTGGGTTCGTTGCTGCCGGCCCTGCTGCTCGGCGTGGCGCTGGGCAACGTGGCGCGCGGTTTGCCGCTCGTCGACGGCGTGTACCGCGACGGTCTGCTCGGGCTGCTCAACCCGTTCAGCCTGGGCGTCGGCCTGACCGGCCTGGCCATGTTCGTGATGCAGGGTTCAGCGTGGCTCGTCCTGCGCACGGAAGGTGAGCTCCAACGGCGCGCCCGGCGGGTGGGTCGCGGCGCCCTCGTCGCGTTCGCCGCCCTGTGGTTGGTCGTCACGTTCGCCTCGACCTTGGACGCACCGGATCTGTGGGCCAACTACGGCCAGCCACTGGCGTGGATCGCGCCGGCGGTCTTTGTTGCCGCGCTGGCACTGACCGCCTGGGCGCTATGGCGCGACTCGGAGCGCTTGCCCATCGTCGGCTCGTCGCTTTCAATTGCCGCGCTCATCGCCATCCTGGGCCAGGCGCTGTACCCGGCGCTGCTACCGGACCGCGTCGCCTCCGCCGGCCTGACCGTCACCAACGCGGCGTCGTCCGACCTGACGCTTTCGGTGATGCTCGTCATCGCCCTCATCGGCGTACCGGTCGTTCTGCTGTACACCCTCTTCGTCTACAGCCGCTTCCTGGGCAAGGTGAGCCAGACCGACACGTATGCGTAGTGATCGCCGGGCCGCTGCTGCGGCCGAATCCAACCCCGTCGAATAGGATCAGGCCATGAAGCCCTGGTTCGGATTCCACATGCCCAGCTACACCTTCCCTGACACGCCACCGGAGAAGCTCTTCGAGCGCATCGTCGAGCAGGCCAAGACAGCCGAAGAGGCCGGCTTCCGGCAGGTTACGGTGATGGACCACTTCTACCAGATACCCGGCGTGGGCGATGTGGCACAGCCCATGCTCGAGGGCTGGTCGGCACTCAACGCGCTGGCGCGCGAGACATCGCGCGTGCGCGTCGGCACCCAGGTGACCGGCGTGACGTATCGCAACCCGGCGCTGCTGGCCAAGCTCGGCACGACGCTCGACGTCATTTCAGGCGGTCGGGCAATGATGGGCATCGGCGCCGCCTGGAACGAGCAGGAGCACGTGGGCTACGGATTTGACTTCCCGTCGGTGGGCGAGCGCATGGATCGCCTGGAGGAAGCGCTGGCCATCATCAAGGGTATGTTCACCCAGGAGAAGACCACATTCTCGGGGCGCTTCTACCAGGTCACAGACGCGCTCAACTACCCGCCCCCGATCCAGGCGGGTGGACCGCCGATCATGATCGGTGGCAGCGGCGAGAAGCGCACGATTCGCATCGCCGCGCGCTATGCCGACATCACGCATTGGTTCGCCCAGGGACTGGAGCTGCTGCGCCACAAGACCGACGTCCTGTTCGGCTACTGCGATGAAATCGGCCGTGATCCTGCGTCCATCGAGCGCGCCGTCAATGCACCGGTCGTCGTCGACGCCGGGACCGGCGATGTGGCATCGGTGCGCGCCCACTTCGAACGCATGTCGGAGGAACGCCGACGCCACCTGTTCATCGGAACGCCCGAGCAGTGCGCGCAGGAGCTGCGGCCCTACCTCGACGCCGGGTTCGTCGGCTTCACCTTCGGCAACACCGTCTACAAGACCCCGGAGTCGATTCGCGCGCTGGGCGAGACGCTGCGCCTGATCGGCGGCTGAGTAAGTGCGCGCCAGTACAAGGTGACCAGCGATCCGGACGTCGCGGCCTACCTTGCGCGTCTGTCATCAGCACAGCGGGTGGTCCTCGACCACCTGCGCGCGACGATTGCTGGCGCGGCGCCCGAGGCGACCGAGGTCATCAGCTACCGGATGCCGGCGTTCAAGTGGGACGGTCGGCGGCTCGTCTACTACGCGGCCTTCCGCGACCACTTCAGCCTCTTCCCCGCCAGCTACGCGGTGATGGAGCGTCTGGCCGACGAGCTCACCCCTTACGTCAGCGGCAAAGCCACCCTGCAGTTCACGGCTGAACGGCCACTCCCCGACCGGCTCGTCACGCGCATCATCGAGCTGCGCCTCGCGGAGGTGAGGACGAAGTTGGGCCGGCGCAAATGAGGCAGCGTCAGGCTTGCCGCTGATCGTGCGGCAGGCGGAAGACCGTGGCCCCGTCGGCGGCATCCGCCAACTCGACCCCCAGTCCATGCAGTCGATCCCGAATCTGGTCGGCCAACGCCCAGTCCTCCGCGACGCGCGCCGCGCTCCGAACCTCCAGCAGCGCCTCGACCAGCGGCTCGGCGAGCTCCGCCCGCTGACCCAGGCGCCCGATTTCCGCCTCCAGCTGCAGCACCCGCCGGGCCAGATCGCCGCTGTCGTCGATCGCCGCCGTCCTCCGGTGTGGTGCCGAAGTTACCTCGGCCGCGATATCGCGCCCTGCCAACCCGGCGGCGGTGCGCAACTCCGCGAGCGCGATCTCGGCGCCCGCCGGAAATGTAGTCTCGTGACCGTCGCGCCGAACGGTGACGCTGCCGCGTCCACGCACCCACGCGCGCTCTTCCCGGAGCTCGACGATGAGCGCGGTGTGCTCGTCGACGCCGAGGACTACGGCGCCGTCCGGCAAACGAGCCTCGAGCGCTCGCAACCGCCTCTCGCCAAGGAAGCAGTAGCGCGTGTCGTGATTACCGCCCTCGCGGTTATCCCAATGCGGCACCACGGCGGCGTCCAGGCCCACCCGTGACAACACGTCCAGGCCGTCGGCCCAGTACGGATCCGCGCCCGTCTTGTAGATCTCGTAGACCGGCACCGTGTAGCGGCCGAGTGTCAGCGCGGCGGCGCTGGCGACCACGAGCGCGCCGCCGTTCAGCAACTTGTCCGCCAGCAGGCCGGGGATGGTCGTGTCGCGCCAGTGGCGCAGGGCATAGGTCGGGCTGCCAGGTCCACTGAAGACGAGATCGGCCGCGCGGATGCGCGCCAGCGCCGTTTCGCGCACCAGGGCATCGACATCCGCGCGGCGCAACGATGCCGCCTCCATGTCGAGGCCCAGCCGCCCGAAGTAGTCGAGCGTCTCGGCCGTCAGCGCGTCGGCGTTCTCCTGGAAGCCATAAGGCGTGTCGATGGCGACGGCGGCGAGCGTGCGCGGGTCGCCTCGCTCGCCTGCCAGCCGGGCGATCACCTCGCGGTGCACACGGCGCATGCCCGGCGCCAGCTCACCCGACCCGATGATCACCAGCAGCCGCGCATCGCTCGCCACCAACAGAGTATGAGTGCGACGGCCAGAACGGCCGATGCCCGACACTTGGGCCATGGTCGAGGTGCGCCGAGTACCAAGTGCCGGCCTGGCGGCCGCCGACGTGGCCGCGCTCGGTGAGCTGCTCCGCGCCGCTTTCGCGGGCCACGCGCACGGTGGCTTCACCGACGACGACTGGCACCATGCCCTGGGCGGCCTGCACTTCCTGGCGCATGATCGGGAAACACTGGTGGCTCATGCCGCGGTCGTCGAGCGCGCTCTGCACGTCGCCGGCGTTCCGCTGCGCACAGGCTACGTCGAGGCCGTGGCCACCTTACCCGGGCGCCAGCGCCAGGGCTTCGGAAGCGCCGTGATGCGCGCGGCCGACGAGTACATCGCGGCCACTTTCGAGCTCGGGGCGCTGGGCACGGGCAGCCACGGCTTCTACGAACGGCTGGGCTGGCGCACGTGGCGAGGACCCACCTTCGTACGCACGGAGCACGGCCTCGAGCGCTCCGCCGACGAGGACGGCTACATCATGGTGCTGGCCACAGCCGCCTCCCCTGCCCTGGACCTCGACGCGCCGATCAGCTGCGACTGGCGCCCCGGCGATTCGTGGTGAAGGCATCCGGATCCGGCTCGAGCTGGCGCTGCATGCCCAGCGCGTCGTACTGGTGCCAGTGCTCGACGATCAGCCCGTCGCGCACGCGGAATATGTGGATCTCGCCAATCTCGTAGCCCTTGTCGCCCATCGATGCCTTGACGTGCAGTCGCGCGGCCACACGGTCGCCCTCTGCAATCAGGTCCTCGACCGCGAACGACACCTCACCGGGCATCGTGGACATTCGTTCGGCTGCCTGGCGCAGGTACGCCCTGCTGTTGCCGTCGACTGCCGGCCAGGTGTGCGACACGAAGCCGGCCGCGACCATCTCGTCGACTGCCGCGGGCCGGCGTTCCTGGAAAACCTCCTTGACGAACCGGCGGACGAGTTCCTTGTTGGCCTCGAGTGTCATGGGCCGATTATCTCGACCACGTCGCCGTCCTGGACCGTCTGCGTCCGGCCCACCCGCTGGCCCTCGAAACGCGCCGACGGCCCCCACAGGCGAGCACCAACGAACGTCTCCGCCAGCTCATGGTGAACCGCGTCGGCCACGTCGCTCACCGTCGCCGGCGGTGGCAGGGCCAGCGGCGTTTCCTCGACGGCGCCGTTGCTGTGAAGGTAAACGCGAATCAGGCCGGTGAGCCGCCAGACATGCTCGCGAAAGGCATCGAGCGAGGCGTCGTCGAGCACTGAGACGGGCACCACGTCGAGATCGCGGAAGGTGTGCCGCAGGCGTTCGAAGTCCTGGTCGGTGGCCTCATCGGCACGCGTGGCCGCGACGAAGGCCGGCAGTTCGATGCCGGCACGCCCTATTTCCGCCTGCACCGCCCGCAGGTCGGCCGGATCGCCGGCCGCACGCATGCAGTAGGCGATGCCGTCGGCGCCGCGCAGCACGCCCAGCAGCGCCCGGCCGCCGCCACGATCGTCGGCCGCACCCTCGATCAGCCCCGGGATCTCGACCAGCTGCACCAGCACGCCGCCGATGCGCGTCAGCGCCGGCACCGGCCGCAGCGTGGTGAACGGGTAGTCGCCGGTCTTGATCTGGATCTCGGAGAGTGCCTGCAGCAGCGAGGACTTGCCCACGTTGGGCGGCCCCACGAGGACGATCTGGGCGGCACCCTCGCGGCGCACAGCGATCGAGTCGCGATGCACCGCCCGCGCGCGAACGCGCGTGTCCTCGATCTCCGACGTCAGCCATTTGCGCAGGTCCGCGTAAGGCCCGTTGCGGTAGTCGGGCAGCTGGGCGAGCAACTCGCGCACCACCCGGATTCTTTCCTTGCCCTCGGTGCCTGTCAGGCGGCGTTTCGCCAGCTGGGCGAAAGTCCTGTGCGGCATCGGCATGACCAACTCCTCGCGCTACGGCGAGACGACGCGGCGCGCACGCCCGACCGGCGTGGCGGCAGCCTGCGTCATGTCTCGCCCCTTCCTCCGACGCAGTCTTGGGAAGGGGCCGATCAGCCGTTCTGGCGCGTGATCGTGGCGAACCAGGCGTTCAACGCCCGTCCGCCGAGCGGAATGGTCATGACTCGAGACAGGTTACCTGAGCGTCCACGTCGGGGCACCGCCCCGACGAACGCTGATGCACGTGCCGCATCGCTCAGCAGCGGTTCGTGCGGGTGACTTCCGTGCCCACGGCAATTGGGGACCACGTCCATTCAGGCAATCGCCAATCTCGATCCCCGGTGCGCATCAACGACTCAGCGATGACCCAGGCAGACGGACCTGGAGCCGATGCCGAGCGGTTGGCACAGCGAACGGTGACTAGGCGCGACCCTTGACCATGTCGATCAGCCGCCCCAGGACCTCGTCGCCGAAACGCAGGCCATTGTGCTCGTACTCGTTCGTCAGCCACGGCCGCAGACCGCGCACCAGCGCTGCAGTCTCCTCGGCGAATTGTCGCTCGACGTACAGGTCGTACGCATAGATCGTCGCCGCCACCGGGACTTCGTTGTGGCGCAGAACCTCCGCGTCATAGAGCTTCGGCCACTCGTACTCGGCCAGGATGTTCGCGACCTCGCGCTGCGGCCGCAGGCCGGCATAGTCCTCCCACATCCACGGGAAGACATGCTCGGCAGTGAAGTAGCGCTGCTCCTCAACCTGCGCCGGCATGGTGCGCGCCGCCGACCAGCGCGTCGCCACGCCGTCGGCGTAGGAGGACTCGTGCATCGTCGCGTAGATGGGGTTGCGCTCCCAGCCCGACGCACCGGCCTGGGCGTCGTACAGGAAGGAGTTTGAGCCGAATGGCAGCTCCAGCACGTGGTGCAGCTTCTCGAAACCGTCACTGGCACCCAGCCACATGCCCAGCTGGCGGAAGCGGCGCGAGGTCAGCCGATCCCCGTTGGGCAGGCGCACGTCATCAGCGTCGAGCCGATCGAGGATCTGGCGCGTCCGCTCGCGATCCTCCGGGTAACGGGCGAAGTATTCCTGGTTCTTCTGGATCGCGCGCTGCCAGGTTGCGCTGTAGACCTCGTCGACCGGCCGGCCGACCGGCGTCAGCCCACCGGTCAGCATCGCTTCCCGCAGGCCGGCTGGTGCGATCGACAGGTAGGCGATAGAAGTGAAGCCACCGAAGCTCTGGCCCAGGATGCTCCAGCGCTCGACGCCCAGCTCCTGGCGAATCAACTCGGCATCGCGCACGATCGAATCTGCACGGAAATGCTTCAGGTAGTCGGCCTGCGCCTGCGCCGTGTCGCCGGGTATCTGGGCCCCAACCGGCGTTGAGCGCCCCGTGCCGCGCTGGTCGAGCAGCAGCACGCGGTAGTCCTCCAGGGCCCGCTTCAGCCAGCCCGAAGGCGGGCTGGTCGGCCGGGTGGCCTCCATGCCCGGCCCGCCCTGCAGGAAGACCAGATACGGTCGGTCTTCGCCGCCGGGCACGGCCACTTCGCGCGTGAAAACGCTGATGGCGGGACCGGCCGGATTGGCGTGGTCGAGCGGCACGGTGTGCTCGCGCTCGGTTGTGACGGCGCCGGGAAAGCGGTATGTCGCGGTCATGGGCGAACGATAGCGCGAGGGCCGTTTGCCTGGCGCGGGCGACGTGCCTCGCAGGCGAACCTGCCGGATGGCAGGTTCGCCCAGCGCCGGATGGCAGTCGCACGTTTGCGCGCGGCTGACGACGATCGCGTCTGGAGGTGACGCGATGTTCGCTTTGGCCAGAGCGATCGGACCGCTCGCGATCGTCGTCGCGCTGCTCGGCGCGTTGATCGGATACCTGCTCTCGCTCGACAACCAGCTCGGCAACTGGCTGTTCGCGGCCTTCCTGTTCGGCCACGGCTGGGTGCACATCGCCTACGTCATGCCCAGTCCCGCGCGCCAGGCTGTCCCGGCCGGTGGCTTCGCCTACCCGTTCCGACTCGAGCATTCCTGGCTGCTCGGCGATCGCGGCGGCCTGCGACCGCTGGGCATCACGCTCGTGGCGCTGACCATGGTCATCTACGCCCTTGCCGCGCTGGCGACCATTCCCGTGCTCGTCCCGGCGGCCGCCTGGGCGGCGCTGGTGGTGCTCGGCGCCATCTTATCGGCCGTCCTGCTGGGCCTGTTCTTCGGCCCGACGCTGCTCCTCGGCCTGGTCATCGACGCGGTGCTGGTGGTCGTCGCCGTGGCCTCGATCTGGTCGCCGCTCGCCTGACGGCCACGCGGCTCACAGCCGCTCGCGGTAGCCTCAGTCCTGGAGCGGAAGACGCATCACGGCGATGGCCCGCCCGTCACCCTCGTAGTCGGGATAGGCCGGCGTTCCGTCGAGGCGCAGCGTGCCCGGGCCGTCGTCGAGCACGAAGCCGAGCGCGGTGTGGAAGGCAATCGACGCCCGGTTGCCGGCCCACGTGACCGCCGTGACCCGTCGCACGCCGCGGGCACGGACGTCTGCCAGGAAGCGCCGGTACAGCTCGCGGCCGATGCCGCTGCGCCGCAGTCCGGGGTCGGCCGCAACCATGTGCACGTATGCCTCGCTTGAGTCGTCCTGGCTGACAAGACCAATGAGGAAGCCGGCCGGCGTCCCGTCGGCCCGCTCAGCCAGCCACGAGGTCGACGTGAAATGCTGGAACCACAGCCGGTGCAGCAGGTGGTGCAGCGGACGGCCACCCCACCACGCGTCGACAGTGCCGATCAGCCGCGCGTGATCGCCCTCGACCGGGCGGCGGAAGCGGATCTCGCCGGGATACCCCGAGTCGGCTGGGTTCACGACGCCATTGTTACCCCACCAGGGCAGGCGCGGGTGGCGTGTCTGTGGCAGTCGCCGATAATCGTCGGGTGCGTATCGCCACCTGGAATGTCAACTCGCTCAAGGCGCGCATGGACCGCGTGCTCGACTGGTTGGAGCGCGGCCAGCCCGACGTCCTGCTCATGCAGGAGACCAAGCTTGCCGATGACGATGCGCCTTTCCTCCCCTTCCAGATGCGCGGCTACGAACTCATCCACCACGGCGAGGGCCGCTGGAACGGCGTGGCCATCGCCAGTCGTTTGGCGGTCGATCCCGCGAGCATCGTGACCAACTTCGGCGACGGCCCGGTGCGCAACAGCGCCGCCGGCGCAGACACCAGCTCCGCCGAGGAGGACTTCGATCCCTTCGATGAGGCGCGTATGGTCAGCGCGCTGGTCGGCGGCATCCGCTTTGTCTGCCTTTACGCGCCCAACGGCCGCGAGGTGGGATCGCCCTTCTACACCGGCAAGCTGGAGTGGTACGAGCGACTGCGGCGCTGGCTGGCCGACAAGACTCAGCCTGCCGAACCGCTCGTCCTGGGCGGCGACATGAACGTGGCCCCCCAGCCCATCGACGTGTGGAACGAGGCCCAGGCGCACGGCGGCACGCACGTGTCCGCGCCCGAGCGGGAGGCGTTCGCCGCCCTGCTCGCGTGGGGTCTCGTGGACGCCTATCGGGCGCAGCGGCCCGAACCGCAGCGCTTCAGCTGGTGGGACTACCGCGCCGGCAACTTTCATAAGAACCTCGGCATGCGCATCGACCATCTGCTGGTCACGCCGCCCGTCGCCGAGCGTGTGATCTGGGCCGAGATCGACCGCGAGGCGCGCAAGGGCCAACCGGTGCCATCGGATCACGCGCCGTTGCTGATCGACCTCGACACCCCCGGCGCGCCGCTCGATGCGGGCTGGGAGGAGGCACTCAAACGCATCGCCGCGCGCACGCGGCGCTGACCGGAAAGGAGGCGCGCTCGTGGCGCGTTCATTGATGGGGCTGCTCGGCTTTTCGCGTCGCTTTCGCGCCGGCCGCGTGGCCATCATTCGGCTTTACGGCCCGATCGCCGGAGGCGCTCGCAACGCCGAGTGGCTCGAGCTCGTTCGCCGGTTGCGCGAAAACAATCGCGTACCGGCAGTGGTCATCGACGTCGACTCGCCGGGCGGCTCGGCGGCGGCCTCCGACAACATGTTCATGGCACTCGAGCGCCTCTCGGCGACCAAGCCGGTCGTCGCGGCGATCACCGGCACGGGTGCGTCGGGCGCCTATCTCGCCGCAATCGCCACCCGGCGCATCGTCGCGGCGCCGACCTCTGTCGTGGGTTCGATCGGCGTGATCAACGTGGCGCCGCGCGTGCCGGCGCTGCTGGAGCGGCTGGGGATCGCCGTCAGCGAGCACACCGCCGGCACGCTCAAGGGCATGGGCGCCCCCTGGCGGACCGAGTCAGAGCCGGAGGCAGCCAAGGAGCAGCAGCTCGTCGACCAGGTCTACGACGCATTCGTCGAGCGCGTGGCAAACGCACGCAAGCTAACTCCGCGGAAAGCGCGCTCGCTGGCGACCGGCGAGGTGTGGCTGGGCCGCCAGGCGGTCGCCTTGGGTCTCGTCGACGAGGTCGGTGACCTGCAGCACGCGATCGAAGTCGCGGCCAAGATGGCCGGCGTGGCTCCGAAGGCCGGGGTCGCACGCCTGCCGCGCCCGTTCTTCGCACGCATGGCCGACCGCTTCGCCACCCAGGTTGCCCGGACACTCTCCGATGAGCTCGAGCTCAGGCTGAGCGAGCGCCTGCGCATGTAGGCGCTCGCGGCAACGAGCTGCTGCCCGATCGACCCTTTTCAGCCGCCGTTCACGATCCGCTGGACGTAGTCGGAGACGACATCGGCGAACTGGAAGAAGTTGGAGAAGCCGCAGAACGGGCAGATCGAGGTGCTCGGCCGCGGCGTCGGGTTGCAGCTCGGGCTGAGATCGGTCACACGGAGGTTGAAGCTCGCACCAGGCTCGGTGGTGGAAATGACCATGACGGCGTCGCCCGACAGTGACTCCGGCAGCTCGTCGGACCAGCCACCGGTCACCCCGTTTGCGCCCGCCGTACCCGGCCGCCAGCTGACCTGGAGGTCGCCGCTGCGCGTGTAAGCGAGCTTCGCGGACTTGCCGCCCGAGACAGAAAGCTGCAGCCGGACCGTCTCGAATGGCCCGGGCCGCTCATCATCTTCGGTAGAGCACGTCAGCACCAGGTCGTCCTTCGCGGGTGTGTACGCGTACTGCAGGTTCCCGCCGCCGGTGTCCATGACGGCGTTGTCGCTGACGCTCTTGCCAAAGTCGTGGAACAACCCGGCCATGGGCTCGTAGCCAATGAGTGCCAGCACTTGTGGCGCAGTCGCGTCACCTCCGGGCAACCTCCTGATCAGGTTGAGTATCCCGCCGACACCCTCGGTCTTCTCCAGGTGCTGGAAAAGGAGCCAGTTGGCCTCCGTCCGCTGGACCAGGTTGGTGGTCAACTCCTGGCTCGCAAACGTGTCGGCGAAAGCCCATTCGAGGTCGCAGCGCTGGAGGCCTTTCCCGAAATCGCACTGCGGCGCGTTGTAGACAACGTTGCTGAGGTAGAGAGCCAGCGCGCGTCGCCACCAACTCTTCGACGTTGAGGAACCGGCGGCCTGCGTGGGGAAGGTGGCGGCAATGAAGCAGTCGGCGAGATCGGCCGCAATCCACTGCTTCATCTGCGCATCGGCCATCTGCAGCAGGGGGCGGTTCAAGTTGATCGAACACTGGCCGGCCTCGCTCCAGACCACGCTCCGGTTGGTGTCGAACGGCGTGGCCAGGAGATCCACCGTGGCCGGCATGCTGCCGAGTGCCTCGAACCTGTCCGCCGCATCGCGCAGGGCCTCCGCGGCTGCGTACAGTTTCGGTCCGCCCCAGGCATCAACGGCAGTGACCATGACATCCATCTCGTACGTCGTCTTGGGCCACTGCTTGTTCAGATCAGTGAGCAACGCGGGCTCGTACGGCCTCACGCACGGAATCGTCTTGCCGATGTCGGTGCATGGATCGGCGAAGCGCCTGGGGCTACCGGTTCGCGACCCGGCAAGTTTGGCCGGCAGCACTATCGGCTGCGCCCCGGCGCTCATCTCCTCGAGCTCCTGGTCCGTGAAGGTGAGCCTGTCGAGCAGGGCGGCGACCTCGTCGCGCGCGTTCGCGTCGGGGCCATCGACCACGTATTGACGCGCCATGGCAATGACGTCGGCGCTCGACGGATCGAGGATGTCCGGGTCGCTCAGGACGCTTGCCGCATCGACCTCGCCGGCAAGGAGCTGGAGCGTCCTGACCAGCCCCAGGCCCAGGGTCCAGTAGCCGGCCCGCTCGCGCGCGAGGAGGTTGTCGGCGTAGCTCAGGTTGGAGGTGTCGGGCGGCTCACGGTCAAAAGTGACCACCTCAGGCTGTGAGCCCGTCCCGCTCATGCCGGGGAAGCGTGGTAGCGCCGCGACGGCCAGGTCGGTGGCCACTGCCAGGCGCACGGCGTCGTCGATGTCGGGTCGCGTGACACCGACGCGGTAGAAGAGATAGCCCAGGTCGTTCTGCTGGCCCACACTGAGGACGCCGCCATCGGATCCCGGGAACCAGACCGCAGCACCTCTGGCCAGAGAGACAGCGCTGCCGGCCTGGCCGTCCAGCGTCGCACCCTGCTCGAAGTCAGCGGGCTCACCCGGCCCGATCTGGAGCACCTGGCCGGCGGGCTGGACATTGTCCGTGCCGACGAACGTCCAGGTGCACGCCTCGCCGCCGCCCTGGGTGATGACGATGCGATCGACCCACTCAATGTCCAGCAGGCCCAGGCCCGCCTCGACTTCGTCATCGGTGAGCAGCTTGCAGGCATCGATCCGTGGGACCTCCGGGCGATCGGCGAGAGCGCTGGCGGCAGCCGTGGCTGCGGGCGCCGCGCTCCGGCCTGTACCAGGTTGCGACGGTACGACCGTCTCACTCGGAGCACTGCAGCCGCCAATGAGCGCAAGTACGACAGCAGCCGTGGCGAGGAAGCGAGTCGGGGAAGTCGAAGTCATTGCAGCGCCTACAACCGATTGATTGCCGCGGTACCGAGCGCGATGGTCGGCTCTCGCGGTGTCCGATCACCGTGGAGCGTCAGGAACTGAACGATGATGAGGACCGAGCCCTTGTGGAAGTAGCCGCGGCCAATGTCGTCCACCCACAGCGAGCCATCGCCGATGTCCAATGCCTCGGCGCGATCGCCCAGCTGCTCTGCCGAGTCGGCGAACGCAGTACCACCGATGGTTGGCGTCACGCCCACGGACAGCCAGCCCCAATCGGACGACCACTGGCACTCGCTGGCCGCCGCGTCATGGCTGTGGTCTACCGGCCTCACGTCGCCCTCTCCGACAGTTCCGCCGTCTAGGCCCAGGGCGGCCTCGATGTCCGATCCGACGACGAGCTCGCACGCCGTCAGATCTGTTCCTGGCGTCGCGTCGGCGGCCACCGAAGCCGGGGCCGCGGACGGGCCACCACCCTCGCTGGGCGAGGACGTGCTGCAGGCGGTCACCGCGATGCTCAGCACCAACAGCACCAGAATGAAGCGTCGGGTGATCTTCACGATGAGGTCCTCCCCCTGAGGTCTACGTCGGCGAGGAGCTCGCCAACCGGTATGGCGGCGTCGAGGCCCAGTTCACTCCCGGACAGCTCAGCCCAGCGCTCCTTGAGCCACAGGTCGAAGGGGTGGACCGAGACCGCCAGGCGGCGCAGCGGGTCGGCATCGCTGCCGCCTTCGAGGCCGGCGACGAGCCACTGTCCACCGTTGGCCGGCACCAGCGACCACCACAGGCGATCCACGCCCATCCGGGCACAGCTCGCGCGAAGCTCGCCCTCGGCCCGGCGCAGCTCGGCACCGAAGGCGCGTGCTCCGCCCGTGTCGGTTCCATCGATCGCGACGATGAAGCTCCGGGCAACCGACCTGACGCCAAAGGTCAGCGGTGCCTGTGCACGTCCCATGTCACAAGGATCGCCACGCCGCTGGCGGCGCACATCGGCAGTTTCCTTAGTCCCGGAGAGGCGTTCTAAGGGTTAGCTGTGATCGGTGGCATACCCGAGCTGCAGTGCCCGCACGGCAACCTCCGTGCGCGACGCGGCCGCGAACTTCGCCTTGATGTTGGAGACATGAACCGACGCCGTCTTCTCGGCGATGAACAGCTGATCGGCTATCTCGCGGTCGGTCCGACCGTCGAGCAGCAGGCGGAGCACCTGTTGCTCACGTGGCGTCAAACCGCGCGGATCGCCCGGCAGCGCGCGCCTCTCCAGCGGCCGCCCCTCCCTGGCAGACAGCACGATCCTGCCGCGCCGCGCGATTTCCTCGATGCGCTGCGTCGCGGGCCGTGCGCCCAGCGCGGCGGCTATCGCCCATGCCTCCTCGAGCTCGCGGGCAACATCCTGGCGGACGCTGCGGCGGCTGGCGTGGCGCAGGAGCGCTTCGGCCCGGCGCACCTTGCCGTAGCACAGGTCGAGCGGGTGCTGAAGCGTGTCCCAGGCGGCGGCCACGGCGGCCCAGCGCTCGGGATCGTCGTCACCCAGGCAGCGCCGGTACTCGGCTTCCGCCAGCGGGAGTTCGGCGGCCAGGTGTGGATCGGCGTCGCCGGCGATGGCGCGAGCGTGATCGCGCAAGCGGGCAATCAGGTCCCGCGCCACCGCCCGGGCCTCATCGCGGCCATGAACATCGGGTGCCGAACCCGATTCCTGGGCCACATTCGCCGCAGCCCGGAGACCCAGCGCGACAAGGAAGCGCTGCTTGCTGGTCAGCTCGCCGCCGCTCAGCAGCCCCAGCGCCTGGCGCACGAGACGGAGTGCCTCGCGCGGTCGTCCACGATGGATCGCCAGCGTGGCCAGCTGCTCATGCGGACCATCCCAGCCGGTCACCCGGTCCCCCGGACTGAGTGCCGCCGCGGTGGCGATCGATTCGGCGGCCTCGTCGAACTGGCCACGCTCAGTCAGCACCTCGCCCTGCACCAGGTACAGCCACGCCGCGGCAATTCCCTGCGGCAACCGCGCCAGCCCGCTGTGGCAGCGCCGCATGGCCTCATCCCAGCGCCCGGCTACGAACACCAGGTAAGCAGCCGTGGCGGTCATCGTGCCTCCATAGGTACGGTCGAGCCCGGCCCGGTGAACGCGCGTGATGCCCTCGTCGAGGACCTCGATCGCCTCAACCAGTTGACCGCTGAAATGCAGCGCCTCCGCCAGGTTCGATCTGGCGATGGCCTCGTCCTCTATCGCGCGCTGGTGGATCGCCACGGTCAGCGACCTGCGCAGGTGCTCCACCCCGGCCGCGGCGCGGCCCTGCATGGCCAACGCGGCGCCCAGCGAGCCACGGGCCAACCCTTCCTCCGGTGCGGCACCGATGCGCCCGGCGACCTCGATCGCCGCCTGCGCCGAGCGTTGCGCATCGCTCAGCTGGCCAAGGATGATCTGTCCGCCGGCCAACTTGGCCATGAGCCGCGCACGAACGGAAGGCGCGTCGAGCGCGACCGCCTCGAGCGCCTGTTGCCAGCCGTCCATTGCCGCCGGCAGGTCCCCGCCCAACATGCGGCAGTCCGCCAGGTGACCGCGCAGGCCGGCCAGCTGGCCAGCGTCCGACCGGCGTTCCGCCAGACGGATGGCGCGCTCCCAGTAACCGGCCGCCTCGTCGAGCTCACCGCTGCCCTCTGCGGCGGCGGCGGCGGACGCCAGCAGCTGCATCGTGCCTGACCCGGCGCGTCCGTGGTGCGCCCCCGACGATTGCTCCAGCGCGCGCCGGAAGTGGGTCAGTGCCTCGGCGTGGGCGCCGAGCCGGCTGGCGGCTCGCCCGGCGCGGATCAGCGCCGGCATCGCCCGGGCCTCCTGGCCCGCCTTCAGCCAATGCTCGGCGATCTCTGCCGCCACCTGTGCGGCCGTCGCGCGATCGGCCGAATGAGCCAGGCTCAGCGCGCTGGCCAGCTCCCCGTGGAGCTTCATCCGCTCTCCGGGAATGAGGTTCTCGTAGACCACTTCGGCGAGGAGCGGGTGGTGGAAGGTGTAACGCGCCGTTGCCGGCTCGGCCGCCAGGATCGAGCGCTCCATCGCCTCGCGCACAGCATCGAGCAAGGCGGGCTCGGGTATGCCAGCCACGCGAGCGAGCGTCTGGTGATCGATCCGTTGAGCCGCCGACACGATTTCGGCCACGCGCTGGGCCGCTGGCGACAGCAACGCGAACTGGGCGAGCAGTACGTCGCGCAGGCCGCGCGGCAGAACCGGCGAAGGGGCCCCACCGGCGAAGAGCTGCTCGGCGAGAAACGGATTGCCGCGCGAACGCTCGTACACGCGCTCGAGTTGCTCCTGGCCAACTGCCTGGCCCAGGATCGCCTGCAGCAGGGCGGCGTGATCATCGCGGCTCAGCGGGCCGAGCTCGATGATGCTCGCCTGGGGCAGGCGGGCAGCGTTGGCGAGCAGCCGCAGAACTGACCGCGACTCGAGCTCCTCCTCCCGGATCGCGGCGATGAGCAGTATCCGCCGGGTGGGCCGCGCTGGCTCGATTGGATCGAGCGACGAAAGCGCCTGCACGAGGTACCCCAGCACATCGATAGTCGAGCGATCGGCCCACTGGAGATCGTCGACCGCGAGCACCAGCGGCGACCCTGCCGCGATGACCTCGAGGAGGTTCGCGAAACGCTCGAAGGCAACGGCCTGGTCATGCCCGAGCGGCCGAGCGCCGCCCCGCAGCCCGCGGAAGACGTGCCGCGCGGCCTTCGCTATGCGCGCTCGCACGGGATCGGCTGCATCGCCCGCGATCGGCGCCGCCAGTGGTCGCAGGGCCTCGACCAGCGGGCCATACGGCAGACCGGGACCCACGAGGTCGATCCCGCGCCCCGATAGCCGACTGAAACCGCGCTCCCTGGCCAGGCGCATCGTCTCTCGGACCAGGCGCGTCTTGCCGACGCCGGTCTCGCCGCTGATGAGCACGAACTGGAACAAACCGCCTTCAGCCGCTGAAATGGCGGCCCTGAGCTGTGCGAGCTCCGCCGATCGCCCGACGAGCACCGCGCCCTCCCCGCGGCTCACCATGCGTCCGATTATGGCCGCGCCGTCCAGCGCGCCGCCTACACGCGGGAGCAACGGCGGCGCGGCTGCTCGCGCCGGTGCTAGAGGCGGGGCAGGACAGAACGCGCGGCGTGCAGCCCGCACATGCCGTGCACTCCTGCTCCCGGCGGCGTGGCGCTCGAGCACAGGTAGATCGCCTGATCAGGAGTCGAGTACGGGTCCCACGGTCGCGCCGGCCGGTCGAATAGCTGGCCGACCTCGAGGCTCCCGCCGCCGATGTCCCCGCCCACGTAGTTGGCGTTATGGCGCTCGATCTGTGCCGGGTCGCTGGCCGTGAGCGACAGGATGTGCTCGCGGAAGCCGGGTGCGAAGCGCTCGACCTGGCCGATGATCGCGTCACTCATGTCGGCCGCCGAGCCGTTCGGCACGTGGCAGTAGGCCCATACGGTGTTGTGCCCCGCGGGCGCCCGTGACGGGTCGAACAGGCTCTGCTGGGCGAGGAGCACGAACGGCCTCTCCGAAACGCGCCCGGCCGCGACGGTCGCCTCGGACGCGGCGATCTCCTCGAGGGTGCCGCCCACGTGCACCGTTCCTGCCGCAAGCAGGTGCTCGTCGCGCCACGGGATGGCCCCCTCGATGGCCATGTCGAGCTTGAACACCGCGGGGCCGTGGCGATACCCCTGCAGCTTTCGCCGATACGAAGCCGGCAACTGCTCGGCGCAGATGGCCGCCAGCGCGCCGGGCATGACGTCGAACAGCGCCACGTCGTGCTCCGGCAACTCGCCGTAGTCGGTAATGTTGCGGCCCGTCTCGATACGGCCGCCGAGGGCCTGCAGCCGTTCGCCCAGCGCGGCGGTCAAGGCACCCGCGCCGCCAACCGGTAGCGGCCATCCATCGGCGTGTGCACTGGCCAGCATCAGCAGGCCGGCCGCGGCGCTGACCGATCGCCCGAGTGGCAGCATCGAGTGCGCCGCCGCGCCCGCCCACAGCGCACGCGCCCGCTTCGTCGTGAAGCGTCGTGCGACAGAGCGCGCCGACTGCAGTGCGGTCAAGCCGAAGCGGGCCAGCCGCAGTGCGGCGGGCGGCCGCAAGGGAACGTGGAGCGGCGCGAGTATCTCGGGCATCAGGGCCGGCCAATCGTCGACGAGCGCCCCGATGAGCGACCGGTACGCGCGCTTGTCAGCGCCGAGCTGCGCAGCCGTGAGCGCAACGTCGCGCTCCACGATCACGGCGGGTTCCCCGTCGAGCGGGTGACCGATCGCGTAGCGCGGTTCCACCCAACGCAGTCCGTGACGTTCCAGATCGGACTGGCGCGGCGCGAAGAAAGGCGAGTTCCGTCCGAACGGGTAAATGGCGCTGCACACGTCGTTCACGAAGCCCGGCAGGGTCAGCTCTGCCGAACGCGCCCCGCCGCCGATCTCCGGCTCCGCTTCTAGCACGGTGACCGACACGCCTGCCTCGGCCAGCATGATCGCCGCGGCGAGGCCGTTCGGCCCGCTGCCGACGACCACGGCTCGCGACTCGTTCATCGGTTCGCGCAGTCGCTGGCCATGGCCACCAATTCTCCGCCGCATCGTTGGCGCCTGCCCGCTACGCTGCCGCGGTGAGGCGACGTGGCGATCTCGATTGAACGCATCAGCCCCGACCAGGGCGACGCATTGCGCGACGTCCGCCTGCGCGCGCTGCGCGAGGCGCCGTACGCCTTCGGCACGCGCTACGAGGACGCCATCAACGAGCCACCCGGCGACTGGACGGCAGTGGCGCGCGCCTCGGCACGCGGCAATGCACGGGCGTACTTCCTGGCGCTGGACCGCGACGCGGCCGGCCCCGCCAGGACCGTCGGCATGGTCCAGGCGCGCCGACGCCCGCCCGCCGACTGCCTGCTCTTCTCGATGTGGGTGGCGCCCGAGGTGCGCCGGCTGGGCGTCGGCCGTGCGCTCGTGCAGGCGGTCGCGGACTGGGGCGCGTCGTGGGGCGCGCGGCGCGTCGTGCTGTGGGTGACGAACGTGAACGACGGCGCTCAGCGCTTCTACGAGCGCATCGGTTTCACACTCCTGGACCGAGGGCCGGAGGCCGATTCCGGCCGCTCCTACGATGCCCTGGCCCTGGAGCGCCACATTCGCGCCGACGACGCCGACCGGGCATAGAAAGACCGGCCCCGGTTGCCCGGGGCCGGTTTCGTTACCTAACGCGAAATGCGGTCAGGGGCCGACGTTGATGTCGTCGTGCAGGAAGACGTTGTGGTTCATGCTGGCCGAGACAGTCGTCGGACTCAGCCAGATACCGAAGTGGTTGCGGAAGATCACGTTGTGGCTGATGGTGACGGTGGTCGCCTGACCCGACGAGTAGACGAGAATTCCGGTCGTGTCGGACACGCCGGCGTCGGGGTCACCACCGACGTTGTTCCGGCCAATGAGATTGTGGGTGATCATGTTGCCGCCCACGTATCCACCGACCGGGTTCGTAGCTGACGCCGGGTGCGAGTGAATGGTCACACCGGCCAGGTTGTTGCCCATGATGTAGTTGTGGTCGACGTGGTTGTCATAGACTGCCGCGCCCTCCCAGGCCGCTGCCATGAGCACGCCGGCACCTTCGCCCAGCAGGCCGTTGCGGCGCACGACGTTACCGCGGATCAGGTTGTCGTAGACGCCACCGGTGGCCGGTGACGTCGCCTGGCCGGCGACATCCCAACCCAGCCCGTGGCCGGCGAGCGTGATCCCGCAGTCGTAGGCGTTGTTCTGGATCAGGTTGAGCACGATCTTGTTGCCATACGTGGGGCCGAACTCATCGGTCAGCAGGATGCCGCCCGAGTTGCCCTGCACGACGTTCTGCCGAACGGTCGAGTTGGCGACGACCATCAGGTGAATGCCTTCACCGCAGTCGCCCGGCACCTCGCCGGACGGCGCGCACTCGGCGTAGCCGGAGTCGGGGCCACCCTGGTCGTTGTTGAGCACCTTGTTGCGCTGGATGGTCACGTGCGTGATCGGGGTGCCCGGCGTGCCCGGTGTGCCCATGGCGAGGATGCCCTCACCGATCGCATTCTTGACCGTCAGGCGCTCGACCGTGGCCCACGAACTGGTGATCAGAACGCCGTTGTTGAGGCCCGTGGCGTCGATGACCGCGTGATGGCCCTCGAGAGTGATCGACTTGTTAACGGCGGCAGTCTCGGTGTACGTCCCACGGCATACGATCACGGTGCCGTGATTGGGCGCAGCCGCGATGCCGTCATTGATCGACGAATACTTCGCGTGCCGGCACGAGGTGCCTGAGTTGTCCGCCGAGCCGTTGGGTGAAACGTAGATGCGGTGGTGGCCAAAGCCATGGGCCGCCACCGGCGCACTCAATACGAGTGCACCAAGCAGGGCTACTGAACACGCCACGGCAACGCGTGTCAGCCTCGCCCCAAACGAAACTGCCATTCAAAACCTCCATGTCAGCACTCGGAACGGCCGCGCCGTCACAGGCTGGGGTCCTGGGGCCGGTCGCTTCCGGTGCAGCTGTACTCAGGGACCACGACTGTCCCATGAGGCACCAAACTACACCCAATCGGCCGGGAGTGACCAGCGCAGCGTTGCCAGCTGGCAACGCACATGCACTCAAGCGGCTTCGGCGAGCGCCTCCACGAACTGGCTCTGGTAGAGCTCGTAATAGAAACCTTCGGCAGCGAGCAGCTCCGCGTGCCGGCCGGTCTCGACGATCCTGCCGTGATCCATGACCACGATGAGATCGGCATCGCGGATCGTCGACAGCCGGTGGGCGATGACGAACGTCGTCCGCCCGGCCATCAGCTTGGCCATGGCCTTCTGGATGAGTACCTCGGTGCGCGTGTCGACCGAGCTCGTCGCCTCGTCGAGGATGAGCATGCGCGGGTCGGCCAGGAACGCGCGGGCGATGGTCAGTAGCTGTTTTTCACCCTGTGACAGGTTGGTAGCGTCGTCATCGACCACCGTGTCGTAGCCGTCGGGGAGCGTACGCACGAAGTGATCGACGTGCGCCTCCTCGGCCGCGGCAATGATCTGCTCCTCGCTGGCCTCCTCGCGGCCGTAGGCGATGTTCTCGCGGATCGTCCCGTGGAAGAGCCACGTGTCCTGGAGAACCATGCCGAACTCGCGGCGCAGCTCCTCGCGCAACAGGTCCCGGGTATCGACGCCGTCGACCGTTATGCGCCCGCCGTCGATGTCGTAGAAGCGCATCAACAGATTGACGAGGGTCGTCTTACCGGCGCCGGTCGGGCCGACGATGGCCACCGTGGCCCCTGGTTCGGCGACCAGGCTCAGGTGCTCGATCAGCGGCACGTCGGGTAGATAGCGGAACGAGACATCGTCGAAAACGACCTTCCCGGCCACCTCCTCGAGCCGCGTCGGCTGCTCCGGCTGGGCACTGAGCTCGCCTTCGTCGAGCAATTCGAACACGCGCTCGGCCGACGCGACGGCCGACTGCAGGACATTGGCAATACTCGCGGCCTGGACGATCGGTTGGGTGAATTGGCGCGAGTACTGGATGAACGCGACGACGTCGCCCAGCGACATCTGGCCGGTGGCCACGCGTACGCCGCCGATGACCGCGATGGCGACGTAGTTGAAGTTGCTGATCAGGTTCATGGCCGGGCGGATGCCACCGGAGATGAACTGCGCCCGATAGCTGGCGTCGTAGAGCCGCTCGTTCTCCTCGTTGAAGCGCTCCATCGCCTCGCGCTGGCGGCCGAAGACGGTAACGATGTTGTGCCCGGTGTGCACCTCCTCGACCTGCCCGTTGAGCGCCCCGGTCGAGGCCCACTGGGCGGCGAACTGCCGCTGCGAGCGGCGCATGATGAGCATCGTCGCGACGATCGATGCTGGCACGGCCAGGATCGAGATCGCGGCCAGCTCCCAACTGATCGAGAGCATCATCACCAGCACGCCGACGACGGTCAGTATCGAGGTGATCAGCTGAGTCAGGCTCTGCTGCAGCGTCTGGCCGATGTTGTCGATGTCATTGGTCACCCGGCTGAGCAGATCGCCGCGCGGATGGTCGTCGAAATACCTGAGCGGTAGCCGGCCCAGCTTGAGGTCGACGTCGCGGCGCAGCCGATAGACGGTGCGCTGCGTGACGCCGGCCATGATGTACGCCTGCGCCCAGGCAAAGACCGCGCTCAGGGCGAAGATGCCGATGAGCACGATGAGTACGCCGGCCAGCGCGCCGAAGTCGATGCCGACACCCGGCGTGAGGGTCATGCCCTGCAGCATGTCGGCCAGCTGGCCCTGCCCCTGCGCACGCAGCCCGGCCTCGACCTGGGCCTGACTGACGCCGGCGGGGAGATTCTGGGAGATGACCCCCGAAAAGATGATGTTGGTCGCGTTGCCCAGGATCTTCGGGCCGAGCACGGCAAAGACGACGCTGGCCACGGCCAACACCAGCACCAGCACCAGTCGCCTGCTCTCGGGGCGCAGCTGGCCGAGCAGCCGCCGGAACGACTTGCCGAAGTCCCTGGACTTCTCCGGCGGCATGCCGCCCATCATCATCTGGCCGGGCCCGAAACCGCGCCGACCAGGTCGCCGGCCGCCCGCGAACGGCCCGCTGCCACGCGCACCGCCGGGAGCCGGTCCGCGCTGGCTGCCGCCCGGAGTCCCGCTCATGCGACCTTGGCCTCGGCTGGCGTGAGCTGCGAGTAAACGATCTCGCGATACGTGGCACAGCTTGCCATCAGCTCGGAGTGCGTGCCCACGCCGACCACTCGTCCCTCGTCCATGGCCACGATGCGCTCCGCGTTGAGAATGGTGCCGACGCGTTGGGCGACGATGATGACCGCGGCACCGGCCAGCTCACGCCGCAGCGCGCCGCGCAGGCGCGCGTCGGTGCGGAAATCGAGTGCCGAGAAGCTGTCGTCGAAGATGTACAGCGGGGCGCGCTTGACCAGCGCCCGCGCGATCGCCAGTCGTTGCCGCTGACCGCCCGACACGTTCGTGCCACCCTGGTCGATCCCCGCCTCCAGGCCACCGGCCATCTCGGCCACGAAATCAGCGGCCTGGGCGATCTCGAGCGCTCGCTGCAGGTCCTCGTCGGTGGCCTGCTCGTCGCCGTAGCGCAGGTTGCTGGCTACCGTGCCGCTGAACAGGAACGCGCTCTGTGGGATGACGCCGATCATCTGCCACAGGTCGTCGCGGCGCATCTGACGCACGTCGACGCCGTCGACCAGGACCGCCCCTGCGGTCACGTCATAGAAGCGCGGGATGAGGTTGATGAGCGTTGTCTTGCCGCTGCCCGTGCTGCCCACGATGGCCGTCGTCTGACCGGGCTCGGCAACGAATGAAACGTCATGGAGGACCGGCTGCTCGGCGCCCGGGTAACTGAACGTGACGTTGCTGAACTCCACGCGCACGCCGAGCTGGGGCACGATCGAGATCGGTTCGCGCGGATCGCTGATCAGCGGTTCGGTCTCGATCACCTCGCGGATGCGGTCGGCCGACACGGCGGCGCGGGGAACGAAGATGAACATCATCACGGCCATCAGTACCGAGAACAGGATCTGCATGAGATAGGTCAGGAAGGCGGTCAGGTTGCCGATCGGCATGGCGCCCGATGAGATGCGGCCCGCGCCGAACCACATCACCGCCACCTGCGAGAGGTTGAGGATGATCATCATCGTCGGGATGGTCACCGCGAACAGGCGGTTGACGCTGAGGGCGGTGTCGAAGAGGTCTTCGTTGGCCACATCGAAGCGCCGCTCCTCGTGCTCCACGCGCACGAACGCGCGAATGACGCGCACGCCGGCAAGAGCTTCGCGCATGACCTGGTTGATGCGGTCGAGCTTGACCTGCATGGCACGGAAGAGCGGGACGGCGATGCGCACCACCAGGCCGATGAACACGAACATGATCGGCAGGATCACGACCAGCAGGCTTGACAGCGGCACGTCCTGACGGATGGCCATGATGATGCCGCCGATGCCCATGATCGGCGCCAGCAGGATCACGGTCAGGCCCATGAACACGACCATCTGGACCTGCTGCACGTCATTGGTGTTGCGGGTGATCAGCGACGGCGTGCCGAAACGGTTCATCTCGACCTGCGAGAAGGTGCCCACGCTGCGAAACACCGCGGCGCGCACGTCGCGGCCGAAACCCATCGACACGCGCGCGGCGAGGAACATGGCGACGACCGACGTAACGCCCTGCACCAGCGTGACCACCAGCATCAGGCCACCGGTGTTCACGATGTAGGCCGTGTCGCCCCTGGAGACGCCGTTGTTGATGATGTCGGCGTTGAGGTCGGGCAGGTACAGGTTCATGAGCGCCTGCACGAACAGGAGGCCCAGCACCACCAGGATCTGACGCCAGTAGGGGCGCAGGTAGGCCCGCAGCAGACGGGTCACGGACGGTTCTTCAAGGCATCGGGCAGGTTGGCCAGGATCCGTTCGCGCGCAACGCGGAAGGCGCGCAGGCCACGCAGCAGCGCCGCCAGGTCCTCGCCATCGATCTCGGCCAGCAGCGCGGACAGGCGCATCTGGCGCTCCGTGCGCATCGCCTGCGAAACGGCCTCTCCCTGGTCGGTGACGTGCACCTCGACCACGCGCCGATCCGCCTCGCTGTGGCGCCGCTCGACCACGCCCTTCTTCTCCATGCGATCGACGATGCCCGTCGCGCTGGCGACCGAGACGTCGAGCAGATCCGCCAGCTGCGACATGGTCAACGAACCGTGTGCGCGCAGAGCCATGAGGACGTTGAGATGCACGAGGCTCAGGGAGCCCTCGTACCAGCGTTTGAGGGTCACCTGAAAGTCGCGAAAGCTGATCTGATTGAACTCTTCGAGCACGTCGGCGACCAGCGCCTCGCGGTTCTTGGCGCCGTTATTTAGTGTGTCATTGATGTTCGGCATGCCATGAGCAGTCTAGGCACAGTAAAGCATCTGTCAAGCGATGCCGTCAGTCGAAGCGGTCGGGCGACACCCAGCGCGGATCGATCTCGAGATGCAGCACTGCCGGCCGGTCCGCCGTGAGCGCGTCGCGCAGCGCCGGTTCAAACTCCACGTCACGCGTGACCCGGCCGCCCTGGGCACCCGCGGCGCGCGCTACGGCGGCGAAGTCGAACGGGCCGAGCTCGGTCGCAACCGCGTCACGACCTTCGTTCTGCTGGTGCATCGCGATCGTGCCGAAGCGCCGGTTGTCGAACACCAGTACCACGGGCCGCACTCCCGTGCGCACGGCGGTCTCGAGCTCGTTCATGGTCATCGCGAAGCCGCCGTCACCGCACAGCGCCACGACGGGCCGCTCGGGCGCGGCCAGGCCGGCCGCGATGGCCGCCGGCAGCCCAAAGCCCATCGCCCCGGAGGTGGATCCGAGAAACGCGTTCTGGCGCCCGAAGCGGAAGCTTCGTGCCAGCCACAGCCCGAAGTTGCCGGCATCGCTGGTGATGATCGACTGCGGAGCGAGTACACGTTGAAGGGTGGCGATGACGGCGCCCGGGTTCACGCCCGCGCCGCGCCTTCCAGACGGCCCCTGCTCCACCGGCAGGCTGGCCGCCAGGTACGCCTCGCGGTCGGCGGCGATGGCCTGCTCGCGCGCCTTGAGCGAGTCGTCTTTGGCCGGCGAGCTTGCCTCCAGTGCGGCGTGCAGGAAAGCGCCGGCGTCGGCCGCAAGCTCGATGGTCGGTTTGCGCAGGCGGTGTCCGGGCTGGCGCGGCGCCAGGTCGACATGCGCCCAGCGTGTGCCGCGCGCCGGTATCCGGTATTCGAACGAGGCGGGTTCGTTGAGCCGGCAGCCCAGCACGAGCAGCGCGTCGGCGGACTTGAGCCGCGGCAGCACAGTCGCGGCGGCACCATAGCCGGTGACGCCCAGGTAGCGCGGATCGTCATTGGGAAATGCCGTGGGCCGGCGCCAGGCGGTGAAGACCGGTACCTGGAGCCGCTCGCTGAGCTGCTGCAGGGCGTCGACCGCCCCGGCGTGGATCACCCCACCGCCGGCCAGGATGGCCGGCCGCTGGGCACCGGCCAGCAGGGCCAGCGTGCGCGCGACCGTGGCGGCATCCGGTGGCGCTGGGCGAGCGGCCGTGATCTCGACCGGCTGCGCGCCCGGCGGCTGGGCAAACACGTCCACCGGCACCGAGAAGAATGCTGGTCCGGGCCGGCCGGAGAGCATGCTGCTCAGGCCCTCGCCGATCTGTGCAGCGGCCAGCTCGGGATCATCGATCTCGGCGGCCCACTTGGCCAGGCCACCGATTGTCGCCGCCAGCTCGGCCTCCTGCAGCGCCTCGCGCCCCCGCAGGGCACGCTCCACCTGGCCCAGGATCGCCACCATGGGCGTCGAGTCCTGGCGCGCGGCATGGATGCCGATCCCCAGGTTGGATGCTCCCACGGCGCGCGTGCCGAGGCACGCTGCGGGTCGCCCCGTCAACTGGCCGATTGCCTCGGCCATGAACGCCGCACCGCCCTCGTGGCGCGTGGCAATGACCTCGATGCCGGCGCGCCGGAGTGCATCGAGCAGTTCGAGGAAGCTCTCCCCGGGCACGGTGAAGGCCCACCGCACGCCGGCATCGGCCAGGGCACGCGCAAGCAGATCGGCGACCGTCACGGGCTGGGCAGCTATCGCGTTCAGCGGTAGTTCTGGAACTGCAGCGGAACCGGGTAGGCCTCCGCCTCCTGGCGCAGGCGACCGATCACCCGCTGCAGCTCGTCCTTGCTCTTGCCGCTCACGCGGACCGCGTCACCCTGGATCTGCGACTTCACCTTGGGGAATTCGTCACGGATCAGCCTGGTGATCTTGCGCGCCAGATCGTCCGGCAGACCGTGCCGCAGACCGACGTGCTGGCGCACGGTGTTGCTGCCCGCCTCGTCGATCTGGCCCCAGTCGAAGACCTTGAGCGACAGCCCACGCCGAATGGCTTTCGATTCGATCAGGTCGCGCATGGCGTGAGCACGCGCCTCGCTGTCGGCGCGCAGCACGAGCTCATCCTTGCCCAGCTCGATTTCCGCGCGCGTGCCCTTGAAGTCGTAGCGGGTCGCGATCTCGCGCCGCGCCTGGTCGAGCGCGTTGACCAGTTCCTGGCGGTCGAACTCGCTCACTACGTCAAACGAAATATCACTCGCCATCGATCAACCCTCCGGAGTGAACGTGGCGTCGCGCCCCACCTCACGCTCGAGGGGCCACTGGCGGAAGCGCCTCACGAGCGGCCGGCCGCCGCCGGCCGGCGCGTCACCCAGTTCGAATGTCATGAAGCCGCGCACGCGCACACGAGCGGCGTCGACCCGTCGCGTGTAGGCCCCGTGGAAGCTGGCCAGGACGGCCTGGCCGCTGACCCAGACGCGCTCCGCATCGAACTCGACGTTGGCCTGCTGCGCGGCCATCTCGTTCCACAGCGCGCGGATGGCGTTGGCTCCCGACAGTGGCTCCGCGAACGGGCTGGCGCGGTAGTCGGCATCCGCGGCGAACAAGTCCATGATCAGGTCAGGCTTGCGCTGCTCCCAGCCCTTCTTGAACCGCGCCAGAAGGTCCTGGCCGTCTCCCGGGGTAAGTGTCATCGCCTTCAAGTCTACGGCCGGCCGGCCAGCAGCCCGGTCAGACGCTCGGCGATCACGTACGAGCGCCCGCCGCCCATCACCAGCACCACGTCACCGGGCCGGACGCGGTCGGCCAGGTAGTCCGCCGTTTGCTCGACGCTGCCCGGCGCGGCGGCCTGCGGGCCACCGCGCCGCGTCACCGCGTCGGCCAGCGCGGCGGCACTGGTGATTGTCGTGTCCGGGTCGCGGCCGGCCCAGATGTCGGCGATGGCCACCTCGTCGGCGGTGGCCAGCACATCGGCGAAGCGCTCGAGCATCAGCGCGGTGCGGTGATAGGTGAGCGGCTCGTACACCGCCCAGGCGCGCCGTTGCGGATAGCGCTCCCGAACGGCCTCGAGCGTGCGCGCAATGGCGGTGGGATGGTGGGCGTAATCGTCGATGACCGTCACCCCGCCGATATCGGCCTTGATCTCCATCCGGCGGCCGACGCCACCGTAGCCAGCCAGGCTTTCACGAATGACCTGCTCGCTGACGTCCAGCACGCGGCCGGCGCCCAGGAGGACCCGGGCGTTGTCGACATTGGCCGGGCCGGGCAGGCCAACGGCGTAGCCGGGCGGCAGTGCCGCAGGTGCCGGCAGCACTTCGCCACTGCGGCCGGTCAGCCGCGCGACTATGCGCGCCACGCCAGGATCGGCCAGGTTGGCGACGAGCGTCGCGGCCGGCGCGTGTTCGAGCCACGCCGCGAAGGCATCGAGCACCGCGCTCTCGTCGGCGAACACATCGGGGTGATCCCATTCCGCGTTGAGCAGCAGCGCGACGACCGGCACGTACGGGTCGAAATTCCCGGCGTACTCGTCAGCCTCGACCACGAACGTGTCGCCCCTCCCCCAGCGCGCCGTGCTCGGCGCTCCACCGGTGACCGCTGCCGGCAGCAGGGCGCCGACGAACGCGGATGGATCGCGCCCGGCGCGGACGAGCAGGTCGACGAGCCAGCCGCTGGTGGTCGACTTGCCGTGCGTGCCTGCCACCGCCACGAGTGCCTGCCCGGCGCCCGCGGCGCTGTCGGCGACGACCTGCTGCCAGGGCTCCGCGGGTATGCCCAGGTCGCGCGCAGCGGCCAGCTCCGGGTGATCGGGCGTAACGGCGGTCAGCGCCTTGCTGACCGCCAGCCGCTGTGGTCGCGATGCCCCTTCGCGCTCGACATGGGCGGCCGAATGCTGCCACGCGAGCTCGATGCCGGCCTCTGCCAGGGCCGCCGTGTACGGCGAGGGGCCGCCACTGTCGCAGCCAGTGACCATCGCGCCGGCGCGCTGTGCCAGCAGCGCCGCGGCCGAGGCGCCGGCGCCGGCTGCGCCGATCACGTGGATCCGCTCGCCGGCCGGTATCGGCCGGGCAGGTCGGGCCGGGGCAAGGCCACGGCCGATGTCGGCGGCGCTGCGCACTCGCTCAGCCCCCGGCATCTTGCGCGTCGAGGCGCTCGAACAGCAACTCGAGTGCGGCACGCGCGCTGAGCAGCTTGTTGCCGCTGCGATCGGCGTGCCACACGTGCCGGCGCACGGCGTCGCCGTGCTCATCGGCGACACAGACGTAAGTCAGGCCGACGGGCTTTGTCTGCGAGCCGCCGGCCGGCCCGGCTATGCCGGTCACCGACACGCCGATCGTTGTGCCGAAGCGGGCGCGCACGCCCTGCGCCATGGCCAGCGCCGTCTCTGCCGAAACGGCGCCGTGCGCGGCCAGCGTGCGCGCATCGACATCCAGCTGCCGCTCCTTTACCCCGTCGCTGTAACTGATGACGCCACCCAGGTAATAGTCGCTTGCCCCCGGGACCTCGGTCAGCAGGTGACCGATCAGGCCACCCGTGCACGACTCGGCCGTAGCCAGTGTCCAGCCGAGATCGAGGCACCGTGCGCGGAGCCTGGCCGCCATCTCAACCAGCTCGGGCCGGGCGTTCAACAGGAACTCGTGATGGGCTCCGGTTGCGGCTGCGCGAGAGTGATCAACCAGTTGCCGGTCTGGCCGTTATTGCCGAGCGAGCCCAGGTCCATGTCGTTCACGAACACGTGCAGCGCGCCGGCGTTGCCGCTGCGGATGCAGATCTGGTTGCTTGCCGTGATGTTGGCCGTGTCGCCGGGATGGAGGGTCTTGCCGTTGTAGCCATGCACGTTCTTGCCGTCGGCCACGATGCGCACCCACGAGTTGTGAACCTCGACCTGGAGCACGAGGTTGAGCGACGAGGCCAGCGCCGGCGCGACGGTGATGTCGCGCAACTGGATGACCGGATCGAGACCGCTGCGGTATGCGGTGATGGTCAGCTGCCAGCGACCGGGCGTGAAGTCGAGCACTTCGGCAAAGTTGCCGTCCGCTGTCACGGCAATGTCGCGCGCCGGTCCAATGGGTGGCGGCGACCCTCCCGCGGATGGCTGGGCAGTGGGCGCCTCGCTGGGCGGGGGCGTCGAGTTGTACGTGCCCAGGTAGGTGCTGGTGATGGTCACCCGCTCACCGTTCGTGGTGCCACTTACCGCGACATGCCCGTCGGTGTTGGTCTCGCCTTCGGTCGGCGCCGCCAGGGCCAGGCTGAGCACCGGCGGCGGCGCGCTCGTGGCCGAGGCCCCGGGCGAGGGAGACGAGGCCGCCTGAGGCAGCGGAACATTGATGGTCAACGCCAGCGGTGGGTCGGATTTGCGCTGGGTGACCGGGTCGATGGACACGATGCTGAAGTCGTTGCGGCCCAGGCCCAGGTCCACCTGGCTCGACCAGGCACCATGTTCGTCGGCCGTCGTGTTGTACGTCTTGCCGCCCGGCCCGGTGATCACGATGGCGGCTCCGGAGGAGGATGTACCGGCGAGCACGATCGACTGCGAGTTCACCTCGCTGACGACGTTGGCAGGGTTCGTCAGGGTGATCGGCGTGGTCGCCGCGTAGCGCAGCAGCTGGAAGCCGATATAGCCGACGAAGGCGACGATGACGACGACGACCAAACCCGCCACCAGCATCGCCGGAGTGAGGGTGAGCCGCCGGCCGCCGGGCTCGATAAGCGGCTGCGGTGGTGGCGCGACGGCGACGTGCTCGGCGGCACGCAGCGCGTCCATCTCCTCGCGCCAGTGCTCGAGCAGCTCGTCGGGATCGAGGCCCAGGTAGATCGCGTAGTTGCGCAGGAAGCCCTTGGTGTAGACGGCGGCTGGCAGCTCGTCGTAGTCGCTGTCCTCGAGCGCGGACAGGTAGCGCAGGCGGATCTTGGTATCACGTTCGGCGCGGAACAGATCGACGCCCTTGCGTTCGCGGGCAAGCTGCAGCGTTTCGCCGACACGCGGCGCAGCCGTCGCATCAATCGCCGCGCGGTCACGACCGACGCGGCGACTGCCGATACGGAGCTGGTGCCTGGCGGTCATCGCCGAGCGTTCTTCCTCGTGGCTGAAAGGTCGGAAAATTGCATGGGCCGGGCGGCCAGTCTACGCGCTATCCCCCCTTGGCGGCAGCAGGCCCGCCAGTAGCTATTCGAGCGTATCCGCGTCGGCCGGACCGCGAATCCAGTTCTCGGGGCCGTAAATCTGGCGCGGCGCGCCCGGGTTGCGTGGGTCGAGCGGCCCGATGATGCCATGCCTTTCGAGTGCGTCCATCAGCCGCGTGGCGCGGTTGAAACCCACCTTGAGCTTGGTCTGCAGCATCGACGTGCTGGCTCGCTGTGTCTGCATGACGATCTCCGCCGCGCGCGGTGCCAGCTCATCGTCGGCCTCGTGGGCCAGCCAGCCGTATTGGCCGCCCTCGCCACCGCCATCGCCTTCGGTGCCGGTAAGCAGGTCGCGGTTGTAGTGCGGCTCATCCTGTTCGCGCCAGAAGGCGGTAACCGCGTGCACCTCGCTGTCGCTTACGAAGACGCCCTGCAGGCGCACTGGCCGCGGCAAGTCGGCCGGCTGGTAGAGCATGTCGCCGCGGCCGATGAGATCCTCCGCGCCGTTCGCGTCGAGGACCGTCCGTGAGTCGACGTTCGACGCCATCGCAAAGGCGATGCGCGAAGGGACGTTGGCCTTGATCAGGCCGGTCACGACGTTGACGCTCGGTCGCTGCGTGGCGAGGACCAGGTGGATGCCCACCGCGCGTGCCTTCTGGGCCAGCTTGACGACCGGATCCTCCACCTTGCGTCCCTCGCGCAGCATGAGGTCGGCCAGCTCGTCGATCACCACCACGATGTACGGCATGGGCGGCGCCTCACCGCGCCGCGAGCTGGCGTTGTAGGCGGTGATGTTGCGCTCCATGGCACCGGCCAGCAGCTCGTAGCGCTCCTCCATCACATGCACCAGGTTGCTCAGCACCGCGCGCGCCTCATGAGACTCGACGATGACCGGCACCTCGAGCTGGGGCAGGTCGCGATAGGCGGCCAGCTCGACCCGCTTGAGGTCGATCAGGATGAGCCGCAGCTCATCGGGATTGGCGCGCATCAGCAGGCTGGTGATCAGCGCGTTCACGCACACGCTCTTGCCCGAGCCGGTGGCGCCGGCCACGAGCAGGTGGGGCATGCGCGCCAGGTCGACCGCATACGCCTTGCCCGACACGTCGCGCCCGAGCGCGAAGGTCAGCCGGCTCCCCGCCTCCGCCATGGCCGAATCCTCGAGCAGCCGCCGGAAGCCGACTATCTCGCTGGCGTGATTGGGAATCTCGACGCCGACGACGTCGCGCCCGGGGATCGGCGCCTCGATGCGTATCGAGCGGGCGGCGAGCGCCATGGCCAGGTCGTCGGCCAGGCCCTCGATGCGCGACAGCTTGACGTGCGCGTCGGGGCGAACCTCGTACTGGGTTACCACCGGGCCGGTGTTGGTGGCGATCACCTCGGCGGGAATGGCGAAGCTCGACAGCTTGTCCTCGATGATGCGTACGTTGCGCGCGTGATCCAGGTGCTGGCCTGCCCCGCCCGACTCCCCCGTGTCGAGCAGCTCATACCCGGGCAACCGCCAGGCACGGGCGGGACGTGACGCGGTCTCCGCCGGCTCGGGCTGTTCGCGCGTGCGCGCCGGCGCCCCGGCCGGCCCGGTCCAGATCGTCTGGCTGAGCGGCAGCACCGTCTGATCGGGTGGCGCCGCGCTCGGGCGGGTGGCCGCCAAAGGCGCCTCAGACGACGCGGGCTGCGCGACCCGGCGTGTCTGCCGCCGAGACGGGTTGGCCGCAACCGCCGCCTGGCGCCGGACCGCCTCGTCGGCCATCTGGCGAACCGGGCGTGCCATCGCACCGGCCACCACGCGACCTCCGGCGCCGACCGGCGTCAGCAGGGTGCGCAGGCTCACGTTGAAGAACAGGATGGCGCCGGCAATCACCAGGCCGAGCAGGGCCACGAAGGCCCCCGGCGGCGACAGCAGGCCGGTCAAGCCGACCGACAGTGCGTTACCGACCGCGCCGCCGCCGGCGCTCAGCGCACGCGCACTGTCACCGGTGCCCCAGACGAAATGGATAAGACCCAGGCCGGCGACGAACATCAGCACGCCACCGACCATCGCCAGCATCGACCCGTTGGCCATCGGCGATGGGCGCTCCACCAGCACGCCGGCGACGATCAGCAGGAGCGCCAGCAGCCAGGCACCCTCGCCGACCGACGGCCGCAGGATGTCGTCGATGTAGCGGTTGAGCAGGCCCGCCTGGGGGAAGATCAGCGCAATGAAGGTGATCGCGCCGAACACGATCAGTGTCAGCCCGATGAGCGAGCGCGCGATGTGTGGCGGCACCCTGAACGCGGCCAGCCACTGGCGCGACGATCTTGTCGAGCGCGCCTGGCGCGAGCGGGAACGGCTGGAGCCGGTGGCGCGACCGGCGCGAGCCACCGGCTAGACCTCGACCACGACCGGAAAGACCATGGGCCGCCGCTTGGTCTGCTCGAACAGGTATTGGCTGAGGCTGTCCTTGATCTGCGCCTTGAGCAGGCCGACCTCGCTGATGTGGTCGCCCGGCGTCTCGATCGCCTTGCGCACCTGGCGCGCCGCAGCGGCGATCACCGGATCGTCGGGCGCGGCGACGAAGCCGCGCGTGACGATCTCCGGCTCGCCGATCAGCGTGCCGCTCTGCTTGTCGACCGTGATAACGACCAGGAACATGCCGTCGTTGGCCAGCGCGCGGCGGTCGCGCAAGACGACATCGCCCACCTCGCCGACCGACAATCCGTCGACGTACACGTAGCCGGCATCGACGGGCGCGGCCCGGCGCGCGCCCTGCGGCGTGAAGTCGATCGGCTGTCCGTTCTCGATGATGTAGATGTTCTCCGCCGGCACACCCAGTTCCTGCGCCAGCCGTCCGTGCTGGACCTGCATGCGGAACTCGCCGTGCACCGGGATGAAGTGCCGCGGGCGGGTCAGGTTGAGCATCAGCTTCAGCTCTTCCTGGCTGGCATGGCCCGAGACGTGCGCCCGCCGGATGTCGTGGTAGAAAACGTTGGCCCCCACCTTGAACAGGTTGTCGATCGTGCGCCCCACGACCTCTTCGTTGCCGGGGATGGGACTGGCGCTGACGATGACCGTGTCGCCCGGTTTGATCTCCACCCAGCGGTGGTCCCGGTTGGCCATGCGCGCGAGGCCGGCCATGGGCTCACCCTGGGCACCGGTTGTGGCGATGACCACCTCGCTGTCGGGCAGGTCCTTCAACCGATCCTTGGTCAACAGCCGTTCGGGTTCGTAGCGCAGGTAGCCGAGCTCGGTCGCGATGCGCACGTTCTGCTCCATCGAGCGGCCGATGACTGCCACCCGCCGGCCCAGGTCGGCCGCCGCGTCGAAAACCTGTTGGATGCGCGCGATGTTGCTGGCGAAGGTGGCCACGATCACGCGCCCGCTGACATCGCCCATGATGTCGTGAAAGGCAGTGCCGACCGTCCGTTCCGATGGCGTGTAGCCGGGGTTCTCGGCCCGCGTCGAGTCGGACATCAGGCACAGCACGCCCTTCTGGCCCCATTCGGCGAGTGCGTGGAGGTCCGGCATCTTGCCGTCCACGGGTGTGTAGTCGAACTTGAAGTCGCCGCTGTGGATGACCGTGCCCAGCGGCGTCTCCAGGGCGATGCCCATCGCGTCGGGTATCGAGTGACCTACGCGGAAGGGAGTGGCGCGGAAGGTGCCCAGGTCAACCGTTTGTCCCGGTCCGAAGGGAAGCATCGGGCTGCTGTGGAGCTTGTGTTCCTTGAGCTTGATGCCGAGCAGGCCCTGGGCCAGCGTGGAGGCGTAGATCGGCACCCCCGGAAAGTACGGCAGGATGTACGGCAGGCCGCCGATGTGATCCTCGTGGGCGTGCGTGATCAGGAACGCCTTGAGCATGTGTTGACGCTCGCGCAGGTAGGTCACGTCGGGCACGACGAAATCGACGCCGAACATCTCTTCGTCAGGAAACATCAGCCCGCAATCGATTACGACGATCTCGTCGCCGGACTCGAACACGGTCATGTTCTTGCCGATCTCGCCGACGCCGCCGAGCGGCAGGATGCGCAGGCCGGCGTCGTCCGCGTTCACCTAGAACAACCCCAGCTGTGGTTCGGGATTAACGGTCGCCAGCACCTCAAGGTCCTCGATCGCCTCCTCTGGTTCGCCCAGTTCCGGCCGTTCGTTCTCGTCGTCGGCTCGCCTCTCTTCCGCTGTCTGCCCGTCATCGGCGTCGGCGCGTCGATCGCCCACGAGTGCGTCGGGCAGGCCGGCCATGTCCTCGTACATCGTCTCCTTCAACGCGCCCTGGCGCAGTGCCGCCGCGGGGTGATACATCGCATAGGCGGAGGCGTTGGCCGCACCCGTCTCGGGGTCGACGGCGCGCTCCGTGCCGTGCGCGCCACCGATGCGCGCGCCGGGCATGAACGTCTGCAGCGAGTGGCGCCCCAGCGTCACCACCAGCGCCGGATCGAGCACCTCCAGCTGTCGCCGGAGATAGGGCGTACAGGCGGCTATTTCAGCCGGTTGCGGGTCCCGGTTGCCCGGCGGCCGGCACTTCACGACGTTGGTGATGAAAACCTCCTCGCGGCGCCAGCCGATGGCGCCGAGCAGCTCGTTGAGTAGATTGCCGGCCGCCCCCACGAAGGGCCGCGCCTGCTGATCCTCGTGATAGCCAGGCCCCTCGCCGACAAAGACGACCTGTGTCTCGGCATGCCCCTCCCCCGGCACCGCCCGCGTCCGTCCAGCGTGCAGCGGGCAACGCGTGCACACCGCAACCTCGGCGGCGATCGCGTCGAGCGCCCGCCGGCGTTCCTCCGGCGTCACGCTGTTCGACGGCTCCACATGTGCCCCACGTGACCATTACTGCGCATGGCAAAATCTCGTTGCAGGTATTCGTCTGGGCACGCCCACCGATGATAACGCCCGCGCACGGTGGGCAGACGCACCGCAGGCAGGCGCCAGCGGTCGCTGCCCTATGCCGGCACGGTAAATACGAACTGCGCTCCACCTCCGGGCCGGTCGCGATAGCTGATCGCACCCCCATGCGCATGCACGGCCGCCGCGGCCGTTGCCAGGCCCAATCCCGAATGTTCGGCCTCGCCGCGTGCCGCAAACGGCAGAAACAGCCGCTGGCGCAGGGCTGGCGGAACGCCCGGGCCGCGATCGAGGACGCTCACCTGAAGCACGCGACGGGACCCTCGGGGATCTTCGATCGCGTGTGCCGCCAGCTCGACCCTCGAACCCTCGGGCGAGAACCGCAGTGCGTTGGCGATCAGGTTGCGCACCGCCTGCGCTATCCGCGAACGGTCGACGTTGACCAGGATGTCCGGAGCGTCGACGACGACATGGATGCTCCGCGCGCGCGCCAACGGCGCCTGATCGCTGACGCATCCTTCGAGCAGCGTGCGCGCATCGACCGGCTGACGCACCAGCTGCCGCCCCCCCGGTTCCGCCTCGGCCAGCGCCAGCAGGTCGTTGGCCAGGTTGCCCAGTCGCACAGCGTCACCATGAGCCGCCTGTATCGCCGTCAGAAGTTCGGCACGGGTCGGCTCGCCGCGCGCGGCCAGCTCGAGCTCGGTGCGCAGCGCCGTGATCGGCGTGCGCAGGTCGTGCGATGCCGCTGCGACGAAGGCCTCGTGACGGCGCACCCCATCATCGATACGTGCCAGCATCGCGTTGACCGCCGTCGCCAGTCGCCCTATTTCATCTTCCCTGTCCGGCTGACTGACGCGACTTCCCAGGTCCTCGACGCCGATCGACGCGAGCTCTGTACCGATCGTTGCGGTGGGCGAGAGAGCCCGACCGGCCAGCCACCAGCCGGTGGCCAGGGCAGCCAGGACAGCCGCGCCGGCGGCGAGCAGCATCGTGTTCGTCAGAGCGTCGATCGCACGGTCGACCTCCGCCAGCGAGGCGCCCGCGACAATCTGTGAACCATTATTGGCTGTAACCGCATAGACGGCGTAGCTGCGCCCATCTATCGCCAGTTCGGACCGGCCATCGGCCAGGCCCGATGGCAGTCGTGGCGCGTTGCTCGTGGAGCGCAGGATGGCGCCGGCCGGCGATAGGACCTCGGTAAACACGCCCGGACGGGCCGGATCACGGGCCACCAATGACACGTTGGTGTCGACGTTGAAGCCGGCGCGCACGTCGGTTGCCTGGACCTGAAGCGCGTCCTCCAATGAAGCGCGCAGGTCGCGGCCGACCTCGATCCAGACGAGCGCGCCCGCGACGATCAGTACGATCGCCAGCACCGCGCCGTACCAGATGGTCAGGCGCAGGCGAATGCTCACGCGGCGTCGCGCAGCGCGTAGCCGATGCCACGCACCGTCTCGATGCGTGGCATCCCAGGCCCATCGCCCAGCTTCTGGCGCAGGTAGCGCACGTACACGTCGATGACGTTGGACGTGCCGTCATAGGCCCAATCCCAGACGTGCTCCAGGATCTCGTTGCGCTGTAGCACCTCGCCGCTGCGGCGCATGAACATCTCCAGCAACGCGAATTCCTTGGGCGAGAGCTGTACCGGCCCTGCCGGCGCGATGACCTCGTGCGTCGCGGGATCGAGCGAAAGGGTGCCAACGCTCAGCACCGGCGGACGCTCATGCTTGCCGCGCCGGAGCAGAGATCGCACGCGCGCCGCCAGTTCGTCGAACGAATATGGCTTGACCAGGTAGTCGTCGGCCCCCGAGTCGAGGCCCTTGACCCGGTCGACGACCGAGCTGCGCGCCGTCAGCAGCAACACCGGCGTCCAGTTGCCCGCGAGGCGCAGTTGCTGGCACAACTCGAAACCGTCCCCGTCCGGGAGCATTACGTCCAGAAGCAGCAGGTCATAGGGATTCTCGCCGGCCATCCAGCGACCATCCTCGGCAGTTGCGGCCACGTCGACGGCGTAGCCCTCCGCACGCAGGCCGCGTCGCAACAGGCCAGCCAGGCGCGTGTCATCTTCGATAAGCAGCAGACGCATCTCGTTCTCGCCGGCGATCATCGGCCGGCTTCATTACAGCTCGATGAGAGTTGCCCGACGACGGCATGTGAAAGCGGCGCACCCTGTGGTGCGCCGCTTCCTGCAAGAGAGATGGCGCGCGGCGCGCGCGCCGTCGACGTCTACTGCGCCGGGATCACCGCAGCGCTGAGGCGGTAGCCGTTGCTCACGTCGATCAGGACGCCGCTTGACGAGAGCGCCTGCGCGAAGTTGCCCATCTGGTCCTTGGTCAGCTGGAACCGGATCGTGTCGGGCGCATTCCACGTCACGTCAGAGCCCGACAGGTAGGCAATGCGCGTTGACGAAATGCTGTTGCCGTCGATCTCGACCATCCACACAGGCTTCGAATCGAGCTTGGCGATCAGTCCGTTGACCTGCATGGTCACTACACCGGCACCGTCAGCCTTCGTTTCGACCTGGACGTTTCCCGTCAGCAGGCCGGGCTGGACCCGCACCGAGTAGGACGTCGTGGTGGCGGCCGACGCGTTGCTGGTATTGGTCGTGCCGTTCTGCGACTGGGTCGCAGATGAAGGACTCGCCGACGAACTGGGACCGGCTGCCATGGTCACGGTCACCAGCATCAACACCGCGACAACAGCGCCCAGCAAAGCTGCGCTCTTCTTCACTTCGATGGACTCCTTTCGCCAGTCGTGCCTCTTTGGCGGTACTGATTGACTGGCGGCGGAATGTTCCGGGAGTCGCGATGAGCGCCGGATTAAGGTTCACGCGAAATCTGGCCGATCCGGTCGCGTTCATCGAGTTCTAATCGAAGGCCGCCGATCATCGCGCCATGGCTTCCAACATCTCGGGCAAGAACGCTCCCAGAGATCGGTCCGCTGGCGTCATGAAGTTGCCTGAAGACGAGCTGTCGCTGGTCGCGCAAGAGCTTGCCGCCGCGCGCGAACTGTTCCGGACCTTCGATCCGGACAGCCCGCCGTGGTCAATAGAGCCTGAGATGCGCCGGCTGGAACTGCGTTGGCAGGAGCTCTCCAGCCGGCAGCCGTGAACGCTGGGTCGCCGCGACAACCCAACCGCATTGAGGGTCACGTACGCGGTCGGGTGGCGAAGTCCGAGCCGCTCGGTCCGACCCCACTGAGCGCGTCATCGGGCTTGGGCCGAGTCGCCGCTCCCCGCCAATATGTGCGACGGCCCGCCGAGGGTTCGGCGGGCCGTCGTCGTTACTGATCGTTGCGAACGTTAGGCGGGACTCTTGGCCAGGTGGCGCTGCATGGCGGCCTTGCGCGACAGGTTGACGCGGCCCTGGCGGTCGATCTCGATGACCACGACCATGATCTCGTCGCCGACCGAGACGACGTCTTCGACCGTGGGCACGTGGTAGTCGGCCAGCTCGCCGATGCGCACCAGCCCCTCCTTGCCCGGCAGGATCTCGACAAAGGCGCCGAAGCCCATGATCCGGGTCACCCGGCCGAGGTACAGGCCTCCGACCTCCACCTCGCGGGTCAGGCTCTCGATCATCTGGATGGCCGCCCGTGAGTTGTCGGAGTTGACCGCGGCAATCTCGACCGTGCCGTCATCCTCGACGTTGATCTCGGTACTGGTGTCCTCCTGGATCTTGCGGATCGTGGCGCCACCCTTGCCGATGATGTCGCGGATCTTCTCCGGGTTGACCTTGATGGTGATGATGCGCGGCGCATAGGCGCTCATCTCGGCCCGTGCCTCCGGCATCACCTCGAGCATCTTGTCCAGGATGAACATCCGCGCGCTGTGGGCCTTGTCCAGGCCGGTGCGGATGATGTCCTCGTTGATGCCCTGGATCTTGATGTCCATCTGCAGGGCCGTCACGCCTTCGGACGTGCCGGTCACCTTGAAGTCCATGTCGCCGAAGGCGTCCTCCTTGCCCAGGATGTCGGTCAGCACCACGAACTTGCCGTCGTCGCCGGTAACCAGGCCCATCGCCGCACCGGCGACCGGTGCCTTGATCGGCACGCCGGCATCCATCAGCGCCAATGTCGAGCCACAGGTCGAGGCCATCGACGTCGAGCCGTTCGAGGTAACGCACTCCGAAACGACGCGGATGACGTACGGGAAGTCCTCCTGCGCGGGCAGCACGGGCACCAGGGCCCGCTCGGCGAGCGCGCCGTGGCCGATTTCGCGCCGGCCGGGGCCGCGCATGGGCTTGTTCTCGCCCGTCGAGTAGGGCGGCATGTTGTAGTGGTGGAGGTAACGCTTGGACTCATGAGGGCTGATCGTGTCGATGCGCTGGACGTCCGAGGATGGTCCCAGCGTGGCAACCGACAGCGCCTGGGTGTCGCCGCGGGTGAACAGACCCGAGCCGTGTGCCCGCGGCAGCAGGCCGACCTCGACCGAGATGGGCCGGATCGTCTCCGGATCGCGCCCGTCCATGCGCAGGCCCTCGCCAAGCACCAGCTCGCGCACGACCTTCTTGTGCAACAGGCCGCCCAGGCCCTTTGAGAAGCGCGCCTTGCACCGCGCAACGTCGATGGCGGCAGTGGTGTCCTCCAGCGTCTGGCCCTTGCGCTGGGCGCGGATCGCGTCGGCCACCGCTTCGCGGTAGCTCGCGATACGCCCCGGCAGGTCCGCCGCCCAGCGCAGCAGCAACTGCCCGGTCGCCTCGGCGTCGGGCAGCGCCCGGTGGTTGGGTTCGGTTTCGAGCTCGAAGTAGCGAGCCAGGTCCCCGAGCTTCAGGTCGGAGTCGGCGTACGCCTCACGGGCGAGCACCAGTGTGTCGAGGTAGTGCCCCTGCTCGATGCGCCGCCCGTCACCGAGCGCCGCCTCGAGGAAGCCGATGTCGAAGCCGACGTTGTGGCCCACCAGCACGGCGTCGCCGGCCCACTCCATGAACTGGCCGGCAGCCTGCGCAGGCGTCGGCGCATCCTTGACGTCAGCGTCGGTGATGCCGTGCAGCTGATGACCGACGATCGCCTCGCCCGGGTTCACGAGCGTCGACCAACGGTCCTGGATCTTGCCCTTGGCGACCTTGACGGCGCCGATCTCGACGATGGCGCCCTGCTTTGGATCGCGGCTGGTGGTCTCCACGTCGAAGACCACGAGCGGCTCGTTGGACCCCATTGCATCGACGAACTTGAGCACCGAATCGGTGCCCGGTTCGATGTACGGCAGGCGCTTCGGCTTGCCGAGCTTCTCGCGCAGCTGATCCTGCAGATCGAGGATCGGGCCGAGTGAACGATGGCCGAACATGATCGCCTCAGCCATGACCGCTTCAGGCACGATCTTGGCTCCGGCCTCGACCATCATGATCGCCTCGCGCGTGCCCGACACGACCAGGTCCAGGTCTGAGTCCGCGAGCTGACTGAAGGTCGGGTTGAGCACCAGTTCACCGTCGATGCGCCCCACGCGCACCGCGGCGACGGGTCCCATGAAGGGGATCTCGCTGATCGTCAGCGCGGCCGAGGCGGCGATGGTGCCAATGATGTCGGGATCGTTCTCCTGGTCGGTCGACAGCACGGTGAGCACGACCTGGACATCGTCCTTGTAGCCCGCGGGGAACAGCGGCCGGATGGGCCGGTCGGTCAGCCGCGCGGCAAGGATGGCTGCCTCTGACGGCCTGGACTCGCGCTTGATGAAGCCGCCCGGGATCTTGCCCGCGGCATACATGCGCTCCTCGAACTCGATCGTCAGCGGGAAGAAATCGAGGCCCGGCCGCGGCTCCGAGCGATTGGCCGTGCCGAGCAGCATCGTGTCACCGAAACGAACGGTGACAGAGCCGCCAGCCAGCCTCGCGAGCTTGCCGGTCTCGATGGTCAGGGTGCGACCGGCGAACTCGGTCGACAGTGTTGTGACTGGCATCAGTCCTCCATTGGCGGAGGACGGGGCTCAAAGGTTTGCTAGCGCCGCAGTCCGAGCGCGCCGATGAGCGCGCGATAACGAGCGTTGTCCTTGCGCATCAGATAGGCAAGTAGACGCCGACGCTGGCCGACGAGCTTGAGCAGCCCGCGACGCGAGTGATTGTCCTTGGGGAAGCTGCGCAGATGCTCGGTCAGGCCCTTGATTCGCTCTGTCAGCAGTGCGATCTGAACTTCCGGCGAGCCGGTATCTGCCTCCGATCGGGCATGCTCAGCCACGATCGCTTCCTTCGTATCCCGCGCCAGGGGCACCCGTTCCTCCAGTATTTTCCTCTTTCTTCGTTCCGCGGGAGTCTAACAGCCGTTCGATTTGACCGCTGCAGTTGATCGGCGCCGCTGGCCGCCGCCAAGCACGAACCTCGCCCGTGCCGAGTCACGATCCATCTGCCGGATGAGCGCGGCGGCCGACGAAAACCGTTTCTCGCCGCGCAACCGGCGCACGAACTCAACGCGCAGGCGCTGTCCGTACAGGTCCTCGTCGGTATCGAAGATGTGCACCTCGAGCACGCGCTCACCGGCACCGAACGTAGGCCGCACGCCGAGCGACACCACGCCGTCGGCGACACGGTCCGGTAGCAGCGGGTCGGGACCGCCCCATGAGACGCGCGCGGCATAGATGCCGTCGGGCGGCAGCGTCATCTGCTCGTCCAGCTCCAGGTTGGCCGTGGGATAGCCGAGTTCGCGTCCGCGCCGGTCACCCGGGACCACCCTGCCGATGACCGCGTAGGAACGCCCGAGCAAACGGCGCGCCTCGGCCAGCCGGCCCTGCGCAACCAGGCCGCGCAGGCGCGTGCTCGAGATCATGGCGCCCTCGCCGGCGAGGGACGTCACCTCGGCAATATCGAACCCCAGCTCGTGCCCCAGCCTGCGCACGGCAGGCAGCACCCCCGCACGATCCCGGCCAAAGGCCGAATCGGGTGTCATGACGATGGCCGCCAGGTCGCGACCATCCGCCAGTCGGCGCAGGAAATCGTCGGGAGGCTGGTTGGCGAATTGCCGGTCGAAATGCTGCACGACGAGCAGGTCCACGCCCAGCGCCGCGAAACGCGCGCGACGTTCGCCGTCGCTGCACAGCGCCGGTGGAGCCTCGCCACGCAGCACCTGGGCGGGGTGCGGCTCGAAGGTCAGCAGCACCGACAGCGCGTGACGTCGCCGGGCAGCCAGCACGAGCCTGCGCAGCACTCGTTGATGGCCGCGATGCACGCCGTCGAACATGCCGATGGCCAGCACGAAACGGAGTCCGTGCTGCAACTCGTCGACGCCGGCCACGATCCGCATTTCAGGCGAGCACCTTCTCGGGGCGCAGGACGCCGGCCGCCTGGCGCGCCATCGCCACCAGCCGTCCGGCGGCGTCCACGACACGCACCAGGCCCTCTTCTTCGGCCACGGCTGGCCGGCGCAGCTGCTGGCCGCGCAGCAGGTGCTGTAGCGCGGCGTCGGCCAGCTCGACACGAGGGTAGCGATCCAGGCCCACGTCGAGGGGTAGCAGCAGCCGCGCGGCCTGGCCCCCGCTCAACGCCTCGCGCACCTCGGCCAGCCGATGTGCCTCGGCAAGCCGGAAACCGCCACTCGCGGTACGGGTCAGCGCGGCCAGGTACGCCCCGCTGCCGAGCCGTTCGCCGAGATCGCGCGCCAGCGCGCGCACGTACGTGCCGGCGCTGCAGTGCACCTCGAGCGTGCCGATCGGGCGGGCCGGGTCCTCGGCCTGCCAGTCCGTCATGTCCAGGCGCTGGATCGACACCCTGCGCGGCCGCAAGACGGGCTTGGCTCCACGCCGTGCCAGCTCATAGGCACGGCGACCTGCGACACGCACCGCCGAATAATCGGGCGGCACCTGCTCGATCTCGCCGCGGAAGTTGGCCAGCGTCGACTCGACCTCATCGCGCGTTGGTGCCTGCCCGGTCGGCGTCAGCTCGCCGTCGAGATCATCAGTCGTCGAACGGGCGCCGAAGCAGACCAGCGCCCGGTACTCCTTGGCGTCGCCCATGTGGTACTCGACGAGACGTGTGGCGCGCCCCAGGAACACGGGCAGCACACCTGCGGCGAAGGGATCGAGCGTGCCGCCGTGGCCGACGCGCCGCACGCCCGTCAGGCGCCGGACCAGCGCGACGATGTCGTGCGACGTGGGTCCCGGTTCCTTGGCCACCACGAGCACGCCGTCGAGCGTGCCCTGTTCAGCCAAGGTTCGTGACGAGCATCCGGCGCGCAGCATCAAGGACCACCTGGATCGCATCATCGATGGGCAGATCAAGTGTCGCGCCTGCGGCACGTGCGTGCCCTCCCCCGCCGAAAAGGGCAGTCAACACGGTCGCATCCTCGCCGCCTTCGCGAGTGCGCACGCTGATCTTGGTGCGCTCGCCGTTCTGGCGGAACAGGACCATCAGGGCGGCACTGGCCGACTGGCTGAGCAGGTCGCTGAGGCCCTCCGCGTCGGCTACCGCCGCGCCGGTGGCCGCGTAATCGGCCTCGTACAACGCCGACCACACCAGCCTGCCTTCGAGCTCCTCAGCGAGCCGCCCGAGAACCAGCCCGAACAGTTTCAGTTGCCGATTCGGCTTGGTGCGATAGATGAGCCGCGCCGTGTCGGCCAGCGGCGCACCGGCGGCGACCAGCTCAGCCGCGACGCGCAGCGTGCGCGGCGTCGTGTTGGGGTGCTGGAAGTTGGCCGTGTCGATGACCACGCCGGCCATCAGCGCCGCCGCGATTGCGCCGTCGGCGGCGGTCAACGGGATGTCCAGGGCGGGCATCAACAGGGTGTCCATCTCGCATGTCGCCGCGGCCGCAGGATCGACCCAGTCGACGACGCCGAAGCCGGTGTTCGAGACGTGGTGATCGATGTTGACGATGGGTGTCCGGCCGAACAGCTCGGCATGCCGGTCGAGCACCGAGCCGACGCGTGCCAGGTCACCGCAGTCGCCGACCACGATCAGGTCGTACGAACGGTCCTGTTCGGGATCCTGGCGGAAGCGCTCGATGCGCGGCATGAAGTCGTACATGGCCGGCACCGGATCGCTGCACACCGGCGTCGCCCGCCCGCCCAGCTCCTCGACCGCCAGCGCAACTGCGAGCGCCGATCCCAGCGCGTCCGCCTCGGGATTCTCGTGGCACACCGTCATCACCTCGTGGGAGGCGCGGATGCGTTCCACTACCGCGGCCGGCACGGCGCCGACATCAGCCGCGCTGAGCGAGTCGAGCTTCACTCCCCGTTCTCCTCGTGGCTCGTGCCCGGCGTGGGCAGCGTTTCCGGCTCTGCCACATCACCCGCCCCGCCATGCTCCAGATCCTCGAGGATGCGCAGGATCCGCGTGCCGCGCTCGGAGGTGTGGTCCTCCTTGACGTGCAGCGCGGGGATGCGCTTCAGGCGCAGGCGGCCAAGGCGACCACGCACGAACGGCATGGCGCGCCTCAGGGCGCGCAGCGTCTGAAGCCGCTCGGCAGGCGTGCCGATGACGGACACCCACACGTTGGCATGGCCCAGGTCGGGCGCCACCTCGACGTCGGTGATGGTCACGAAACCGACGCGTGGATCGTCGACGTCCCGCCGGAGCACTTCGCTGATCTGCTCGCGCAGCAGTTCGTCCAGCCGCGCCGTGCGCTCGCTCACGGCGCGTGACAGCGGCGCACGCGCCGGCGGAGATAGGACACGTCCCGCGTCAGGCGGAGGCGACGCGGGAAACGGTCTGGTGGGTGAACGACTCGATGATGTCTCCCTCTTCGATCTCGTTGAAGCTGCCCAGCCCGATGCCGCACTCGTAGCCCGATTGCACCTCGCGCACGTCGTCGCGGAAACGTCGCAGGGAATCGATGCGATCGGTCGCCAGCAGCTTGCCGCCACGATAGATGCGTGCGCCACCGCGTACCACGCGACCGTCGGTCACGTAGCAGCCGGCGATCAAGGTGCGTCCGCTGCGGAAGATCTGGCGCACCTCCGCACGGCCTTCGACGACCTCGATCACCTCCGGTTCGAGCAGGCCGCGCAGCGCCGCGCCCATCTCGTCGGTCAGCTTGTAGATGATGTCGTACAGGCGCACGTCGACACCCTCGCCCTCGGCCGTGCGCCGTGCCTGCGGGTCGAGCTTCGTATTGAAGCCGACCACGATGGCATTCGACGCCGACGCCAGCAGGATGTCGTTGTCGCTGATGTCGCCCGTCGCCTCGTGCAGGATGTTGATGCGTACCTCCTCGGTCTGAACCTGCTCGAGGGCATGCCGGATGGCACCCAGCGACCCCTGCACGTCGGCCTTGAGGATGATGCGCAGCTCCTTCGTCTGGCCCGCCTGGATCTGGCGGTACAGGTCCTCGAGCGTCGCCCTGCCGGTCGTCTCCGGCGCGGCACCGGCGCGGCGTTCCTCGACCATGGTGCGTGCGGTCTTTTCGTCACCCACGACACGCAGGATGTCGCCGGCCGCGGGCACTTCCCCGAGGCCTAGGACGACGGCCGGGGAAGACGGACCAGCCTTGCTGATGCGCTCGCCGCGGCTGTTCTGCAGCGCGCGCACCCGGCCGTAGGTATCGCCCACCACGACCACGTCGCCAACCTTGAGCGTGCCCGTCTGCACGAGCACAGTGGCGACCGGGCCGCGGCCCTTGTCGAGCTCCGCCTCGACCACCGTGCCGACGGCAGAGCGCTTGGGATTGGCCTTCAGTTCCTGTACGTCGGCCACGATCTGGACGGTATCCAGCAGGTCCTCGATGCCCGTGCGCTCCCGCGCGCTGACCGCCACCAACGGCACATCACCGCCGTACTCCTCGATGATCACGCCGTGCTCCGAGAGTTCGTTCTTTACGCGCTCGGGGTTGGCGTCGGCCTTGTCGATCTTGTTGAGCGCGACCACTATCGGCACCTGGGCTGCGCGGGCGTGGTCGATGGCCTCGAGTGTCTGGGGCATGACGCCGTCATCGGCAGCCACCACCAGAACCGCGATGTCGGTCACCTTCGCGCCACGTGCACGCATGGCCGTGAAAGCCTCGTGACCAGGCGTATCGAGAAAGACGATTCGCCGGTCATCCTTGTGAATTTCGCTGGCACCGATGTGCTGGGTGATGCCGCCTCGCTCTCCAGACGCCACGGTCGTCGAGCGGATGGCGTCGAGCAGGCTGGTCTTGCCGTGGTCGACGTGACCCATCACCGTCACGATGGGTGCACGCGGACGGAGCTGCGCCGGCTCGTCTTCCTCGAACAGGACTTCCTTGGCCGCCTGCGGCGTGGGCGCGTCGCCGTTGGTCTCGACCTTCTCCGGTGCGTGGGCCTCGGCAACCTCGAAGCCCAGCTCACCCGTGACCAGGCTGGCGGTGTCGCGATCGAGAGGTTGATTGATGTTGGCGAAGATGCCGCTCTTGATCAGCTCGCGGATGATGTCGGCCGCGTTGACGCCGAGCAGCTCGGCCAGGTCCTTGACGGTGATGGAGCTGGGAATCTCGATGGCGCCCCGGGCCGCCGGATCGAGGGTCTGGACCGCCGACTCCGCCGCCTTCTGGCGACGCTGCGGCTTGCGCGGGCCGCGCAGGTTGCGTGTGCCACTGCGACTGCGTGCCATGGGCTACCTCCCCCGACTGGTGTTCACGAGCTCACCGCGCTCAAGCTGATCGCGCAGTTCCGCCGGGAGTGACGCCGACAGGGCCCGTTCGATTGATTTGCGTTTGAGCGCGACCGACCAGCATGAACCGTCGGCGCACACATAGGCGCCCCGCCCGGCGGCGCGGCCACTCGGGTCGAAGCTGACCGTGCCGTCGGTGCCACGCACGATGCGCAGCAGGTCACGCTTCTGCCGTTCGGTGCGGCACGCGACGCAGGTGCGTACCGGAAAACGGCGTGGCGCAGCGGCAGGCGCGCGGCGCGGACTGGCGGCTGTGCTGGAGGGCATCATCACTTTTCCTTGGCCGCGACGGCTGCTGTCGTGCGTGTCCGGCGGGCGGTGCTTGCCGCCTTGCTGCTCTTCGGCTCCGCCTTGGTCGCCGCCTTCGGCTTGGCCTTGGCCGCCACCTTCGGCTTGGCCTCCTCGGCGGGCGCCGCTTCGGTCTTCTTCGCTCGGCTGGCGCGCTTCTTGGGCGCCGGCTCCGCCTCGGCTTCGGCTGCGGCCGGCTCCTCCGTCGGCTGCACCTCGCTCTTCTTCGCTCGGCTGGCGCGCTTCTTGGGCGCCGGCTCCGCCTCGGCTTCGGC
>CAZSWK010000001.1:0-21646 GCA_964610835.1 uncultured Anaerolineaceae bacterium | reverse complement strand
TCTTCTTCGCTCGGCTGGCGCGCTTCTTGGGCGCCGGCTCCGCCTCGGCTTCGGCTGCGGCCGGCTCCTCCGTCGGCTGCACCTCGCTCTTCTTCGCTCGGCTGGCGCGCTTCTTGGGCGCCGGCCCCGCCTCGGCTTCGGCTGCGGCCGGCGCTGTGGCCTCGGCGGGCTGTTCGACTCGCTCAGCGGGCTGTTCGACTGCCTCGGCCCGGGCAGGAGATTCCGCGCGCGGCGCCGGTGCCGGGCGTGGCGGCGCCTGGTCACTTCTGATGTCGATCCGCCAGCCGGTGAGTTTGGCCGCCAGGCGGGCATTCTGGCCTTCACGGCCGATGGCCAGGCTGAGCATCCTCTCCGGCACGGTCACGCTGGCGATGCGCGCGTCCTCGTCGATCGCAACGTTGACGACCGTGGCCGGGCTGAGCGCATTGGCCACGAAGACCGCCGGATCCTCGTTCCACGGGATGATGTCGATCTTCTCGCCGCCCAACTCGGCGACCACCGCCTGCACCCGGCCGCCACGCTGGCCGACTGTCGCGCCGACCGGATCGAGCCCGTCCTGACGGCTGGCGACAGCCACCTTGGAGCGATTGCCCGCCTCGCGCGCGATGGCCTTGATCTCGACTGTGCCGCCGTGGATCTCCGGCACCTCAAGCTCGAAGAGGCGACGAAGGAAGTTCTTGTGCGTGCGGCTCACATAGATGAGCGGGCCTTTGGTCGTACGGCGCACCTCGAGCACGTAGGCCTTGACGTGCTGGCCGATGCGGTAGTGCTCGCTGGCCGACTGGTCGGTGGTGGGCAGGATCGCCTCCGCCCGGCCCACGTCCAGGATCACGCCGCGCGGTTCCACACGGCTCACGGTGCCGGTGATGATCTCGGACTCGCGCTGCGCGTACTGGCCGAACACCTGCTCGCGCTCGACCTCGCGCAGCCGCTGGCGTACCAGTTGGGTGGCCAACTGCGCATGGATGCGGCCGAAGCTGGCGCTGTCCAGCTTGCCGATCTCGACCAGCTCACCCACCTGCGCGTCGGACTTGTACGCCTTGGCGTCGTCCACGGTGAACTCGACGGTCGGATCCTCGACTTCGTCGACCACGTACATCGCGCGGTATGCGCTGAAGCGTCCGCTGTCCGGGTCGACATCGACGAACACGTTCTCGTTGCCGGGAGTTGCCCGCCGGTAGGCCGACTGGATGGCCTCGGCAAGGGTGGCCACCAGCTGCTCGCGCGGGATGTTCTTTTCGGCATTCAGCTGCAGGAGCGCGCCGATGAAGTCACGGTTCACGTTGCGCCCTCCTTTCGCTCAGCCAGTCGCTGTCCCCCGCTCGGCCAGACACTCCCTCTGCTCACAAAGAAACGTGGGGGTCACCCACGTTCCGAGGCGGCCAAGATATGCCGCCGGGAGTATACACCGGAGCACCGATCGGACCGCTTCCGCCCGGCCGGCCAAGCCCGCTTGACCGACCGCTGCCGACGGGCGGCACCAGGACCTCCGGCGACGCGTTACCGTTGCCGGCGATGGACACATTCGACTTCGTGATCATTGGCAGCGGCGCGGCCGGAGAAGCAGCCGCGCACGAGGCGCTGCGGCGCGGCGCGAGTGTGGCCGTGGTCGAGCGCGAGCTGGTTGGTGGCTCGTGCCCGTTCTGGGCGTGCATGCCGTCCAAGGCCCTGCTCCATGCCGCCGGCGTCCACGCGATTGGCGGTGACTATCCCTGGACGCGCGCCGCGGCCTTTCGCGACTACATCATCAACCGCCAGGACCGGACCTGGCCCGACGATTCGGGTCACCTGAAGGCGATCGTCGATGGCGGTGGCGAGGTGATCCGTGGCGAGGCTCGCGTCACGGGCGCCGGACGCGTGGCGGTCCAACTCCCAGATGGCCGGCAGCGGGAGCTCGCCGGCCACAACCTGGTCATCGCCGTCGGCTCGCAGTCGACCGTCCCCGACCTACCCGGCCTGGCCGACATCCAGCCCTGGAGCAACCGCGAGGCAACCAGCCTGCGCACGCTGCCGCGCAGCCTGGCCGTACTTGGTGGCGGGCCCACCGGGCTCGAGCTGGCACAGGTCATGGCGCGCTTCGGCGTACCGGTGCGCATCGTCCATCCACAACCGCTGCTCAACCACCGCGACCATCCGCGCAACTCCGCCGCGATTGCCGAGGGGTTGCGGCGCGACGGCGTGGAGCTGCACCTGGGCACTCGCGCCGAGCGCATCGAGGCCGGCGCCGGCGGGGATGGCGCGCACCGCATCCACCTCGCCAACGGCGAGGCCATCGACGGACACGAGATCCTCTTCGCCATCGGCCGCACGGCGCCGCTCGCCGGCCTGGGCCTGGATAGCATCGGCGTGCCGCTCGAGGACGGCCGCGTGCACCCTGACGAGAGGCTGCGTATCGCCGAGCGCACGTTCGTGATCGGCGATCCGGCCGGACCGGAGATGCACACGCACCTGGCTCATTACCAGGGCGAGATGGTCGTCGCCATTGCCCTCGGTGACGACGTGCGCCCGGATTACCGGGCCATCCCGCGCGCCGTGTACACCGACCCAGAGGCGGCCGGCGTCGGGCTGCGCCTCGACCAGGCCCGGGCGCAGGGGCTGGATGCTGTCGAGAAGTATGCCGACCTGGCGACCAGTGCCAAGGGCTACGTGGTCGAGGCGAGCGGCCATGCCACGATCGTTGTCGACCGCGCCACGCATGAGCTCGTCGGCGCGTTCCTCGCCGGCCCGGCGGCCGGCGAGGCCATTCACCTGGCCGTGCTGGCGATCAAGACGCGCACACCCCTCGAGGTGCTCGCCGACACGATCACGGCCTTCCCCACGACCACCCGGGTCATGGGCCTGCTGTTCACTGAGGCTCTGCGCGATCTCCAAAGCGCCGGGTCATAGCCGTGTTTCTGTCCGGAACGCTGCTCAACGTGGCCGCCGTGCTCATCGGCACCACGATCGGCTTGCTGCTCGGCGCGCGTATGCCGGAGCGGCTCCAGCAGACGCTCACCGATGGCCTCGGGCTGTTCACTCTGGCTGTCGGCTTCGCGCTGGCACTTCGCCTCCTGCTCGACCCGGCGCAGCCGGCCGGCATCGACCTGGCCGTTCTCGCGGCACTCCTCGCCGGCGCTGTCGTCGGCGAGGTGGCACGCCTGTCCGACCGCCTTGACGGCCTGGGTGCCTGGTTCCAGCGACGGCTCGCCCGCGGCGAGCGTCCATCGCGCGTAAGCGAGGCCTTCGTGACCGCCAGCCTGGTCTTCTGCGTCGGCCCGTTGACCATCCTGGGCTCAATGCAGAACGGTTTGACCGGCGACATCCAGTTGCTCGCCGTAAAAAGCCTGCTCGACGGCGTGGCCAGCATTGCCTTCGCCGCGGCACTCGGCGCGGGCGTCTACCTGGCCGCGGGGACCGTCCTGATCGTCCAGGGAGGCATCGCCGGCCTGGCGGCGATCGCGGGCAACGGCCTGAGCCAGGAGGCAATCGACATCACTGCCGCGGTGGGCGGCTTGATCCTGCTCGGCGTGGGACTGCGCCTGCTCGAGGTCAAGCACATCCGCGTGGCGAGCTTCCTGCCCGCCCTGGTCCTGGCCCCGATCTTCGTCTGGCTGGCCGCGCTCATCCGAACCGCGCTCGGCTAGGCAGCAGCATGTGGCAGCTTGCTCTGCTCCTGCCCATCCTGCTGTTCCTCCTGACGCTGGCGATGAATGCGTGGCATGCCTACCTGATCTATCGCGACGTGGACAAGCGAACGCCGCGCGACGTGAGTAGCGAGCGCCGTCCAATGCCAGCGGAGATCGCCGAGTGGGGCCGGCAGCTGCGCGAACTGGGCTTCGAGCGTCTGGGCGAGGTGGAGGTGTCGGTCCCCTCGGTCGGCGTCATCGCCGCCGTCATCAAACGGCGGCAGCAGCACACCGCCTGGCTGTTCAGGGATCAGGCCGCGACCACGGTGGCCGAGGCAACCAGGGAGCTGCTCGATCTCAGCTCGCGGCTGGCTGACGGCTCTTATGTTCTGACCATGCAGGCGGTGGGTGCCCAGATCGACGAGCCCGGGCTGTTCGTGAGTGTCGTCCGGGGCGGGCCGCGCGACACCTATCAGCATCACCTCGTCAACGTCGAGGCGCGCGCCGCCGCGCACGGGCCTCCCGGCACGGTGTCGAGCATGCAAGAGCAAGCGGCCCAGGACGCCGAGTTTCGCGCCAGCCACGCCAAGCGCCAGCTGCGTCGCCCGCTCGTGATCCGCTGGCTGCTACCCATCGGCATCATCGCCCTCGTCGTGGTTGTACTGGCCTGCCTGACGATCTGGCTCGTTGCGACAGTAGTTGGCCGCTAGCGAGGAGTCGCGCGTCGCACGGTCGCGAGTGCGCCAGGTTCAGTAGGCGCGCGCGAAGAGCACTCGGCGCGGCGATTCGTTGCCACAGATCATGCACTTGCCCTTCTCTTCAGGCCCGTCGAACGGGATCACCCGGATCGTTGCACCCGTCTCGGCATTGATCTGCTTCTCGCACTCGGCGCTGCCGCACCAGGGCGCCATCAGGAAGCCGCCCTCCTGCTCGAGGATCGCCTTGAAGTCGTCGTAGGTATCGGCGTCATGCGTGTTCTGCGTGCGGAAGTCGAGCGCCCGCTGGAAGATCTGCGCCTGGTAGTCGGCCAGCCGCCGTGGAAGGTCGGCCGCCAACCCATCGAGGCTGACCGCCTCCTTCTGCCGGTCAACGCGTCTGACCAGCACGCCCTGCCCGCCGGCCACGTCGCGCGGGCCGATCTCGAGCCTGAAGGGCACGCCGCGCAGCTCCCAGTGGTTGAACTTGAAGCCCGGCGACTCCTCACGCCAGTCCGTTTCCCAGCGTAGTGGGCCCGATGCCGTTTGGACGCCGGCGAATGCCTTCTCCACTCCGTCGATCGCCGCGGCCACCGAGCGGCGATCGTCCTCAGTCCGGAAGATGGGCACGACGGCCAGCTGAACCGGCGCGACATTGGGCGGCAGCACGAGGCCCGCGTCGTCGCCGTGGGTCATGATCACGGCCCCGACCATGCGCGTCGAAAAACCCCACGACGTCCCGTAGGGAGCCTTCTGCTGGTTGTCGCGGTCCAGGAAATGGATCCCCGCGGCATGCGCGAAGTTCTGGCCGAGCATGTGGCTGGTACCGGCCTGGAGGGCCTTCCGATCGCGCATCATCGCCTCGATCGTGTGCGTGTACACGGCGCCGGGGAAAGTCTCGGCGGCCGTCTTGACGCCGCGGATGACAGGAATGGCCAGCCACTCCTCGCTGACCGCGCGATAGGCCTCAAGGCCGGTCGCGACCTCGTCCGCGGCCTCCTGCTCGGTGGCGTGGAAGGTGTGCGCCTCCTGCCACAGGAACTCCGCCGTACGCAGGAAGAGCCGCGTGCGCAGCTCCCAGCGCACCGCGTTGTTCCATAGGTTGAGCAGCAGCGGCAGATCGCGATAGGACTGGATCCAGTCCTTGACCACCTCGGCGATGATCGCCTCGCTGGTGGGCCGGATGGCCAGCGGCTCGGCCAGCTCTTCGCCCCCGGCATGGGTGACCCAGGCGACCTGCGGGTTGAAGCCCTCGACGTGCTCGGCCTCCTTCTCCAGCAGCGAGCGCGGCACGAAGAGCGGGAAGTAGACGTTGCTGTGGCCCGTGCGCTTGATGTGGCGGTCGAGCTCGTCGCGCATCGACTCCCAGATCGCGTAGCCGTACGGCCGAATGACCATGCAGCCGCGGACCGGCGAGTAGTCGGCCAGTTGGGCCTTGAGGACCACGTCGTTGTACCAGCCGGGGAAGTCCTCCGACTGACGCGTGATCGTCTTGACAAACTGCTTGGACGTCTGCGTGGACACGTGAACTCCGCGCAAGTGGCTGTGGGACGGCGCGTATCGTACGCCACGCTGCCGTTCGACCGGAGGGTCTCCCCCGATGCGGCCGATCTGCGCTGGTGGGCGGAGCGCGCGCGCACCTGACTGGAGGTCGCATTGCCGACGGGACCAAAGGCGCGCTTCCGCACGGCGGCACACGGCGCTAAGTTCCAATCGTGCCTGTTCTGCAGACCCTGGATCTCGTCCTGCTGCTGTGCCTGCTGATCGTCGCGGTGAGCCTCGTGCCGGCCTCACAGGCGATGCTCCAGATCTACCTGGGTATCAAGACTCGCCGCCTTGAAGACGCGACCGACTGGGCACCCGCGCCGCCGCTGCCGGTAACCCAATTGATGGAGCGCCTGGCGGGCGCCGGGTTCAGGTCCATCGGCGTGCGCTCGGCATCACTGCTCGGCAATCGCCGGCGCTTCGAATGGGATGTCGCGGGCCCATCGACGACGACCTACATCTCGCTGCTGCCGGCCCCGGCGGTCGCGGGCGGTGTCCTGATGGTCTGCCACACGGCATTCGCTGATGGCGCCTTCGTGGCCACGTATTTCCCGACGGGCGTTTGTTCGGCCGGCGAAATGCTCCTGGCACAGGAGACGGGCGAATCCCCCGAGGCAGCGATTGAGCTGCACCGCGAGGCAGTGGCCGACTTCTCGACCCGTCACGGTGCCCCGCTGGAGAACCGCTCGATGGCCGACCTGCTGGAGCGCGACGCCACCTATCGCCGGCTTCACGCGGGTGCCAGCCTGCGCGCCAGGACGTACGCCTACGTCGCCATGGCATGTGTCCTGGCCATGGCCTGCGGGATCACGATCGCCCGCCTGATCATCCTCGACTAGGACCGCGCCGGGCAGATACCACCGACTACGACGTGTGTCGCGTGCGACGCCGCGGCGCGACGGCGCGGTAGCTCTCGTCGATCCATTCGCGCAGCATTACCTCGGGCAGCTCATTCGTCAGCCGGATGGTCACCCAGCCTGAGGCGCCCAACCCATAGCCGCTCGGACTGACACCAGGCTGTGCGAGCGCCAGTGGCTGCGACTCGGGCAGCTTCACGGTGATGCCCGGTTCGGCCACGCCGGCCAGACCGAAGAACGCGAACACCTTCTTACCGACCCTGGCCACGTCCTCGCCCCACGGGTGGCCCAGGTAAGCGTCGGGCTTGGCGAGCGCGTACTCGAGCAGATGGCGCCGCACTAGCGCAGGCGACTGGCCGGCGCTGGCCATGATTTCGCCGCTCCTTTCCACCGTTCCTGTCCGGCGTCACAATAGCTTCGCCAGAACGCGCTCGTCCGCGCGCGGGCTATCTTGATGTAGAACTCAGCTCGGCACGAGCTGCAGGCCGCAGGGCTGGAGGACAGATGCCGCTCTATCTGGACACGCACCACAAGGTCGAGGGGCTGACCGCGGACGCCGTTGCGCAGGCCCACGCACGCGATCTCGAGGTGCAGGACAAGTACGGAGTGTCGTACTTCCGCTATTGGTTCGACGAGGCGACCGGGCGGGTCTATTGCCTGTTCGAGGGGCCTGATGCGGAGGCGGGCGCCGCCGTGCACCGCGAAGCGCACGGGCTACTCGCCGACGAGATCATCCAGGTGCAGGAAGGGAAGTAGCCAGACCCGCCGGCCCCGGCTCGGAGTCGCCTTCGTCGCCGAAGACGCGGCTCACCGCCGTATCCATGTCCAGGGTGCGCCCGGCACGCCGGGCCATGTCGAACGCTTCCGGGCCCATGCGCGCGGCGAGCCACTGGACGCAGCGCTCGTAATCGGCGCGCGCCCCGGGCGGCAATGGGGTATTGATCGTCTCGCGCAGGTTCTGGGCCACGCCCAGCAGGTGCGCCGCGTCCTCTGCCGCCTCGGTCATCACCACCGACGCCAATCGCTCCAACGCGGTCGCGGTACCGGGCATGTCGCGCAGCGTTCGCCGAATGCGCAGGCACTCACGGTGCAGTGACTTGGCCCGCGTCACGTCGCCTTCGCGCACGGCCTCATCGGCCAGGTGAAGCATCGAGCGCGCCACGCCGCGCTCGTCTCCAATCTCACGGGAGATGCCGATCGCTTCTTCATGCAGCACCCGGGCGACCTCGAGCTCACCCGAGCGCGCGGCCGCAAGGCCCTCGCTGTCGAGGGCAAAGGCCTGGCCCCAGCGATCGCCGAACTCGGCATACAGGGCCTTTGCCCGCGCGAAGCTGGGCTGTGCCGCTGCATAGTCCTCCTGCCGCGAGATCACGTCCGCCAATGCGATCAGCCCGGTCGCCGAGCCGTGCCGGTCACCGATCGTCTCGGTCATCGCGGCGGCCTCTTCGTACAGTTCCCGGGCGCGGGCTAGGTCGCCGTGCTCCGCGGTGACATTGGCCAGGTTGTGCAGCGCGTACGCGACGCTGGGGCGGTTGCCCAGCTCGCGGTGCTGGGCGAGGCTCTGCTCGTGGTAGGTGATCGCCGCCGGATAGTCGCCGGCGATGTGCGCCAGGATGCCGGCGCCGGTCAGCGCATTGGCGCGCAGGGAGGACACGTCGCCGTCGGTCGCCAGGAGGGTCCGCTCCAGCCACAGCCGCCCCTCCACCACACTGCTGCGGATCTCCCAGTAGCGCCACAGCCCGGCGGCCAGGCGCAGACCTGCCGCTGCGCCGCCGGCCTCGGCCGCGCTCCACTCGAGTGCGAGGCGCAGGTTGTCCTGCTCGCGCTCGAAGACCGCCAGCCAGTCGAGGGGCGGCGGACCCCGGAAGAACTCCGGCTTGGCCCGTTCGACCAGCTCCAGGTACCAGTCGCGGTGCAGGCGCAGCACGTCTTCTGCCTCACCCGCGTCGACGAGCTTGTCGCGCGCGTAGGCACGGACTGTTTCGTGCATCGTGAAGCGTGCCTCGCTGCCGCTGGCGGCGGCGACGATGAGCGACTTGTCAATGAGCCGGGTGAGTATGTCCAGAACGTCTTCGCTCATCGCCTCGCTGCCGGCCGTTACCACCTCGGCCGCGGCCAGGCTGCAGCCGCTACCACCGAACGCGGCCATGCGCCGGAATACCGCTCGCTCGTCCTCGGCCAGCAGATCGTGGCTCCAGTCCATCGTGGCCCGCAGGGTCTGGTGGCGCGTAACGGCCATACGGCTGCCGCCGGTCAGCAGCCGGAAACGGTCATCGAGGCGCGCGGCAATCTGCTCGACCGGGAGCGCACGCACGCGGGCGGCGGCCAGTTCGAGGGCCAGCGGCATCCCGTCCAGGCGCCGGCACAGCTGTACTACCGCGGCGGCGTTCTGGTCGGTCAGGGCGAATGAAGGTTGGGCGGCAGTCGCCCGGTCGAGGAACAGGCGCACGGCGGCTGAACGCTGCGCCAACGCGGCTGTTGGCTGGTCAGAGGCAGGCAGGTCGAGCGACGGAACCGGCAGGACCCGCTCGCCCTCAACTCCGAGCGCCTCGCGGCTGGTGGCCAGAATGCGCGTGTCCGTGCCGCGCAGGATGGTATAGGCGATTTCGGCACACGCGCCCAGGACGTGCTCACAGTTATCGAGAACGATGCACAGACGCCGCGAGTGGAGATGGTCGAGCACGGTATCGACCAGCGGCCGGCCCGGCTCCTCGGTCAACTTGAGCGCCTCGGCGACCGCCTGCAGTACCAGGCCTTCCTCGGTCACGTTGCCCAGCTCGGCCAGCCAGACGCCGTCAGGCAGGTCGTCGAGCATGACCAGGGCAATCTGCAGCGCAAGTCTCGTCTTGCCCACGCCGCCAGGTCCGGTCAGCGTCACCAGCGGCGATGCTGCCAGCATCTCGCGGCCCTCGGCCAGCTCCCGTTCGCGGCCGACAAACGTCGACAGGCGCCGGGGCAGGTTGGTCGGCCGGTCATCGAGCGTGCGCAGCGGCGGAAAATCTGCCGCGAGGCCGTCGGCGACCACCTGGAACAGCTGCTCCGGCTCAGCAAGATCCTTCAGCCGATGTTCGCCCAGGTCGAGCAGCGTCACGCCTGCCGGCAGCTCGCGGCCGGCCAGGTCGCGTGCCGTGCGCGAGAGAAGGACCTGGCCCCCGTGGCCGGCCGCACTGATGCGTGCCGTGCGGTGGACGTCGATGCCCACCAGCCCGATCTCGGCATCCAGCGGCTCACCGGTGTGGAGCCCCATGCGCACCCGCACCTGCACGCCGTCGGGCCACGCGAACGTGGCCAGCGCGCGTTGACAATCGACCGCGGCAGCTACCGCCGCGCGTGCGCTCGCAAAGCGGTAGTAGAAACCGTCGCCCGCGTTGTCCAGTTCGATGCCGCCGTGACGGGCGAACGCCTCGCGCAGCAGGCGGTGGTGATGGGCGAGCACAGCCGCATAGGCGTCACCCAACTGCTGAAGGAGCTTCGTCGAACCCTCGATATCCGTGAACAGCAGCGACGCGGTACCGGCTGCGAGAGCGTTCATCGCACCTCGACATCCACTCGCTGGACCAAGTTGTTGCCCATGCCCTGGTAGTTCCACGGCACGACCGTGGGCTGCTCGTTGCCGGCGGCGTCGACCGCGCGGCAGCTCAGCACGTGTGGGCCCGCGGCCGCCTGCCAGTCGGCCGACCAGCTGCGCCACGCGTAGGGCCCGATCGCCGGCTCCAGTCGTGCCGGCCGCCATTGCCCATCTATGCCTACCTCCACGCCGGCGATGGGCGCCTCGCCCGACCAGGCACGACCGCGCAGCTTTACCGGACCGGCGTCCAGGATGCGCCGCCGGGTGAAGAAATCCGGGATGCCCGGTGGGATCACCAGCGCGCGCGGCCTCATCCGGCGCACCGGCTCGCCGAGCTCTTCCTCACTCATCTGGTAGTGATAGGCCGGCGTCTGTTGATAGCCGTCGAATTGTCTGTCGATCGCCTCAATGGTCGCCAGCCACTTGACGCTGGTCATGCCATACCAGCCGGGCACGATCAGGCGCACCGGGAAACCGTGCTGCGGCTCGAGCGGCTGGCCATTCATCTCGTACGCCAGCAGCACTTCGGGGCGGCTGGCATCGGCGATCGTCAGGCTGCGCGCGTAGTCGTGCTCGATGTCGCCCTGCACGCCGCGGTCGGAGCCCGAGAAGACCAGCTCCATCGCCTCGTCGCGCAGCCCGGCCTCCTGGAGCACACCGGCGAGTGCCGTACCGGTCCACTCGGCGGTGCCGATCGCTTCCACCAGCCAGGGCTGGCTCAGGGAACGCGGCGACATGTGTGCACGGCCGTTGCCGGCACACTCGAGCGTGACGGCGATGGTCTCGCGCGGCCGGGCGCGTAGCTCAGCGAGTGACAGTTCGAGCGGCCGGCGCACCAGCCCACCGACTCGCAGGCGCCAGGCGCCGGGATCAACCTCGGGAATGTCGAAGTGGACGAGCAGGTAGTGCAACCCGGTCGGGGTGATGTCGTAGCGCATCGCCTCGAGCGGCAGCCCGCGGTTACGCGTGGCGAGCTGCAGTTCCTCGAAGGTCAGCGGGCCGTCGGTTGGGTCAAGAGTGGCGTGGGGCTCCACGCTGCCCAGTCTATGGTGTCTGCGGCGCAATGCCACCGGGCGCGCCAGCCAATCGGCTTCAGCCCGGGACGGTCACCGGCGAGCCGTATCTCGACGCCACGTACTCGTCGAGGATGGCGATGAACTCCCGGACCAGGCCCTGGCCACGCAGCGTGGTCTTTAGAACGCCGTCGACGAAGACCGGCGCGACCGGTTCCTCGAACGTGCCTGGCAGCGAGATACCGATGTCGGCGTGCTTCGACTCCCCGGGTCCGTTGACCACGCAGCCCATCACCGCCACGCGCATGTCCGCGACGCCCGGATAGCGTGCCGACCAGGCCGGCATCTGTTCGCGCAGGTAGCGCTGGATCTGCTCGGCCATCTCCTGGAAGAAAGTGGATGTCGTGCGCCCGCAACCGGGACACGCCGACACCTGCGGCGTGAACGAGCGCAGCCCCAGCGATTGCAGGACCTGCTGCGCCACCTGGACCTCCTCGGTCCGGTCGCCGCCGGGCGCCGGCGTGAGCGACACGCGAATGGTGTCCCCGATCCCGCGCATGAGCAGCAGCGACAGGCCGGCGCTCGACGCGACGATGCCCTTCATGCCCATGCCGGCTTCGGTCAGGCCCAGATGCAGCGGGTAGTCGCAGCGCGCCGCCAGCGAGGTATACACGTCGAACAGGTCATTCACCCCGGAAACCTTGGCGCTCAGGATGATGCGATCGTGCGCCAGTCCGGTGGCTTCAGCCAGGTCCGCCGAGCGCAGCGCCGACTGGACCATCGCCTCGATCATCACGTCACGCGCATCGGCCGGCGCCGCCTGCCGCGCGTTCTCGTCCATCAGCTGCGTCAGCAGCGCCTGGTCGAGCGACCCCCAGTTCACGCCGATACGCACCGGCTTGTCATTGGCGCGCGCGACGCGGACGATCGTCGCGAAGTGCTCATCGTGCCGCTTCGCGCCCACGTTGCCCGGGTTGATGCGGTACTTGGCGAGCGCCGCAGCCATCGCCGGGAAGTCGACCAGCAGCTGGTGCCCGTTGTAGTGAAAGTCGCCGATCAGCGGGACACCCACGCCCAGGTCGTTCAGCTTGCGCCGGATCTCGGGCACGGCTTTGGCCGCAGCGTCGTTGTTGACGGTCACGCGCACGAGTTCCGAGCCGGCGTGGGCCAGTGCGGCGACCTGCAGCGCGGTGGCATCGGCGTCGGCCGTGTCGGTGTTGGTCATCGACTGGACCACTACCGGGTGATCCGAGCCCACGAGCACGCCCCCAACATCGACGGCCGGGGTCGCCCGCCGAACGACGTCGGTCACGAGACCAGCCGTTGCAGGTCGTTGAAGGTGATCCACGCCAGCAGCATCATGAGCAGGAAGAAGCCGGTCAGGTAGACCAGCCTCTCGGCGGCCTCGCTGACGCGGTTGCCGGTCGCCGCCTGGATCAACGACACCGCCACCCGCCCACCGTCGAGCGGCGGCAGTGGCAGGGCGTTGACCACGGCCAGGTTGGCTGACAGCAGGCCCACGAACCAGAGCAGGAAGATGGGCGGCAGATCCTGGCGGATCTGGCCGACCGCGCTGACGATCCCGACCGGACCTGCCACCTGCGGGTTCGTGAAGTTGGAGACCAGGCTCTGCAAGCCCTGGAAGATCAGCAGCGCGGCGTCGACCGTACGCTTGACTCCGAGCTGGACCGCGGTGATCGGGTCATGCGTGATGTTGCCCTGCACCAGGTCTGGTGCGACGCGGATGCCCAGCGCGCCCTGTTCCGCGGCGATCTGTCCGCTGCGCAGCGTTACCGTCGCGTCGCGCGTCTGGCCGGCGGCGTTCTCAACCGTCAGCGTCACCGTCTGGCCCTGGTGGTCACGCAGATAGGTCAGCTCCGGCACCGTGGTTGCGTTGACGTGGTCGAACCACGGGAAGCGCTGGCCGTCGATGGCGATGATGACGTCACCGGTGTTGTCGTAGGTGGCGTTGCCCTGTGCGTCGGTGCCGGTCTGCTGGCCACCCTGGAGGCCAATGGACGCCGCCGGGCTGTTGGGCTCGACGGATGCCACGCGCACGTCCGCGACCGGGTCTGCCAGCCACGCGATGAGCGTGAAGATCACCAAGGCCAGCAGGATGTTCATGGTCACACCGGCCAGCAGAATGACCAGGCGCACCGGCAGCCGCTGGCGGACGAAGGAACGTGGGTCGTCGGACTCGCCCTCCTCCCCTTCCATGCGCACGAAGCCGCCGATCGGCAGCCAGTTGAGCGTGTAGGTCGTCTCGCCATCGCTGCCGATCACGCGCGCACGTGGTGGAAAGCCGATGCCGAATTCGTGTACCCGCACGCCCACCCAGCGCGCGACTGCGAAGTGGCCGAACTCGTGGATGACCACCAGCGCGACCAGGATGACCAGCAGCAGGACGATGTTGATCAGTCCGTTGCCGAGGCCGATGAAGTTCAGCATGTGGCCGCCCACTCCCTTACGTCATGATCAAGTTCGAGCAATTCGTCCAACGACGGCTCGGCACTGCCCCCGGTTGCGAAGCGCTCCACCGCCGTCGCACACAGTTCGGTAATGCCCGGGAAGCTCAACGAGCCGGCCAGGAAACGCGCCACCGCGACATCGTCCGCGGCGATCAGCGCCGCACTCGTGCGCGGGCCCTGGCGCCCCGCGTCGCGCCCTGTCGCGAGTGCGGGAAAGCGAGCATCGTCGACCGGCTCGAAGTGCAGGTCGGGGATGGCGTCGAGGCGTGGCGCGGGCGAATCGAGGTGATCGGGATAGGTCAGGGCGTACTGGATGGGGATGCGCATATCGGGCAGGCCTAACTGGGCCTTCAGCGAACCGTCGGCGAACTCGACCATCGAGTGCACGATGCTCTGCGGATGGACGACCACGTCTACCAGGTCGTAAGGGACATCGTACAGCCACCTCGCTTCGATCACCTCGAGTGCCTTGTTCATCAGGCTGGCCGAATCAATGGTGATCTTGGCGCCCATGCGCCAGGTGGGGTGGGCCAGCGCGTCGGCTGGCGTGGCCGACGTCAGGCGGTCGGCCGGCCACGTGCGGAAGGGCCCGCCCGACGCGGTCAGGACCAGCCGCCGGATGTTGGCCCAGTCCTCGCCGGCGAGGCACTGCCAGATGGCCGAGTGCTCCGAGTCGATCGGCCGCAGGTAGTGCAGCGGCCGCTTGCCGGCCGCGGCAGCCAGGCTGCGGGCGAGCGGCATGACCAGGTGGCCGCCGCTGACCAGCGTCTCCTTGTTGGCGGTGGCCACGATCTTGCCCGCCGCGAGCGCCGCGAGCACCGGCCGCAGGCTGACGATGCCGCCCGTGCCCACGAGCACCAGGTCGGCCGCGTCGCTCGCGGCCATGTCCTCGAGCGCGGCGACACCATCGCGACCGAGGGCAGTCTGTTCTGGCCTCAAACGAGCCACCTGCTCGGCGAACAGCGTCTCGTTGCGACCGGCGGCGAGGGCGACTACCTCGAAGCGATCGGCGTGCGCCGCAAGGACGTCGAGTGCCTGGCGCCCGATCGAACCAGTGCTCCCGAGCACCGCCACCCGAACTCGCTCATTTCTCGTCACAGCGCGGCCTGCCCGTTGTGCATCAGGATGAGCAACCAGAGGTAGGTCACTGGCGCGGCAAACAGAAACGAATCGATGCGATCGAGAATGCCGCCGTGTCCGGGGATCAGCGTGCCGGAGTCCTTGACGCCCGCGGCCCTCTTGAGCATCGACTCGACCAGATCTCCAGCCTGTGCCGCCACGGCGATGAGCAGCCCCGTGAGCGCGCCGATGACCGGGTCGACGCCCAGCAGCGCGGCCGCCAGCAGCGCACCGACCGCGACGGCGGCGATCGTCCCGCCGATCGCACCACTCCACGTCTTGTTGGGCGATATGTGGTTCATGAATCGGCCGCGCGGAAAGGAGCGACCGACGACGTAGGCGGCACTGTCGAGCGACCAGACGGTCAGGACCAGCACGGCCAGCCACAGCCGGCCGGCGCCGAACGTGTCCGCCAGGTTGTGGGCCGGCACCTCGGTATGGCCCAACCCGGTGATGGCGACCGCGAAACCCAGCAAGCTCGGGTACAAACCGGCGAACAGGTTCCCGGCCATGCCCAGGAACGCTGGGCGGGGATTCGCGCCGCGTAACGCCACGATCGCGATCGCCATCAGCCACAGCGCCACGGCAGGCGCGACGTACAACCAGTCACCGCTGTAGGACAGGAAGTCGGCGTGCAGCTGAGCGAGGCGCAGGAACGCCAGCACGGCCAGGGGCGGCGTGATCACCGCCAAGGTGGAGCTCGCGGGCAGGCCTGCCCTACGCACGAGCTGAGCCGTCTCGAGGCCGGCCAGCGCGACAAGGAGCGCGATGCCGGCCGCGATCACAGGCCCGCCGAGCAGGAAGACGATGACCACGACCGGCACGAGCACGGCCGCGCTGGTCAGGCGCTGGCGCATGGTCCGCAAGCCGAGGCGAAGGAGCACACCGGCGCTACTTCGTCCGAGGCGCGCAGCAGCGGCCGGAGGCCGGCTGCGGGGATAGGCATACCTGGAGGCTAGCGCCCGAAACGACGCGTTCGCCGCGCGAATTCGCTGAGAGCGTCGTCGAAGATGGCCGGTGAGAAGTCGGGCCACAGCACGTCGGTGAAGTAGAGCTCGGCATACGCCGCCTGCCATAGCAGGAAGTTGCTGATGCGTTGCTCGCCACCGGTGCGAATGAGCAGGTCGAGATCGGGCAACCCGGCCGTGTACAGCCGGGCTCGTATCGCGTCCTCGTTGACTTCCTGTGGCGCCAGCCCGTCCGCCAGGGCCTGCCGGAGGGCATCCACGATCTCTGAGCGCCCCGAGTAGTTGAAGGCGATGTTGAGCGTCAGTCGCGTGCCCTGGGCAGTCGCCGCGATGGCCTCGGAGATCGAATTGCGCGTGGTTGCCGGCAGCTCTTCGAGCCGTCCCAGTACGCGCACCCGTACGCCCTTGCGCACCAGGTCTGGCACCTCGCGCCGGATGGCCGCCTCCATCAGCGCAAAAAGTGTGCCCACTTCTTCGTCGCTGCGCGACCAGTTCTCGCGGCTGAAGGCGTAGATCGAGAGCGCCGCGATGCCCAGGTCGCCGGCCCGCTCGACGATCGGCCGGATGGCGTCGACACCTGCTGAGTGGCCCTCGCCCTCGGACACACCGTGCAGCCGCGCCCAGCGCCTGTTCCCATCCATGACGATCGCGACGTGATGCGGCAGCGGTCCGTATTGCGCGGCTGCCGCGGCCACCGAGTCGGCCAGTCCGACGGTGGTCATCCGACCTCCATGATCTCCTCTTCCTTGTGCTTGCCGACGCGCTCGACCTCGCCGATCCAGCGATCGGTCACTTTCTGCAGTTGCTCCATCTCGCGCCGCGCCTCGTCGGCGCCGATGTCGCCGTCGTGCTCGCCGCTCTTGATCGCATCGGCCACGTCACGCCGGTGATTGCGCAGTTCGACACGCGCCTCTTCCATGCGTTTGTGGACGAGCCGCACGAGTTCCCTGCGACGCTCCTCGGTCAGCGGCGGGATGTTCAGGCGCACCACCGTCCCATCCACATTCGGCGTCAGGCCCACATCGCTCTTCAGGATCGCCTTCTCGATGGCACCCAGTGCACTCCGATCCCACGGCTGGATGACGATGCTGTGCGCCTCGGGCACGCTGATGCTCGCCAGCTGGTTGAGTGGCGTGGATGTGCCGTAGTACTCGACCGGGACGCGCTCGACGAGTGCCGTCGAGGCGCGCCCGGTGCGGATCGCGACCAGGTCGCGCTCGAGGGCCTCGATTGCGCGCGCCATGCGCGCATCCGCGTCACGGCGAATCTCGTCGGTCATTTGCCTGCCCTGCCATTCCCGCCGCCGTCGATGATGGTGCCCACCGGTTCGCCGGTCGCGGCGGCCTTGATGTGGCCCGGCTCGTTGAGGTCGAACACGATGATCGGCAGCTCGTTTTCCATGCACAGCGTGACGGCCGTGGCGTCGATTACCTGCAGCCGATCGCTGAGCATCTGTGCGTAGTCGACGCGAGTGTGGCGGCGGGCATTGGGATTGACGGCCGGGTCGCTGTCATACACGCCGTCCACTTTGGTGGCCTTGAGCAGCACCTCGGCGCCGATCTCGACCGCCCGGAGCGCGGCCGCTGTATCAGTGGTGAAGTACGGATTGCCGGTCCCCGCCGCCAGGATGATCACGCGACCCTTCTCGAGATGACGGACGGCGCGGCGCCGGATGTACGGCTCGGCCACCTCGTTCATGGCGATCGCCGACATGACGCGCGTCGGTACACCCTCCTTCTCGAGCGCATCCTGCAGTGCCAGGGCGTTCATGACGGTGGCCAGCATGCCGATGTAATCGCCGGTGGCGCGCTCCATGCCCCGGGCCGATGCGGCCAGGCCACGAAAGATGTTGCCGCCGCCAACGACCACCGCCACCTGGATGCCGTGGTCCACCACCTCGTGGACCTGGCGGGCGATGAACACGCACACCTCCGGGTCCACGCCATAGCTGCGCTGGCCCAGCAGCGCCTCACCGCTGATCTTGAGCAGGATGCGCCGATATGCGCCGCGCCGCGCTGCCGTGCTTCGGCCGGCTCGCTGACCGGTCCGCGCCAGCGTGTTGCTCAAAGGTCCTCTCCAAGCTGATATCTGATGAATCGCCTGACCATGATGTTCTCGCCGATGCGGGCAATTGCATCGGTCACCAGCTGACCAACTGTCTGATCGGTGTCGCGAAAGGCCTGCTCGTAGAGCACCACCGACTGATACCACTTGCGCAGCTGGCCGTCGACGATCTGGCCCCGGACATGCTCCGGTTTTCGCTGCGTCTCCGGATCGGCGAGCAGCTCGGCCCGCTTTGCCTCCAGTTCGGCGGCTGGAATCGAATCCACGGTCACGTATCGCGGGGCCAGCCCGGCCACCTGCATGGCCAGGTCACGGACCAGCTTCTGAAAGTCATCGGTGCGCGCCACGAAGTCGGTCTCACAGTTGACCTCGATCAGCACACCAAGCCGTCCGCCGGGATGGATGTAGCTCGCTATGGCGCCCTCGCGCGCTTCGCGTTCCGACTTGCGCGCGGCGGACGCCATGCCCCGCTCCTTGAGCAGCGCGGCGGCACGCTCCAGGTCGCCGTCGGCATCCTCGAGGGCCCGTTTGCAGTCCATGAAACCCGCGCCGGTGAGCTCGCGCAGCTCCTTGACCCTGGTGGCCGGTACCCCTTCGCTGGTTGTGGTGTCGCTCATCTTCCTTTTCCTCTGGTTGTGTCAGTCGGCCGGCTCGGCATCGTCGTCCTTGCCGCTACCACGCCGGGCATGGGCCGGCCGGGGATGGGCCGGCCGGGGATGGGCCGGTTTCGACGGCTTCTCGTTGGCTTCATCGCTTTCGCCCGCCTGGTCGCCCTCAGCGCCATCGGTCGGCAGGAGTTCGTCCTCGTCGGGTTCGGGCTCGAAGCTGAATGTGCCGCCCGCGGCGAGCGCCGCGACCATCTCATCGCTTGCCTCTTCCTGTCCCTCGACGGCCGCCACGGGTTCCTCAGCGGGCCGTGCTGCCCGGTCCTGGGCGCCCTCTACGGCGGCGTCGGCAACGAACGTGCACAGCAGCCGGATGGCGCGGATGGCATCGTCGTTGGCCGGGATCACGTAGTCGAGCAGGTCGGGGTCCACGTTCGTGTCACCGGTACCGATGACCGGGATCTCCAGCTTGCGCGCCTCGACCACGGCGATGTGCTCGCGCTGCGGATCGATGACGAACAGCGCACCTGGCAGGCGACGCATCTTGCGAATGCCGCCGAGCGTGCGCTGCAGCCGCGTCATCTCCTCGGTCAGGTGGCTGGCTTCCTTCTTTGAAAGACGCTCGAACTCGCCGTTTTCCTGTCGCGCCTCGAGCTGATCGAGCAGGCCCAGGCGCTTGCGGATGGTCACGAAGTTGGTGAGCATGCCGCCCAGCCAGCGCTGGTTGACGTAGGGCATCTCGGCGCGCGTGGCTTCCTCGGAGATCGGCTCCTGCGCCTGCTTCTTGGTGCCCACGAACAGGATCGTGTCACCGCCGGCCACCGTCTCGCGCACGAAGTCGAGCGCGATCTCGAGCCGGCTTACCGTCTGCGCCAGGTCGATGATGTGGATCCCGTTGCGCTCGGCAAAGATGTAAGGGCGCATCTTCGGGTTCCAGCGCCGCGTCTGATGACCGAAGTGAACGCCTGCCTCGAGCAGCTGGCGCATGGAAATTGACGCCATGGAGTGGATTCCTCCTGTTTCGGTTTTGCCTCCGCGTGCCTCCAGCCCACGGACCCCTGGCGCATCGACGCCCTCGGGCACCTCGTGGGGAGCAGCGCGCGTGTGTGATGTCGCCGTTGACCGGCGCTGCCGCTCAGCGCGGCTCGCGCAGTCTACCAAAGGCGAACTCCAGCCCCTACGGTGGCTCCAGGCGACGCAGGTGTCTGAACGTCCTTTCGCCGGCGCGCTCGTCGACGACAACGAGGTCCACGCGCCGGGACATTCCGCGACCTACCGACCCGTCCAGAGTGCGCATGGCGCGATACAGATGCACGACCTTCAGGTGGTCGACGCGCTCCTCGGGCGGGCCAAAGGCCGCCGACCTGGCCGAGCGCACTTCGACGCACACCAGCTCCCACGGCGGTCCCGGGTCGAGCGCGAGGATGTCGATCTCGTCGCGTTGGACCCGGACGTTGCGGCCCACGATCTGCCAGCCAAGGCTGCGCACGTAGCGAGCTGCCGCGCTCTCGGCGGCCGATCCACGACGCTGGCGCAGGGTTGCCACGAGAGCACCCTAGCCAGCGCCACTTAACGCCGACTTAGGCGGGAACGGGCTGCTCCGCGGGCGACTCCTCCGCGACACTGGTGAACAGGTCGAACGAGGTCTGTTCGCCGTCGAGCACGCGCCGCGTGGTGATGAACGAGCGCCGGTGATGGGGCGTGACGCCCAGCGCCGCCAGGCCTGCGCGGTGATCGGGCGTGGCGTAGCCCGCGTTGTGTTCCCAACCATACCCGGGGTAGCGCACCGCCAGCCGGCGCATCAGCCGATCACGCGTGACCTTGGCGACGATCGACGCACATGAAACGGCGTAGCACAGTGCGTCGCCGTCGATCACGGCGCGGTACGGCCCAGCATGCTCCTCGAAACCGCGAATGCGCCGGCCGTCGACGATCACGAAGTCATGCGCGCCGGCGTGAGTGATCGCGCGCTTCATGGCCAATACGGTCGCGTAGTAGATGTTGAGGCGATCGATCTCGGCGACCGAGGCGGCGCCGATACCCACCGTCAGTGCGCGACGCAGGATCGTGACGGCCAATCGCTGTCGTTGGGCCGCCGACAGCGTCTTGGAATCCCGAACACCCTTGATCGGGCGCTTGTCGAGTGGCATCGCCACGGCGCAGGCAACCACCGGGCCGGACGAGGGTGCCACGCCCACCTCATCGACGCCGAGGATGATTTGGCAGCCACGCTCCCGCGCCAGGCGCAACTCGAGCCGGCGCGAGGGAACGATTACCGCCATCGGCGGAAAGGTTAGTCGCTTTGCGCCCCGCGCCGGGCCGCCGGATCGCCTAGCGCCGCTCGCGCAGCGAGGCGGACTTGCCTATCCGCCCGCGCAGGAAGTAGAGCTGCGCCCGACGCGCCACGCCGTGGCGCACGACCTCGATCTTCTCGAGACGCGGCGAGTGGATCTTGAAGGTGCGCTCGACACCCACGCCGCTGCGAATGCTGCGCACGGTGATCGAGCGACTGATGCCGCCACCGCGGAGGCGCATTATCGTGCCCTCGAACACCTGCGTCCGTTCACGGTTGCCCTCGCGCACGCGCGCCAAGACGCGAACGGTGTCGCCCGAGGCGAGCTCGGGCAGGTCGGTGCGCAGCTGTGCCGCGCTGATCTCGTCGATGACGCTCACGTTTGACTCACAGTGACTTGGGCGCACCAGATCGGCGGCCAGAATTCAACAGGTCGGGCGGCCGAGTATACATCGGACTGTACGATCGGCCGGTGATGCCTGCCCGCCACGTCAGCGTGCTGCCCTGGCGGCGCCACATCACGGTCGATGCGCGCGGCGGTTCAAGAGCGGCCGATTCCCTGCACGAACCCGGCCCGCCCGCGACCATTGCGCTGGCTTCCCCGCACGCATTACCTATGAGCGATGCGCCCTGCGCATCAGCCGTTGGTGATCGCCGTGACGAGCCTTGCCGGTGCCCCCGGCAGCTGGCTGTGGTGCACCTGGTGGTGCGCTCTGAGCGCTGCCGGGCGCCACGCCCGCCGCGACGCGTATCGACGCGTGTCAACAACGTCGGTGGGCATCGCAGCTAGCCGGGCCGGTCGAGGAGGTCCGGCCGCCGGGCGCGCGTACGCGCGAGCGCCTGCTC